>MGDP01000164.1:31981-32508 GCA_001790955.1 Candidatus Tectomicrobia bacterium RIFCSPLOWO2_12_FULL_69_37
GGCCATCGCCATCGGCCACCCGGTCGGGGCGAGCGGGGCGCGGCTGACCCTCACCCTCCTCCACGAGCTCCGCCGCCGGGGCGGGGGCTACGGCCTGGCCGGGGCCTGCATCGGGGGCGGGATGGGGCTCTCCCTCATCGTCGAGGCCTTTAAGAAGTGATGGAAAACGAGAATCTGATAGCAAAGGAAAAAGGACGCAACATACCGATTTCTGGCAATGTACTTAATTTTTTCGCTCGTTGTTGGCGAGGAGAACTGCCTCTGTGGCTTACTTATTGGGCCATGGGCGTTGGTGGATTAACGGTTGTCAGCGTTGGCGCGGGCGCCTTCGTAGGAGGCATTATCGAAGGAGGCATTGTTGACCCGAAGAATGTTCGTTTGTCCTACTGGTTAATCTATGGACCAATCACCGGCTATAGAATATTCGCTGCGGTTTCCATCTTCCGTGCGGCACGTAACTATGAAGGCTTCGGTTTTTGGCGCTGGTTGAGTTACTACACAGCTCTTATGACTATCGTCTGGGCTGC
>MGDP01000165.1 GCA_001790955.1 Candidatus Tectomicrobia bacterium RIFCSPLOWO2_12_FULL_69_37
GCCATGCCGTCGTTCGCCCGGTGATCGAACGACATCGAGAGCGTCATGAGGGGGAGGACGCCCATCCCCCCGCCGGGGAGGGCGGCCGGCCGCGGCGCGATCATGCCCGTCCCCAGGATGGCCACCTCGGGCGGGTTGAGGAGGGGGATGCCCCCCTGGGCCCCCGAGGCCCCGAAGTTGGTGAGGGTGAGGGTGCCCCCCTTCACGTCGCCGGGGGCGAGCTTCCCGGCGCGCGCGCGCGCGCCCAGGTCGTCCGCCGCCCGGACAAGTTCCACGAAGCCCAGGCGGTCGGCCTCCCGCAGGACGGGCACCACGAGGCCCTCGGGGGTGTCCACGGCGACCCCGAGGTTGAGGTAGCGGGCGACGTGGAGGGTATCCTCCTCCAGCCGGGCGTTCAGGCGCGCGTGGGCGGGGTCGCGCAGGGCGTGAAGGATGGCCAGGGCGAAGAAGGGGGTGTAGCTGAGGGCGGCCCCGTGACGCTCCCGGAACTTCTCCTTGTTCGCCTCCCGCCAGGCGGCGACCCGGCTCATGTCCACCTCCATCCAGAGGCTGGCCTGGGGGATGGCGGCGGAGCGGGCGAGGTTCCCGGCGATGCGCTTGCGGAGGCGGCTCAGGGGCTCCCGCCGCTCGCGGGCCTCGCCCTCCTGGGCGAGGGGTTGGAAGCGCAGCGCGACGGCGGGCGGGACGCCCCCTCCCGCCTGGATGAAGCGCTCCAGGTCCCTCGCCGTCACCCGCCCCCCGGCGCCGGTGCCGGGGAGGCTGAGCACCGTCCCGAGGGGAACCCCGCGCTCGGTGGCCATGCGCTGGACGCGGGGGGAGAGCCACCCGCCCGGCTGGCCGGGAGCGGCCTTCCGCGCCGGGGCGACGGGCGCGCGTGCGGGTATCACGGGCGCCTGCCGGGGCTGAAGCGGGGCCACGGGCGCCGCCCAGTCCCCGGCCGGCTGCTGGGGGGGGCCGGAGGGCTGGGAGTCGGGGACTTCTTCCGCCGTCTCCAGCAGGGCGAGCACCTCGCCCACGGGGACGGTAGCGTCCGTGGCGACGAGGACTTCCTTCAGGACGCCGTCCGCCGGGCTCTCGACCTGGAACTCCACCTTGTCGCTCTCGGCCGAGAGGAGGACCTCGCCCTTGGCCACGCGGTCGCCCGCCGCCTTCTTCCACTCGACCACGGTGCTCTCGTGGACGCTGGTGCCCATCCGGGGCATCCGGATGCGGGCGATGGGCATGGCGGGCCTCCGGCTAGAACGCGGCCAGCTCCCGCAGCGCCTCGACGACCTTCGCGGTGCTGGGGAGGTAGGCCTTCTCCAGGGGCGGGCTCAGGGGGACGGGGCTCTCGGCCGCCCCCACGCGGCGGATGGGGGCGTCCAGGTGCTCGAAGACCTCCTCGGCCACGATCGCCGCCAGCTCCCCGCCCACCCCCCCGCGCTTCCTGGCCTCGTGGAGGATGAGGAGCTTCCCCGTCTTCCGCACGCTCGCGAGGATGGCTTCCTTGTCCAAGGGGACGAGGGTGCGCAGGTCGATGACCTCGACCGAGACCCCCTCGCTCTCCAGGACCTGGGCGGCCTCCAGGGCCTCCAAGACGGTGGTCCCGAAGGTGAGCAGGGTGAGGTCCTCCCCCTCGCGCAGGGTGCGCGCCTGGCCGAAGGGCACGGTGTAGTCCCCCTCGGGGACCTCGATGCGGAGCGGAGCGGGCAGGTCCTCGGGGCGGTAGCTGTAGAACTTCTTGTACTCGATGAAGATGACCGGGTTGTCGTCCCGGATGGCCTGCTTGAGCATCCCCTTGGCGTCGTAGGCGGTGGCCGGAGCGGCGATCTTGAGGCCGGGCGTTCCGAAGAACCAGATCTCCGGGTTCTGGCTGTGGTAGGGCCCCCCGCTCACCAGCGCCGCCGCGGGCAGGCGGAAGACGATGGGCACCGGGCCCATCCTCCGGTAGTGGTTCCCGGCGGCGAAGTCCACGATCATCTTGAAGGTCTCGGTCACGAAGTCAGCGAACTGGTACTCGACCACGGGCCGCATCCCCGTGAGGGCCGCGCCGATGGCGGCCCCGGTGAAGCCCGCCTCGCTCAGGGGGGCGTCCACCACCCGGTCGCGGCCGAAGCGCTGCTGGAAGCCCTTGGTGACGTAGAAGGCGCCCCCGCCCAGGCCGATGTCCTCCCCGATGAGGAAGACGTTCTCGTCCCGCTCCATCTCCTCCCAGAGGGCGGCGCTCAGGGCCTCGCGGTAGGTGATGAGGCTCATTCGGCGAACACTCCGTCGGCCACCTTGCCGGGGTCGGGGAAGGGGCACTTGAGGGCCTGGTCGCGGGCCGCCTCGGCCTCCGCCCGGGCCCGGGCGTGGGAGGCGGCGATCTCCTCGGGGGTCAGCACCTCGTACTCGACCAGGAACTGGTCGTAGCGCTTGACGGGGTCGCGCTCCCGCTCCCAGAGCTTGAGCTTCTCCATGTCCGCGTAGTCGGCGTAGCGGTCGTAGACTGAGTGCCCGCTCAGGCGCATGCTGACGCTCTCGATGAGGGCGGGGCCGCCGCCCCTCCGGGCGCGGTCGAGGGCCTGGGAGACGACCTCGCGCACCACGAGCACGTCCGTCCCGTCGATCAGGAAGCCCGGCATCCCGTAGCCCGGCGCGCGCAGGGCCAGGGTGGGGCAGGCGTACTGATCGGAGGGGGGGGTCTTGTAGGCGTACTGGTTGTTGTCGATCACCACGACGAGGGGGAGCTTCTGGACGGCGGCGAAGTTCATGGCCTCGTGGAAGTCGCCCGTGCTGGTGCCGCCGTCCCCGATGTGGGTGAGGACGGCCTGGCCGTTCCGCCGGACCTTGGCCGACCAGGCCACGCCCGCCGCGATGGGCACCATGGTGCCGATGTGGCTGATGAGCTGGGTGATCCGCTTGGGCCGGTAGCCCACGTGGAAGTTGCCGTCCCGGCCCTGGGAGGGGCCGTCCGCGCGCCCGAAGAAGTGGGCCATGATGCTGTAGGGGGGATGGCCCTTGGCCAGATGGGCCCCGCAGTTGCGGTGCATGGGGACGAGCCACTCCTCGTCGCGGAGGCAGGCGGCGCTCCCCACGCTGGACGCCTCGTTCCCCCGGCCGAAGAAGGCCGTGCCGGGGATATGCCCGGCGCGGAAGGCGGAGTCGAGGGATTCCTCGACGGCGCGCGTGAGGGAGAGGAGGTGGTGGAGGCGGAGGGCGGTCTCCTTGTCCGGCCGGAGGCCCTCGCGGTGGATGGGGATCCAGCGGGCCTCCAGCCCCTCGATGGCGAGGTAGCGATCCGCTAGGTCGCGGTGGAAGTCCAGCCCGGTGAGTTCTTCCGGCCGGACGGGTTCGCTCGCGGCGGCGTATGAAATGGCTCGCATCGGGGATCATCCTGTCAGTGACAGCCGCCCACGGGGAGGTTTCTTCCCCACCATATAACAGAAAGCGGGGGCCGGGAAGGAACAGGGGGCGGCGCGGACTTTCTCCCCGGCCCGCCTTGCGGTAGAGTCCCGCCCGGACGCCCGCGCTTGACCACTCCCCCCCCTCCGGGGCTATCGGGAAGAACACATGTCCAATCTGCTGGTTGTCGGTTCCATGGCGATCGATTCCGTCAAGACCCCCTTCGGCGAGCGCGAGGAGGCGGTGGGGGGCTCGGCCACCTACTTCTCCATCTCGGCGAGCTTCTTCGCGCGGATCCGGCTGGTGGCGGTCATCGGGAGGGATTTCCCGGAGGACACCCTCAACTTCCTCGGCGAGCGGGGGGTGGACCTGGCGGGCATCGAGCGCAGCCACGGGGAAACCTTCCGCTGGAAGGGGGAGTACGGCTTCGACCTCAACACCGCCCGCACCCTGGAGACGCGCCTGAACGTCTTCCAGGCGTTCCGGCCCCAGGTGCCCCCGGCCTACCAGGAGAGCGAGTACCTCTTCCTCGCGAACATCGACCCCGAGCTCCAGGCCTCGGTGCTGGACCAGGTGAAGTCCCCCCGCTTCACCGCCTGCGACACCATGAACTTCTGGATCGAGGGCAAGCGCCAGGAGCTCCTGGAGACGCTGCGGCGGGTGGACGCGGTGGTCATCAACGAGGCCGAGGCGAGGGAGCTGGCCGGGGAGTCGAACATCGTGCGGGCCGCCCGCAAGGTGATGGCCATGGGGCCCAAGACGGTGGTCATCAAGCGGGGGGAGTACGGCGCCCTCCTCTTCCAGAACGACACCATCTTCTCGGCCCCGGGGCTCCCTCTCGAGAACATCTACGACCCGACCGGCGCGGGGGACACCTTCGCCGGGGGCCTGATGGGCTACCTGGCCTCGACCGGCGACCTCAGCCACGCGGGCTTCCGCCGGGCCGTCATCTACGGGAGCGTGATGGCCTCCTTCAACGTGGAGTCCTTCAGCTACGACCGGATGCGGTCGCTGACGGCGGCGGAGGTGCACTCCCGCTACGGGCAGTTCAGCGACCTGGCCCACTTCGAGCGCCTCTAGGGGGCCGCCGGGATGCGCATCATCGGCGGCCGGGCCCGGGGCCGCCGCCTGGCCTCCCCCCCGGGGGAGAAGGCCCGGCCCACGGGAGACCGGGTGCGCGAGGCGCTCTTCAACATCTGGGGCCAGAGCCTGGACGGCCTCCGCCTCCTCGACGTGTGCGCGGGGAGCGGGGCGGTCGCGCTGGAGGCCCTCAGCCGGGGCGCGGCCGAGGCGGTGGCGATCGAGCGCGACCCGGCGCTGTGCCGCCAGATCGAGTCAGAGGGGGCGCGCCTGGGGCTGGCCCGGGGGCTTAGGGTCCGCCGCGGGGACGCGCGGAAGGAGCTCGGCCGCCTCAGGCGGGAGGGCGAGCCGCCCTTCGATCTGGCTTTCGTGGATCCTCCCTGGAAGGATGCTGACCTGCGCCGTGAGCTGGCCGGCCTCTTATTTGAGGGGCCGCCGCTCTGCCTTGGCGCGGCGGTCGAGTGCCCGAAGGGGGAGGCGCTCGCCGCTCCTCCCGGCGCGCGGCTAGCGAGGGAGGCGCGCTACGGAGAAACGGTGATCCTCTTCTTCGAGGCGGCGGAAGGCGGTGAATAATTGGAAATCTTGTGTGAAGGTGATCCCAATTGGCCTGTGTCATTCTTCGACAGTTGCCATGCGCCGTTGACGGAACTGCCACGCGGCTGTCACCCAACTTGTGAAAAATCAGAGGGGAAGACGGAAGCTCAAGGCCCGGAGGGGCGAAAATTTTTTCCAAGTCATTGATTTTTATCGTTAAAAAGTCTCTGCCTTGGAAACGGGCAGGAGAAGCCAAGTGGCGCATTTTGGGGGGCTTAGCGGGGCCAGACACAGACTTTTCCACAGGTTCTCCACGAAGCCTGTGTGAACGGCCGGGGGCGCAAAACGAGAATCCCGCGGCGTGAGGAGGGCGGCTCTTGCTCCAGATGTTTGATTTGACTGGCAAGACCGCGCTCGTCACGGGCGGAGGGACGGGCCTCGGGCGCGTCATGGCCCTGGCCCTGGCCGAGGCGGGGGCCGACGTGGCCGTCGCCGCCCGGCGGCGGGAGAAGCTGGAGGAGACGGCGGCGGCGATCCGCGCTCTGGGGCGCCGCGCGGCGGTGGTTGAGTTCGACCTTACGAATCCCGCCGATGTTACACGGGCGGTGGCCGAAACCGAGTCCACCCTCGGGCCGCTGGACATCCTGGTGAACAACAGCGGGGTGAGCGGGGAGGGCTGGGCCGCGGAGCTGCCCCTCGATCGCTGGGAGGAGGTGATGGCGACCAACCTGAGCGGCGCCTTCCTCATGTGCCAGGCGGCGGGCCGGGGGATGATCGAGCGCAAGCGCGGGGCCGTCGTGAACGTGGCCTCGGTGGCCGGCATGATCGGGGTGCGGATGCTCGCGGCCTACTCGGCGAGCAAGGGGGGGCTCATCCAGCTCACGAAGACGCTCGCCCTCGAATGGGCCCGCCACGGGGTGCGGGTGAACGCGCTGGCCCCGGGCTACTTCCTCACCGACATCAACCGCGGGCACTTCTCCACCGAGGCGGGCGAGCGGATGGTCCGCAACCACATCCCCATGGGCCGCCTGGGCCAGCCCCCCGAGCTGGCGGGGGCGGTGGTGTTCCTGGCGAGCGAGGCCTCGAGCTTCATGACGGGGGCGGTCCTCACGGTGGACGGGGGCCAGAGCGCCCAATAGCGCCCGCGGGGGAGCCGTTTTCCGCCGATTTTTCCGGCGGGGCTTGACCTCGGGGGGCGCTTGGACGATAAGATGGGGCGTGCGGGCGGATTCCCGCGCGTTTTTTGTTGCGGAAAGGGGCTTTTTTTGAAGGAGCCGCATCCCATGCACCGGTGGAATCCAACCCAAGGGAGGGCCAGGGGCGCGGCCGCAGTGCCCCGACAGTCGCTGGCAGCCTAGGAGCCAGGACGGAATGGTGCCGGCCGGGCGGTGAAGCCCCCCACGGGAGAACGAAGGGGGGGAGCCCGGCGGGCCAAGCCAAAGACCTTCTCCCTAGGAGCTTGTGATTCATGCCGAGACGTGCTGCCGCACCTCAAGCGGCCTCTTCGAAAGGGGCCTCCGTTTCCTCCCGCGTGCGAATCTTCGACACCACCCTCCGGGACGGCGAGCAGTCCCCCGGATGCAGCATGGACCGCTTCCAGAAGGTCCAGATGGCCCTCCAGCTGGAGAAGCTGGGGGTGGATATCATCGAGGCCGGCTTCCCCATCGCGTCGAACGACGAGTTCGAGGCGGTTCGGGACGTGGCCAAGACGGTCAAGAAGCTCATCGTGGCGGGCCTCTCGCGCTCCTCGCGCGGGGACATCGACCGCTGCTGGGACGCCGTGCGCCACGCGGGCGGCCTCCGTCCGTTACGCCCGCAAGCTCTGCCGGGACATCGAGTGGAGCGCCGAGGACGCCACCCGCTCGGACTGGGACTTCCTCGCCGAGGCGGTCAGGATCGCCATCGGCGAGGGGGCCACGACCATCAACCTGCCCGACACCGTGGGCTACATCGTGCCGAGCGAGTTCCGCCGCTTCTGGGAGCACATCTTCGAGAAGGTGCCCGCCTACGACGAGGTGATCTTCAGCGCCCACTGCCACAACGACCTGGGCCTCGCCGTGGCCAACAGCCTGGTGGCGGTCGAGAGCGGGGTGCGCCAGGTCGAGTGCACCATCAACGGCATCGGGGAGCGGGCGGGGAACGCCTCCCTTGAGGAGGTCGTGATGGCCCTCCACACGCGGGGGGACGCGCTGCCCTTCGCCACCGGCGTCCGCACGCGGGAGATCTACCCCGCGAGCCGGCTCCTGACCTCGATGACGGGGGTGCCCGTCCAGCCGAACAAGGCCATCGTGGGCAAGAACGCCTTCGCCCACGAGGCGGGCATCCACCAGCACGGGGTGCTCTCCAAGGCCATCACCTACGAGATCATGACGCCCAAGTCGGTGGGCCGGCCCTCCAACTCCCTCGTGCTCGGGAAGCACTCGGGCCGGGCGGGGCTGCGCAGCCGCTACGAGCAGCTTGGCTTCAAGATGACGAAGGAGGAGGTCTCGGCCATCTACCCCCGCTTCACCGACCTGGCCGACAAGAAGAAGGAGGTCTACGACGAGGACCTCGTCGCCCTCCTCCAGGAGGAGCGGGCGGGCCAGGGCGACAGCTCCTACCACCTGGAGTTCCTCCAGGTGACGAGCTCCA
>MGDP01000166.1 GCA_001790955.1 Candidatus Tectomicrobia bacterium RIFCSPLOWO2_12_FULL_69_37
CATCGTCATCGCGGGCGGGAAGAAGATCCCCGAGCGGGAGGCCCTCGAGTTCTGCCACCAGGCCATGCAGTCGGGCGCGGCGGGGGTGGACATGGGGCGCAACATCTTCCAGAGCGCGCACCCCGCCGCCATGATCCAGGCGGTGCGCGCCATCGTCCACAAGGGGCTGGGCCCCCGGGAGGCCCTCGGCCTCTTCGAGGAGCTGGCGCGGAACGGCGTTCCGGCCGCCCGGGGGCGCGCATGAGCGTCCCCGCCGCCATGCGGGCCGCGGTCTACCGCCGCAACGACGACGTGCGGATCGAGGAGATGCCCGTCCCCCGCCCCGGGCCGGGCGAGTTCCTCATGCGGACGGTGGCCAGCGGCATCTGCGGCAGCGACGTGATGGAGTGGTACCGCGTGAAGCGGGCCCCCTGCGTCCTGGGCCACGAGGTGGCGGGCGAGGTCGCCGGGCTGGGCCCGGGCGTGGAGGGCTGGAAGAAGGGAGACCGCGTCTTCGTCTCCCACCACGTGCCCTGCAACCGCTGCCGCCGCTGCCTGATGGGGGACCACACGGCCTGCCCCACCCTGCACGCGACCAACTTCGACCCGGGCGGCTTCGCCGAGTTCATCCGGGTCCCCGCGATCAACGTGCGGGTGGGCGCCTTCAAATTGCCGGATGAGGTGTCGGACGAGGAGGCCGTCTTCATCGAGCCCCTGGGGTGCGTGGTGCGGGGCCAGCGGGCCGCGCGCATCCAGCCGGGGATGAGCGTCCTCGTCATCGGGAGCGGGATCGCGGGCCTCCTCCACCTCCAGCTCGCGGCCGCCCTCGGGGCGGGGAAGATCTTCGCCACGGACATCCACCCCTACCGGATGGAGGCCGCCCGCCGCCTCGGGGCCACGGTGCTGCCGGGCGGCGAGGGGCTGCCCGGCGCCCTGCGCGCGGCGAACGAGGGGAGGCTGGCCGACCGGGTCATCCTCTGCGCGGGGGCGCCCGCCGCGGTGGAGGCCTCGCTCCGGTGCGCGGAGGAGGCGGGGGCGGTGCTCCTCTTCGCCCCGCCCGCCCCGGGGCAGGACTACCGGGTGCCCCTGCACGAGCTCTGGGGCCAGCAGGTCGCCCTCGTCTCGACCTACGGGGCGGCCCCGCTCGACCTGGCGCAGGCCATCGAGCTCATCCGGGCGCGGCGGGTGGACGTGGGCGGCATGGTCACCCACCGCCTTCCCCTGGAGGCGGCCCAGGAGGGCTTCCGCCTGGTGGCGGAGGCGGGCGAGTCCATCAAGGTGATCCTCCTGCCCTAGCAAGACTTTCGGCGTGCCCTGATAGCCGTTGTAGGGGCGTATTGCAATACGCCCCTACAGATGCATTCACGGTCTGGATCCCCTGCCTTGGCCTCCCCCGCCGGGGCGACTATCATGGCCCCGCCTGTTCGTGGGGGAGCCCGTGGCCAAGACCATCCTCGTCGTCGAGGACGAAGCCGACATCCGGGAGCTGCTCGCCTACAACCTCAAGGCCGAGGGCTACGAGGTCGTCGAGGCCGGGCGGGGGGAGGAGGCCGTCTCCCTCCTCCGCGGCGCGCGGCCCGACCTCATCCTCCTCGACCTGATGCTCCCGGACCTCTCGGGGCTCGAGGTGTGCCGCCGGGTGCGCCGCGACCCGGCCCTGGGCCGCACCCCCGTCCTCATGCTCACGGCCAAGGGGGCCGAGGTGGACCGGGTGGTGGGCCTCGAGCTCGGGGCGGACGACTACGTGGTCAAGCCCTTCAGCGTCCGGGAGGTGATGCTGCGGGTGCGGGCCGTGCTCGCGCGCGCCGAGGGCCCGCCCCCGGCCGAGGAGGGCCAGCTCCTGCGGCGCGGCCCCCTCGTCATCGACCCCGGCCGCCACGAGGCCCGGCTGGGGGACCGGCTCTTCCCCCTGACCGTCACCGAGTTCCGCCTCCTCCACCAGCTGGCCCTGCGCCCCGGGCGGGTGCAGTCCCGGGACGCCCTGCTCGACCTCGTCTGGGGGGAGGAGCGCTTCGTCACCCCCCGCACCGTGGACACCCACGTCCGCCGCCTCCGCGAGAAGCTGGGCGGGGCGGGCGGCCTCATCGAGACCATCCGGGGCGTGGGCTACCGCTTCCGGGACGAGGGCTAGCGCCCCATGCCCGGCCCGCGCGGGTCCCTGCGCTGGAAGCTGACGCTGGTCCACTGGGCGGTCATCGCCCTCGTCCTCGCGGCGGGAATGCTCTACCTCCACGTCAGCCTCTCGCGCCAGCTCGTGGCCCTCGCCGAGGAGGGCCTTGCGCGCGACGCCCGGCTGGCCCTCCATCACCTGCTGGAGGCCGCGCGGCGCGGGCCGGCGGACGCGGACGCCCTGGCGCACGAGATCGGGCGCGCGCTCGGGATGCGGGTGACGATCATCGCGGCCGGCGGCCGCCTGCTGGGGGACTCCGGCCTGGCGGCCCAGGACCTCGAGCGCGCCGAGAACCACGCCGCCCGGCCGGAGGTGGTGGCGGCCCTGCGCCTCGGGATGGGCAAGGACACCCGGCGCAGCGCCACGGTGGGCCACCCGCTGCTCTACCTGGCCCTCCCCATCCGGGAGGGGCCGTTCGCGGGGGGGGTCCTGCGGCTGGCGCGGGACCTGGGCGAGGTGGAGGGCACCCTCGCCCGCATGCGGGGCATCCTCTACGCTGGGGGCGGGCTGGCCTTCCTCCTCGCCCTGGGGATCAGCCTGGGCGCCGGGGAGGTGGCCCGCCGCGCCATTGGCGAGATCCTCCGGACGGTGGAGGCCATCATCGGGGGCGACTTCGCGCGCCGCATCGGCTCGGCCCGGCGGGACGAGCTGGGGGACCTCTTCCGCGCGCTGGACGCCCTCTCCGCCCACGTGGAGGCCCGCCTGGCCGAGCTGCGCCTGGAGCGCGACCGGCTGGAGGGCATCCTGAGCGGGATGGCCGAGGGGGTCATGGTGACGGACGGGGAGGGGAGCATCCTCCTCGTGAACCCGGCCCTGCGGGGCTTCTTCCCCTCGCTGCCGGAGCTCCTGCCCGGCGGGAGCGTCCCGCTCGAGGTCCTCCGCGCGCCCGGGGTGCAGGAGGCGGTGCGCCAGGCGATCGAGGGCCGGGATGCCCGCCTCGCCCGGGAGGTCGAGATCCTGGGTCCCCCCCAGCGGGTGCTGGCCCTCTCGGCCGGCAGGCACGGCGAGGGGCGGGCGGGGAGCCTCATCCTCGTCTTCCACGACGTGACCGAGCTCAAGCGGCTCGAAGCGGTGCGGCGGGACTTCACGGCCAACGTCTCCCACGAGCTGCGCACCCCCCTCACCGCCATCCAGGGGGCGGCCGAGACCCTGCACGACTCGGCCTCCGCGGACCCGGAGGCGGTGCGCCGCTTCGCCGCCACCATCACCCGCCACTGCCGCCGGCTGACGAGCCTGGTGGACGACCTGCTGGAGCTGGGGCGGATCGAGTCGAAGGGCGAGCGCCTCCAGCCGCGTGAGGTCTCGGTGCGCGCCGCCGCCGAGGCGGCCCTGCGCGTGCTCGACCCCCTCATCAAGGAGCGGCGGGCGAAGGTCTCGGTGGAGGTCCCCGGGGAGGCCGACCGCGCCTGGGCCGACCCGGCCGCCCTCGAGCGCATCCTGATCAACCTCCTCCAGAACGCCGTGAGCTACAGCCCCGAGGGCTCGCCCGTGCGCGTCACCGCGCGGGGGGACGGGGAAGAGGTGGCCGTCTCGGTCACCGACGAGGGGGAGGGCATCCCGCCCGAGCACCTGCCGCGCATCTTCGAGCGCTTCTACCGGGTGGACTCCTCCCGCTCCCGCGAGCGCGGGGGCACCGGCCTGGGCCTGGCCATCGTCAAGCACCTGGTCCAGGGGCTGGGGGGGGGCGTCGAGGTCGAGAGCGCCCCCCGCAAGGGCTCCACCTTCCGCTTCACCCTCCCGCGCGGCGCCTAGGCCCGCTCCATCCCGTGACGCAAGGATCACGGCGCCGTCATCATTCCGTAACCCGAAGGCCCTAGATTCCCTCCCGAGAGCAGCCGGCGCGCTCTCTCGAACCGGCCAGGAGTCGGGCCGCAACCGGAAATGTAACGGACCGTCCGCCATTTCGACGCGGAACTGTAACAATCCGCGCCGGTGGCTCCGCTACAATTCCAATCGAACAAAGAGGAGAAAAGACATGCGGATGAAGCAGATCGGATGGGCCGGGGCGCTGCTCGCGGCCGCCCTGGCGTGGGCCGCCCAGCCGGCCTGGGCCGCGCTGACGCTCGACCCGGGCCTCAAGGCCTACAAGAAGGTGAGCGGGGTGTCGGGCACCCTCAAGTCCATCGGCTCGGACACCCTGAACAACCTGATGACGCTGTGGGCCGAGGGCTTCAAGAGCCAGTACCCCGACGCCAAGATCGAGATCGAGGGGAAGGGCTCCTCGACCGCGCCCCCGGCCATGGTTTCGGGCACGGCCCACTTCGGCCCCATGTCCCGCCCCATGAAGGCCGCCGAGGCCGACAAGTTCGAGAAGAAGTACGGCTACAAGCCGGCCGCCATGCGCGTCTCGGTGGACGCCCTGGCCGTCTACGTCCACAAGGACAACCCCATCAAGTGCATGACCATGCAGCAGGTGGACGCCGTCTTCTCCAAGACCCGGCGGGGCGGCCTGAAGCAAGCCATCGCCACCTGGGGGCAGCTCGGGATGACGGGCGAGTGGGCCAGCAAGCCCATCTCCCTCTACGGCCGCAACTCGGCCTCGGGCACCTACGGTTACTTCAAGGAAGTGGCCCTCTTCAACGGCGACTACAGCGACTCGGTGAAGGAGCAGCCCGGCTCCTCTACCGTGGTGCAGGGAGTGGCCTCGGACAAGTTCGGCATCGGCTACTCGGGCATCGGCTACAAGACGGCCGACGTGCGCTCCGTGCCCCTGGCCGCCAAGCCGGGCGCGGCCTGCTACGACGCGATCGCCGAAGCCGCCTACTCGGGCAACTACCCGATTTCGCGCTTCCTCTACATCTACTTGAACAAGAACCCGAACCAGGGGCTGGACCCCCTGCGGGCCGAGTTCATCCGGTTCGTGTACTCGCGCGAGGGGCAGCAGATCAACATCAAGGACGGCTATTTCCCCGTCACGAACGACCTGGCCCTGGAAGACCTGAAGAAGCTGGGCCTGGCCATGATGAATTAGAGGCAAACTCCCCGACGGGCGGCGGAGGGCGTGGGGCCCTCCGCCGCTCCCGGAGTTTTTCTCTTCTCCCGGATTCACCCGGAAAGCGGGCGGGGCCCTTATGAAGGACGGAACCTGATGACCCAGAGCCCCGATCCCGGGCAGACCACCGGTGCGCCACAGGCTTCTCCCCCGGCGCGGCGGAGCAAGGAGGTCAGCAAGTTCGTCCACCTCGCGGACAAGGCGGCCGATATCCTCGTGCCGGCGGGCGGCCTGTTCGTCATCTTCGCCGTCTTCGGCATCATGGTCTTCCTCCTGATCGTCGTCCTCCCGCTCTTCCAAGGAGGGAGGCTCACCGGGCAGGCGGACTACGCGGCGGGCGGCGCCCCCGGGCCGGTGCTCATGGTGGAGGTGGACGAGTACCAGGCCCTGGCGATCACGGTGTCCCCCTCGGGCTCGGTCTCGGCCTTCCACGCCTTGACCGGGGCCGCCCTGGCCGCTCCCTCCTTCGACTTCGGCGGCAAGAGGGCCACGGCCTACGCCCGGACCTTCAAGGGGGGGAACGTCGCCTTCGGCTTCGAGGACGGCACCGTCCGCTTCGGCCGGATCACCTTCAAGGCGGAGGTCCTCGCGGGCGGCTCCGCGCCGCAGGGCCTCAGGCCTTTGAACCGCGCGGACCGGACGGACGGCTCGGCCGTGTTCAGCCGGATCCCGGGCAACCAGGTGCGCAAGGTCTCCCTCGATCTCGCCCTCGATCCCCCCCAGCAGATCGCCGAGGCGGGCACCGCCATCGTCTCGATGGACTACCGGGTGGGCGGAACGGTCGAGCGGCCCACCCGGGGCTTCGTCACGGTGGACGCCCGGGGGAGCGTTCGCCTGAGCCTGGCCGAGACCCGCATCAACATGCTTACCCGCAAGGCCGCCACGGCCGTGAACACGGCCACGCTGGAGGGGATGCCCAAGGGGCTCAAGGTGGCGGGCGCGCTGCTCACCGACCGCGCGGACCAGGTGTACGTCGCGGAGGAGGGGGGCACGGTCTTCCGCTTCGACACGCGGGACTTCTCCAAGCCCGCCCTGGCCGAGCGCAAG
>MGDP01000167.1 GCA_001790955.1 Candidatus Tectomicrobia bacterium RIFCSPLOWO2_12_FULL_69_37
CAACGTGGCCACCGACGCCCCGAGCATGGACATGGCGCACAGCCCCGAGTACCCCTGCCACCTCGTCTGCCGGGACCTCGGCCGCACCAATACCGAGAACCTGTGCAACATCGAGGAGGTGGTGGGCAAGGAGTTCCTCTACATCGGGCTGCCGCTCAAGATCCGGGACGGCTCGGGCTCGCCCATCCGCGCCATCGCCGTGCTGAACGCTTAACCGGAGGCGCGCACTCCGGTGGGGGGAGCCGCATGAAAGCCCTCGTGAAGACCGCCCGGGGGCCCGGCCACATGGCCATCCTCGACATCGAGGAGCCCCGAACGGGTCCCGGCCAGGTCAAGGTGAAGGTGGTCCGGGCGGGCATCTGCGGCACGGACGTCCACATCGCCTCGGGGGAGTTCTTCCACTACGTCCCGCCGGTCGCGCTGGGCCACGAGTTCGCGGGGGTGGTGGCCGAGGTGGGGGAGGGCGTGCAGGGCGTCGCGGTGGGCGAGCGGGTGACGGCCGAGCCCACCAAGGCGACCTGCGGGGAGTGCCCCCACTGCCGCTCGGGCCACTACAACCGCTGCGAGCGGCGCGAGATCGCGGGGGTGGTGAGCCACGGCGCCTTCACCGATTTCGTGGTGACGCGGGCGGCCTCCATCCACAAGCTCCCCGGGGCGGTGGGCTTCACGGCGGCGGCCCTCTCGGAGCCCCTGGCGGTGTGCGTGCACGGGGTGACGGAGCAGTGCTCCCTCCAGGAGGGGGACACCGTCCTCGTCTGCGGGCCGGGGGCGATCGGGCTCTCCTGCTTCCAGGTGGCCCGCGCCTTCGGCGCCCGGGTGATCGTCGCGGGCACGAAGAAAGACACCCACCGCCTGGCCCTGGCCGAGAGGCTTGGGGCCGAGCGCGCCGTGGCGGTCGAGGGGAATGATCTCAAGGACGCGGTTTCCGATCTCACCGGCGGCTGGGGGGTGGACATGGCGGTCGAGGCGGCGGGGGCGGCGTCCGCCTTCAAGACCTGCCTCGAATCCGTCCGCAAGGGGGGGCAGGTCCTCCAGGTGGGCATCCCGGGCCGGCCGGTCGAGGTGGACATGAGCCGGGTGACCTGGAAGGAGGTGCGCATCACGGGCACCTTCGGCCAGAAGGACACGGCCTGGCGGACGGCCATCCGCCTCATGGAGGAGAAGCGGGTGGACATGGAGGCGCTGGTCTCCGATATTCTCCCCCTCGGAGAGTGGGAGAAGGGCTTCCGCCTGATGGAGCAGGGCGGGGGGCTGAAGGTCCTCTTGGAGCCCGGGCGGTAGCGGGTGATTGAAGGAGAGGATGATGGCCGTGTTTTCCCGCAAGAAGGCATTCCAGGAGCGCTACGGCAAGCGCATCCCGCCGGGCCAGACGGTGACGGAGAAGTGGCCCGTCCTCCACCACGGATCGGTCCCCAAGGTGGACCTGGCGAAGTGGGACTTCCGGGTCTTCGGGGAGGTAGAGGAGGAGCTGCGCTTCACCTACGAGGAGTTCACGGCGCTCCCGGCGGCCGAAGTGAAGTGCGACATCCACTGCGTCACCCACTGGAGCCGGATGGACAACGCCTTCCACGGCGTCTCCTTCAAGGAGCTCATGAAGCGGGTGCGCCTCAAGCCCGCTGCCCGCTTCGCCGTCCTCCACTGCGAGCAGGGCTACACCACCAACCTCCCGCTCGAGGCCTGCATGGACGACGACGTCCTCTGGGCCTGGAAGCACGACGGCAAGGACATCACGCCCGAGCACGGCTGGCCGCTGCGCCTCATCGTCCCCAAGCGCTACTTCTGGAAGAGCGCCAAGTGGGTGCGGGGGATCGAGTTCTCCGCGGTGGACAAGCCGGGCTTCTGGGAGGTGAACGGCTACCACAACAACGCGGACCCCTTCACGGAGGAGCGCTACTCGTGAGCGCCGCCCGCCGCCGGAGGAGCCGCCCGTCACCCGAGGGGACCGACTGATGGCCATCGATCCGAAGGTTTTCCGCGGCGCGCTCGGCCGCTTCGCCACCGGGGTCACGGTGGTGACGGTCAAGGCCGAGCCCGCCAGCCGGGGCATGACGGCCAACGCCTTCTCCTCGGTCTCGCTCGATCCCCCCCTCGTGCTCGTGTGCGTGGACCACAAGGCGAACAGCCTGGAGCTCATCCGCCGCACCAGGCGCTTCGCCATCAACTTCCTGGCCGAGGAGCAGAGGAGGCTCTCGGACTGGTTCGCGGGCAAGGGGCGGGACGTCGCCGACCAGTTCACCGGCATCCCCCACGAGGCGGGTGAGAACGGCTCCCCCATCCTCAAAGGCCACGTCGGCGCCCTGGAGTGCGACCTCCACGAGGAGTTCGCGGGCGGGGACCACAGCATCTTCCTGGGCAAGGTCACGCGCGTGCTCCTGCCCGAGGAGGTGCGCGCCCCGCTCCTTTTCTACGCCAGCGCCTACCGCAAGATGAACCTGGAGGCCGCCTTTGACAGCTAGGAAGGCCGCCCCCGGAGCCGCGCGTTGACCGGGCCCGCGTCCGCGGTGGGTCGCTTCCGCGCGGTCGCCTTCGATCTGTTCGACACCCTGGTGGACTTCGACCCCGCCCGCATGCCCGAGGTGACCATCGACGGGCGGACGGAACGCACCACCTCCCGCGCCGCCTATGACGCCCTCTACGAGGCGGGCTACGCGCTGCCTCACTACCCCGCCTTCCACCTCCTCTGGCTCGACACCTCGCGCCTGGTCTGGGAGGAGCGGGACCGCAGCCCCGACCACCGGGAAGTTCCCTCCTCCGAGCGCTTCCGGCGGCTGATGGAGCGCCTGGTCTCCGTCCCCCCCGCCGAGAAGGCGGAGGCCGGGGAGCTCGCGCGCGATACCCACATGGAGGCGCTGATCGAGTCGGCCAGCTTCGATCAAGGGCGCTTCCGGATGCTCAAGCGCATCCGGGAGGCCGGGCTGAAGATCGGCGTCGTCACGAACTTCGACCATACCCCGGCGGCCCACCGGCTGCTCGAGCGGCGGGGCATCGCGCCCTATGTGGACGCGGTCCTGGTCTCGGAGGAGGAGGGCTACCGCAAGCCCTCCCCCCGGCTCTTCCTCCGGGCGGCCGAGCGCCTCGGCGCGGCCCCCGGGGAGGTGCTCTTCGTGGGGGATACCTTCGAGGCGGACGTGGCCGGACCCCACGGGGTGGGGATGCCCTGCGCCTGGCTCAACCGCAAGGGCGCCCCGGTCCCGGAGGGCGCCCGCCCGCCCGACTTCGAGATCCGGAGGCTCGAGGAAACCCTCCGGCTCCTCGGCCTCGCGTAGGCGCCGTGCCTTGGCCATTTTCGTCTTCCAGCACACCGACGCGGAGCATCTCGCGCTGCTGGGGAAGATCCTCATGCAGCGCCGGATACCCGTCCGCTACTTCCCCCTCCACCGGGGGGCGCCGCTGCCCTCCCCCGATGAACTGTGGAGGGAGGGAAGGGGGCTCGTGGTCCTGGGCGGGCCGATGGGGGTGTACGAGGCGGGTAGGCACCCCTGGCTGAAGCCTGAGATAAAGCTCATCGGAGAGGCCCTGCGGCGCGATTTTCCCGTGTACGGCCTCTGTCTCGGCGGCCAGCTCATGGCCGGAGCGCTCGGGGCCCGGGTGTACCCCGGGGAAGGGAAGAAGGAGATCGGCTGCTTCCCGGTCCAGCTCACGGCGGAGGGGGAGCGGGATCCCCTCTTGGCCGGGGAGGGCGGCGCCTTCACGGTGTTCCAGTGGCACGGGGACACTTTCGATCTGCCGGAGGGGGCGTCGCGCCTCGCCTCCTCGGAGCACTACCGCCAGCAGGCCTTCCGGTTCGGGCGGCGCGGGTACGCCTTCCAGTTCCACCTCGAGGTGGAGATGGAGGACGTGCGGCGGTGGGTGGGAGTGTTCGCGGGCGACCTCGCCTCCCCGCGGTCGGACGCCGAGGCCGCCGGGGTCCTCGCCGGCGCGCCCAGGTTCATGGAAGAGATGAACGCGCGGGCGGAGCGCCTCTTCGGCCGCTGGCTGTGCTTGGCCGGGTTTCCTGGCCCGTCCGCTTAGCCGTTCCCCCCCACCCTTGCGGGGGAGCTGGCTCTTCTCTAAGATTCTCCGCCGGTCCAGCGGATCCCCCCTTTCCCGGACAGGAGACAGGCCGCGATGGCAGAACCCATCCGAGGCGAGATCGTCGCCATCGGCACCGAGATGCTTCTCGGTGACCTGATCGACACCAACAGCGCCTTCATCGCCCAGCAGCTCAAGGCCATCGGCGTGAACATGTATTTCAAGCACACCGTGGGGGACAACCTCGACCGCATCGCCATGGTTATCGCCACCGCCCACGCCCGCAGCCAGGTGGTCATCACCACGGGCGGCCTCGGGCCCACGGTGGACGACCTCACCCGCGAAGCCGTGGCCAAGGCGATGGGCGTGGAGCTGGAGTTCCGCCAGGACCTCTACGACTACATCGACGCCTACTTCAAGCGGCGCGGCTTCAAGATGTCGGAGAACAACCGCAAGCAGGCCTTCGTGCCCAAGGGAGCGGCCGTCATCGAGAACCCGCGCGGGACGGCCCCCTGCTTCTACTGCCAGGACGCGAAGGGGATCATCCTGGTGAGCCCGGGCGTCCCGACCGAGATGCGCTACATCATCGGCGAGCGGGCCATCCCCATCCTGCGCGAGAAGTTCCCGCTCACCGACGTCATCCGCACCCGGGTGCTCAAGAGCTGCGGCCTGGGGGAGAGCCGGGTGGACGAGATGATCAGCGACCTGTTCCGCGAGTCGATCAACCCCAGCATCGGCGTCCTGGCCCATCCCGGCCAGGTGGACGTGCGCATCACGGCGCGGGCGGCGAGCGTCGAGGAGGCCGAGAAGATGATCGACGGCCTGGAGGCCGAGGTGCGCGAGCGGCTGGGCGCGGCGATCTACGGGGTGGGGGAAGTCACCCTCGAGGCGGCCGTGGCGAAGCTCCTCGCCGAGAAGGGCCGCACCCTGGCGCTGGTCGAGACGAACACGGGCGGGGCCATCCTCCAGCGGCTCTCCGCCTGGCCCGAGCGGGTGAAGTTCTTGAAGCGCGGAGTGGTGGTCCTCCACGTGGGCGAGCTCGCGCGCATGTTCCGCCTGCCGCTCGACAAGGAGCCCGCCGGGGAGGACTTCGCCGAGGCCCTGGCCGTCCGGGTCCGGGAGGAGAGCGGGGCGGATCTCGGGCTGGCGGTCTTCGGGCCCAATCCGCCGGAAAACATCGAGCCGGAGAAGAGCCGGGCGGCCATCGTGGTGGGCGACACCCATATCGCCCTCTCTACGGGGAGCCGGATCCTCCGCCACCAGGGTAACTTCGGGGGCGACGAGCGCTTCGTGCAGTCCCGGGTGCCCGTCTTCGCCATGGACCTCGTCCGCCGGGCCCTCTTGAGCCTGGGGTAGCCTGCTCCCCAGAGCTGCGGGTCCACTGGAGCGCAAGATATAGGCGCTCGAATTTGCCCTCTCCCCTATCCCTTGGGGAATGAGAGAGGGTGTTCTTTTTTTGTTGCCAAGACGATAACTCTAGATATAATGGCTATTTAGTGAGATATGGCTTATGTAAAACATTAGAAAATAGTCCCCTCTGCTGCGCCACCGCCCGGTGCACGAGGAGAGCCCGGCTGATGGGTATTCAACTCGGCGGCCCCGTGCCGCCGGCGGTAGAGAGATTGTCCCCCTCCCTTCGGTTTCTCCTGTTTTCCGGCGTATTCATCTTGGTTTCTGTGTCTTTCCTGCTCGGAGGTTGCCAAGCGGTGGATGGTTCCCTCCAGACACTCCGGGCCTTCTTCCGGGGAGAGGGAGACAAGGGCGTCCGGGAGCTTGCGGAAGCCGATGAGGCACCTCCCCCCCGATTCAGCGGCCTCCCCAGCGGACAGCACCTGCCGGACGACGCCCTGGCGGACGATCCTTCCGTCTCTGTTCAGACCGGGGCCTTCGCCGCGCAAGACACCGTGGAGTCCCTCCTGACGGGCAACGGCCTGACTTCGGCGCAGGTTCATGAGCTGGTTTCGGCAGCCCCGCCGGATCATCCCCTCTCCCGCGTCGGGGAGGGCCGGCGCTATGAGGTGGCGCTGGGGAAGGACGGGCTCCGCCGCCTCGTCCTCCAGTTGGACGAGGAGCGCCGCCTCCGTATCTACCGGACCCGCAAGGGAGGCCTCCGGGTCCAGACGGAGCGCATTCCCTACGACCTCCAGGTGGTCCGCCTGAGAGGGAAGATTCAGGGCAGCCTCTTCGAGACGATCGCCAAGGCGGGAGGGTCCCCATCGGTGGCGATGTCGGTGGCGGACATCTTCGGCTTCGTGGTCGACTTCCACAAGGAACTCCAAGAGGGGGATCAGATCGACGCCCTCATCGAGCGGCGCTCGCTGGAGGGGAAAGCCGGTGGATTCGGCCGGATCCTCGCCGCGAAGCTGACGGTGCGAGGCAAGGAGCGCGCGGCCTTCCTCTTCGAGCCCACCGGCGACTACTACAGCGGGGAGGGGGAGACTCTCCGCCGGGCCTTCCTGCGCTCCCCGCTCCGCTACACCCGCATCACCTCCCGGTTTTCCCACGCCCGCTTCCATCCCATCCTGATGCGCACGCGGCCCCACTACGGAGTGGACTACGCGGCCCCGATGGGCACCCCAGTGCAGGCCGTGGCGGAGGGGGTGGTGGCGTGGGCGGGCTCCCGCGGCGAGGCGGGGAACATGGTGCGCATCCTCCATCCGGGCTGGTACGAGACCTCCTATTTCCATCTTTCCCGCTTCGGCGGGGGAATCCGGGCCGGGCGCAAGGTGCGTCAGGGCGAAGTGATCGGCTACGTGGGGGCGACGGGTCTTGCCACGGGCCCTCATTTGGATTACCGGATCACCCACCGGGGGGCGCCGATCGATCCGCTCACGGCCGCGCTTCCCTCGGGCTGGCCCCTCCCGGCGCCGCAGCGGGCCGAGTTCCGGCGGGCCGTCCAGCAGCGGGAAGCGGAATGGGCGCAGGCGCCCGGGCTGGAGTCGGCAGACGCGGTGGCCTCGGCGGCGGCCAAAGAGCAGCCCCTGTTCTGAGGGAGACGGCCCTGATGCAGATCCCCTACCAAGACATCCTCCCCAAGGTGCACCCCACGGCCTGGATCGCCGAGACGGCAGTGCTGATCGGGGACGTCGAGGTGGGGGAGGAGTCCAGCGTCTGGTACGGGTGCGTCCTGCGGGGCGACGTGATGCACATCCGGGTGGGCAGGCACGTGAACATCCAGGACGGCTCCATCCTCCACGTGGAAGGGGGCAAGTACCCCTGCATCCTGGGCGACGGCGTCTCGGTGGGCCACCTGGCCATCGTCCACGGCTGCGAGGTGGGGGACGGGGCCCTCATCGCCATGGGTGCCATCGTCCTCAACAACGTAAAGGTGGGGGCGGGGGCGGTGGTAGGGGCGGGGGCCGTCGTCCCGGAGGGGAAAATCATCGCCCCCGGCACCCTTTGGATGGGCACCCCGGCCAAGTACGTGCGCGACCTCCGCGAGGATGAGCGCGAGCGCTTCCGCATGACGGCTCTCCACTACAGCGAGCTGAAGGGCCGCTACCGGAGCACCTAGAGTCTGGGCTTCCTCCCGGCGGCCCTGTATCCTCCTGGCATGAATCCTGCTCCCTTCACTCCCGGGCGGCCCCTGGCCGCTGTGGTGGACCTGGGCACGAACGCGGCGCGCCTGGCGATGGCCTCGCTGGGCCCCTCGGGGGAGCTCGTTCCCCAGGGCCGCTGGCGGGAGCTCATCCGCTTGGGCCAGGGAGTGGCGCAAACGGGCGTCCTCTCCCGGGAGGCGATGGAGCGGGGGCTCGCCACCCTGCGCCGCTTCGCGGCCCTCATCGAAGAGCATGAGGTGGACGTCTTTGACGCCGTGGCGACAAGCGCCCTGCGCGAGGCGGCGAACCGGGGGGAATTCCTCGCCCGGGCCCGGGAGGCGGGCATCCTCCTGCGGGTGATCCCGGCCGATGAGGAAGCCCGTCTTGCCCTGGCGGGGGTGTGGACCAGCCTGTCACCCCCCCCGCCAAAGGCTGTCGTCTTCGACATTGGAGGGGGCAGCCTGGAAGTCAGCGTCGCGGAAGGGGGGAGACCCCTGGAGTCCGCCAGCATCGGGGCGGGGGTGGTCTATCTGACCGAGCGGCACCTTCGGGCCATCCCCACTCCCTCGAAGCAGGTAGAGGCCTGCGCTCAGGCGGTGCGGGAGATGCTCAGCGGGGTCTCGGCCGCGCCGCCAGCGGGGGAGACCCTCCCCCTGATCGGTTGCGGGGGGGTGGTAGCCCTGGCCGGATTCATCGGGGCGGGCACGACCGGGAGGATCAATGGGCGAAGGTTGGGTCTGGCTGAGGTCGAGGGCTGGATTCCCCGGTTCGCTGGCTTGGATTTCGCCGCCCGCCGGGTTCTACCAGGGTTCGAGACAGGAAGAGAAGATGTAGCCCTGGCGGGCCTGATCGTGGCCCGAGAGGTACTCCGATGGGCGGGCCGGGAGGCCTTTCGGGTGTCCACCGGAGGGGTGCGGGAGGGGCGCCTGCGGGAGCTATTGCTGGGGCGAACCTAACATTTTGATTTAAATGTAGTTATCCGGATGTTCGCATCCCGTGCCGGGGAATACGGCATTTGACAGATCGGGGGACCCCCCTTATATTTGGGCGGTCTTGGTTTCCCCCCGTGGGTTCCTCCGGCCCCGGGGGGGGAAGACAAGCCAAGCCCGGGAGGGAGCGCCATGGAGGGAGGCCTCCGGATTCCCCTCTCCCGAATCCTTGACGAAGGCCTCGACATCGACATCGAAGTGGAAACCGGGGACTTGGCGCTGGAAGAAGGTTCCTGGCCGCCTCTCCGGGGGGTGAGGCTGATCGGCAGGATCGAGCGCACGGGGCCCTCCGAGGCGGTCTTCCGGGGCCGGGCCCTCGGGATGTTCGGAATGCAGTGCAGCCTGGGATTGGCGGAATTCGATTTTCCGGTGGATGAGCCGGTCGTTGCCTATTTTGTGCCCCGGCCGGATGTGGCGGGGGCGGACGGGGAGGATGAGGTCGAGCTGGAGGAGGGCGATCTCGAGGTGGCCTACCTCGAGAATGAGACCCTTGATCTTGCCCCCCCTCTACGCGATCAGCTGGGTCTGGCTATCCCTCTCCAGCCTAAGTGCCCGGGAAAATGCTTGGGGGAGAACCCCGAGATGTGCCGCCGCCTGGAGGCGGGCGAGCACATCGGGGATGAGCAAGCGGCCGATCCGCGCTGGTCGGTTCTACGGGAGTGGCGGAAATAGATCCGGGGATCCCCGGTTCCGGTTTCGATTCCCTTCACGCGAACGACGAGGAGGTGTGTTTCCATGGGTTTGCCCAAGCGCCGTCATTCACAGACGCGGGGACGAAAGCGGAGAACGCACTATAAGGCGGCGACCCCCCCGCTGGCGGTGTGCTCCAATTGTGGCTCTGCTGTCCTCCCGCACCGGGTGTGCACGAAGTGCGGTCACTACAAAGGCCGCAAGGTGCTGGAAGTCACGGAGCCATAGCCGAGAGACGGGATGAAGATCGCAGTTGACGCCATGGGAGGCGATTACGCCCCCGCCGCCGTCGTGGAAGGGGCGGTGCTCGCGTGGCGGGAGTTCGGGGTTGAGTCCATCCTGGTCGGAGCCCCCGCCCGCATCGAGGCCGAGCTTTCGAGGCTCGACGCGCGCAGCCTCCCCCTCGAAGTCCGGGAGGCGGCCCAGGCCATCGACATGGGGGAGACGCCTTCCCGCGCCCTGAAGAACAAGCCCGACTCCTCCATCCGCGTAGCCATCCGGCTGGTCAAGAGCGGCGAGGCGGCGGCCGTGTTCTCGGCGGGCGACACGGGTTCGGCCTTCGCCTCGGCCTTGTATGAGCTCCAGCGCCTGAAGGGGGTGATTCGCCCGGCCATCGCTGCTCTCATCCCCACCCTGAAGGGCTTCTCCGTCATGCTGGACGTGGGGGCCAACCTCAACCCCAAACCTCAGCAGCTGTTCCAGTACGGGATCATGGGGTCGGTCTACACCGAGGCAGTGCTGGGCAAGGACCGGCCCACGGTCGGGCTGCTAAACGTCGGGGGCGAGGACACCAAGGGGACGGAATCCCTCAAGGAGGCTCACCATCTCTTCAACCGCAGCGGTCTGAACTTCGTGGGCAACGTCGAGGGGAACACCATCTTCCAAGGCATCCCCGACGTCATCGTGTGCGACGGGTTTTCCGGGAACGTGGCTCTCAAGGTGAGTGAGAGCCTGAGCGAGATGTTTACCTCGCTGCTGCGGGACGAGGTCCAGCACTCCTTCCGCAGCAAGATCGGCTACATGTTCCTCCAGAACGGCATCAAGTCCATGCGGAGGCGGACGGACTATTCCGAGTACGGTGCGGCTCCGTTGCTGGGCGTGGACGGCCTGTGCACCATCGGCCACGGGCGCAGCAATCCGAAGGCAGTGAAGAACGCCATTCGCACCACCGCGGATATCGTGAAAAAGGACCTCAACACCCGGATCCAGGCGGAACTCGACAAGCACGTATCTATCCAGCGCAGCGGCGAAGTTGGCTGGCGGCTGTGGAACCAGATCCGGACGGGGCTTTTCCACGGCTCCTCGCAGGAATCGCCGGGCAAGGAGGACTCCTAGGACGCCCGGTCCTGCTTCTGCACTCTCGCCCATACTGGAAAGGGCCCATGACGCGCTCAGCCATCCTCGGGACGGGCTCCTATGTCCCGGAAAAAGTATTGACCAATGCCGATCTGGAAAAGATGGTCGACACAAGCGACCAGTGGATCCGGGAACGCACCGGCATCCGCGAGCGCCGTGTCGCCGGGCCGGAGCTGGCGGCCTCGGACTTGGGCGTGCCGGCCGCCAGGAACGCCCTCGAAGCGGCCGGGATGGACCCCAACGACATCGACCTCATCATTTTCACTACCCTGACGCCGGACACCATGTGCCCGGCCGCCGCTTGCTGGCTCCAGGCCGGGATCGGCGCGAACAAGGCCGCCGCCTTCGACCTGAACGCCGCTTGCTCGGGCTTCATTTACGGGCTTCAGGCCGCCGACGCCTATGTGCGCTCTGGCCTCATGCGAAACGTCCTGCTCGTCTCGGTGGACGTCATGACCCGGGTGATCGATTGGTCCGACCGAGGCACCTGCATCCTCTGGGGGGACGGCGCCGGCGCCGTCGTCCTGGGCGCCGCCCGGGACGGGCGCAAGGGCGTCATCGACTCCCTCGTCCGCAGCGACGGCCGCGAGGCCGAGCTCATCTACATCGCGGGCAGCGGCTCGCGCCTCTCGCCCATCACCCCCCAGGCCGTCCAGAACCACGACCACACTCTCAAGATGAAGGGCCAGGGAACCTTCAAGACTGCCGTGCGCTGCTTCACCGACGTATGCGTGGAGACCCTCGATCGCAACGGAATGAAGCTTTCAGACGTGGATGTTTTCATCCCCCACCAGGCGAATCTGCGCATCATCGAGGCGGTGGCGAAGCGCCTCCGCCTGTCTATGGACCGCATCATCGTGACGGTCGATAAATATGGTAATATGTCCTCCGCCACCATTCCCGTCGCCCTGGATGAATGGGTGCGGGAAGGGAGGATTCGCCGCGGCGACCACGTGCTGATGGCCGCGTTCGGCGGGGGGCTCACCTGGGGGGCATCCCTGATCGAATGGTAGGCAAAGCGGCCCCTCGAAGGCTCCAATTACCGCCCGACGATCTTCTCTCGAACCCTTCCGGAGAGCGGGCCCGCGCAGCTTTGAGCCTGCGTGCGGAAGATTGCTGCTATGAATGAGACGAAGTCGGGAAGGCAGCTTCAGATAGCGTTCCTGTTCCCGGGCCAGGGCTCCCAGTACGTGGGGATGGGCAAGAATTTCTGCGAGCGCTTCCTCTTGGCGCGGGAGATGTACGGCCGCGCCTCCGAGATCCTGGGGTGGGATGTCGCCCGGCTGAGCTTCGAGGGGCCGATGGAGAAGCTCACCCAGACCTGCCACACCCAGCCCGCCGTCCTCGTCCACAGCTACATCGCGTTCCGGCTGTTGGAGGAGAGGGGTGTGCGGCCCGCCATGGCCCTCGGGCACAGCCTGGGCGAGTACTCCGCCCTCGTCGCCGCCGGCGCGGCGGATTTCGAAGCCGCCTTGCGGCTGGTGCAGGCGAGGGGCCGGTTCATGCACGAAGCGGTCCCTAGCGGCGGGGGCGCCATGGCCGCCCTGCTCGGGGCCGAGCGGGAGGTAGCGGAGGCGGTCTGCCGCGAAGTGGACGGCGTGGTGGAGGTCGCCAACTACAATGGCGCGGGCCAATATGTCCTCTCGGGCGAGAAGAAGGCGGTCGAGGCCGCCGCCGCTCTGGCCGAGGTGCGCGGGACGCGCAAGGTGGTGATGCTCCCGGTGGGAGCTCCCTTTCATTGCTCGCTGCTCACCGAGGCGGCCGACCAGATGAGCGAAGTGCTGGACGGGGTCGAGTTCCGGCCTCTCTCTGTTCCGGTCTATGCGAACGTGACGGGGAAGCCCGTCCGGGACGCCGCAGAAGCCAAGGATTTGCTCAGGCGGCAGATCCGCTCCTCCGTCCGGTGGGAGGACGCGATGCGGTCTGCCGGAGAGGCCAAGCCGGATGCCGTGGTCGAGGTGGGCCCCGGCAAGGTGCTCTCGGGCCTGAGCCGGCGCATCTTGCGGGAGGTTCCAGCCTGGAACGTCGAGGACGGCGAAAGCCTGGAAAAAACAGTGTTGGGCCTCGGCCAACTCGCTTGAAGAGGTAGGCTAGTATAATATACAAATCGCTCTTTGAGAGAGCCCTGTCGCTTTTCCGGGATGGGCCCGGAGCCGCGCGGGAGCTGGCGGCGGGGAATACCCCGTATGCCACCGGGTTCCGGTTGTTGCCCTTCGTGCGGAGCGGGCTCAGGCGGCACGGTCAAAGACGGGAGGGTTAATCGTGACGGAAAGCACGGAGAACATCGCCGCGCAAGTGAAGGAAATCGTGGCGGAGCAGTTGAGCGTCGAGGCCGAGAAGGTGGTCCCCGAAGCATCCTTCATCAATGACCTCGGAGCCGACTCGCTCGACACCGTAGAGCTCGTCATGGCCTTCGAGGAGAAGTTCGGCCTCGAGATCCCGGACGAGGACGCCGAGAAGATTTCTACCGTGCAGGACGCCATCAACTACATCACCAGCCGCAAGCCGGCTGGGGCCCACTAGCCTGAGCGGGGGGCCTTGCCGCCCCCTGCCGGGGAGAAGGCGAAGAGTGCAAACGCTTCCGCGCAATGAGATCCGCGTCGTGGTGACCGGCCTGGGCTTGGTCACTCCCCTGGGAGTCGGTGTCACCGACACCTGGAACGCCCTGATGGCCGGCAAGTCGGGCATCGGGCCCGTCACCCGCTTCAACCCTGAGCGCCTTCCCACCCACATCGGCGCCGAAGTGAAGGGCTTCAACCCCGAGGACTACATCGACAAGAAAGAGATCAAAAAGATGGATCGTTTTATCCAGTACGTCCTCGGGGCTACGCAGATGGCTTTCGAGGATGCCGGTCTCCGGGCCCCCGGCAAGGATGAAGCCCCCCGCTACGGCGCCATCATCGGGGTGGGCCTGGGCGGCCTGCCCGCCATCGAGACCCACATGGTGGCGGTGCAAGAGAAGGGCCCCCGCCGGCTGAGCCCCTTCTTCATTCCCATGCTGCTGGCCAACCTGGCTGCCGGGAACGTCTCCATGCGCTGGAACCTGAAGGGGCCCAACAGCTGCACCGTTACCGCCTGCGCCTCTGGAAACCACGCCATCGGGGACGCCATGAAATGCATCCAGCGCGGCATCGCCGACGTCATGGTGACCGGGGGGACCGAGTCCTGCCTCACCGAGCTCGCCATGGCAGGCTTCTGCGCCATGCGGGCCCTGAGCACCCGCAACGGGGATCCCGAGCGGGCGAGTCGCCCATTCGACGCCGAGCGCGACGGCTTCGTGATGGGCGAGGGCAGCGGCGTCCTCATCATCGAGAGACTGGAGCACGCCAAGGCGCGCAACGCCACCATCTACGCCGAGCTGACGGGTTACGGCCTCACCGCCGACGCCTACCACATCACATCTCCCGATCCGGACGGCGACGGAGCGGCCCGCTGCATGGAGATGGCCATGCAGGACGCGGGCGTCTCCATCGACGAAGTCGGCTACATCAACGCCCACGGAACCTCGACCGAGCTGAACGACAAGCTGGAGACGCATGCCATCAAGCGCGTCTTCGGCGAGCAGGCCTATAAGCTCGCCGTCAGCTCCACGAAGTCGATGACAGGCCATCTCCTCGGCGCCGCCGGGGGGGTGGAGTCGGTCTTCACCGTCCTGGCGCTCAAGCACCAGCGCATTCCCCCCACGATCAACTACGAGAAGCCCGACCCGGATTGCGACCTCGACTACGTCCCCAACAAGGCGAGGGACACCCGCCTCCGCTGCGCCCTCACCAATTCCTTCGGCTTCGGGGGGACGAACGCCACCCTGCTCTTCCGGCGCTACGAGGCCAACGCCGCCTAGGGAGAAGCCTCTGGAACCTCCCGTCTTCCTGTCTTCTTCCCCAGGGCCGCCCTCCGGCGAAGGGCTCCGCGGCGCCCCGCCGAAAGGCCGCCGGGAGAAGCCTCCGGCTCTTGATCTCCCCCTCGCCGAGATCGAATCCCGGATCGGCCACTGCTTCGCCGACCGCCGCCTCCTCGTCCAGGCGCTCACCCATCGTTCCTTCTCCCAGGAGAGCAGCCCTCCCGGGCCGGACAACCAGCGACTCGAGTTCCTCGGGGATGCCGTCCTCCAGCTCATCGTGACCGAACGCCTGTGGCGCGAGTTCGACGGGGCGGACGAGGGCGACCTCACGCGTCGGCGCTCCGAGAGGGTGAGCGGCCAGGCCCTTGCCCGCGCGGCGCACCGGGTGGGCCTCGCCGACTACCTGCGCCTGGGAAGGGGGGAGGAGAAGACGGGCGGGCGCGCCAAGGCCTCCATCATGGCGGACGCCTTCGAGGCGCTGGTGGGCGCCCTCTACCTGGACGCCGGCTACCCCGTCTGCGTGCGCTGGGTGGAAGGGTGGCTCTGGAACTCCTCTTCCGAGGCGGCTGGCGACGATTCGCTCGATTACAAGAGCCAGCTCCAGGAGGCCCTCCAGCGGGTGAGCCGCCGGTTGCCCCTCTATGCCGTCGTCCACGAGAACGGCCCCGAGCACCACAAGGTCTTCGAGGTCGAGGTGCGGCACGACGGCCGCCTCCTCGGCCGGGGCACCGGAACCACCAAGAAAGCCGCCGAGCAGGCCGCCGCCCGGGAGTCGCTGCGCGCCCTTCACGAAGGCGCCGGAACTTCGGACTGAAGCGCTTTCCCCTTTACATCCCCCCATCCCTCTGATAACGTAGGGGTTCCTACCGCCCCCGCCCATCCGCGCGGCATCTGCGCGCCCGCCGAGGGAATGGCATTGCGGTTCAAACGCCTGGAAATGCAGGGTTTCAAGTCCTTCGTGGAGCGGACCGTCATCGAGCTGGGCGACGGCATCACCGCCATCGTGGGCCCCAACGGCTGCGGCAAGAGCAACGTGTGCGACGCCGTCCGCTGGGTGCTGGGTGAGCAGGCCCCCCGGGCGCTCCGCGCCAAGAAGATGGAGGACCTCGTCTTCAACGGCAGCGCCGAGCGCAAGCCGCTCGGCATGGCCGAGGTCTCCCTCACCCTCACCGACCTGAAGGGCACGGTGACCTCCCCCCTCTACAAGGACTACGAGGAGGTCGCCGTCACCCGCCGGCTCTACCGCTCCGGCGAGAGCGAGTACCTCATCAACCGCAATCCCTGCCGCCTGAAGGACATCGTCGACCTTTTCCTCGACACCGGCGTCTCCCTCGACACCTTCTCCATCGTCGAGCAGGGCCGCATCGAGGGGCTGGTTAACGCCCGTCCCCTGGACCGCCGCCTCCTCATCGAGGAAGCGGCCGGCATCATGAAGTACAAGAGCCGCCGAAACGAGGCCCTCCGCAAGCTCGAGCTCGCCCAGGCCAACCTCCTGCGCGTGGCGGACGTGCTCCGCGAGAAGGAGGGGCGCCTGCGCTCCCTGCGGCGCCAGGCGCGGAAGGCGGCCTTCTTCAAGGAATACCAGGCTGAGATCAAGGGGCTCGACCTGCGCATCGAGGCCCTGAACCTCCTCCGCCTGGAGGGGGAGCTCCGCCCCGCCGAGGAGGAGTTCGAGCGCCTGAAGGGGCGCGAGGAGGGCCACCTCGCCGCCCTGGCCTCCCGCGAGGCCGAGCGCGAGACGGTGCGCGCGGGCCTGGCCGAGCGTTCCGAGGCCCTGGCCGAGACGCGGCGCCGGGCGGTGGAGGTCGAGGGCTACATCCAGCGGCTCGAGAACAGCCTGGAGATGCTCCAGGGGAGGCTCGTCGAACTCGACGCCGAGGACGCCCGCCGCGCCGAGGAGTCCGAGGCCCTGGCCCGCGAGGCCCTCCGGCTCGAGGAGGAGCGCGGGCGGCTGGCCGGGCGGGAGGCCGCCTTCGCCGGCGAGGCCGCCGCGGCCCAGAGCGCTTTCGACCTGCGGTCGGCGGAACTCTCCGCCGTCCGGGCCGAGATGGCCGATCTGGAGGCCGCCCTGGGCGAGGCCCGGCGCCTTCAGGAGCAGGAGTCCGAGGCCTTCGGCCGCGCCCGCCAGCAGGTGGCCCTCGCCGAGTCCCGCCTGGAGGCCACCGCCCGGTCCGCCGAGCGCCTCCAGCGGGAGGTGGAGGAGGCGGAGAGAAATCTGCAAGAGGCCCAGGCCGAGACGGAGGCCGCCTCGCGGCGGCTGGAGGAGGTCGCCCGCGAGAGCGCCCGGCTCAAGGAAGAGGCGGAGCGCGCCGCGCGCGAGCAGGCGGGCATCGACGAGCGCCTCCGGGCCGGGGAGGCGGCGCTCGCCGCCGCCCGGGAGGCCGTGGTCGAGGCCCGCTCCTCCCAGAAGACCATCGAGAACCTCCGCACGGCGTCCGCCGAGCGCGCGGGCGCCGGGGCGTTCCGCGCCTGCGGGGCCCAGGCCCTCGCCGCCCTGGCGGACGTCCTGAGCGCCGATCCTTCCCACGAGAAGGCCATCGAGGCGGCCCTGGGGGAGCGTCTGCTGGGCGTGGTGGTTCCGGACGCGGAGGCGGCCGCCTCCGCCATCCGCGCCCTCACCCAGGCGGGCGCCGGGCGCGCCATCGCCCTCCCGCGCGACGCGCGGCGGGGCCAGGCCGGTCCGCTCCCGGCGGTGGAGGGCGTGGTGGGAACCGCCGCCTCGCTCGTGCGCTGCGCCGAGGCTTACCGCCCCCTCGTGGAAAGCCTTCTCTACGGCGTGGGGGTGACCCGCGACCTGGGGGCCGCCGCCGCCGCTTGGCGCTCCAGCCCCTTCGGGATGACCTGGGTGACGCTGGAGGGCGAGGTGCTCCTCCCCTCGGGCGCGATCGAGGGCGGGGCGCCCGTGCCGGTCGCGGCGGGGCTCCTGGAGCAGTCCCGGCGGCTGGAGGCGCTCCGGTTGCAGGCGGGCGAGGGCGAGGCCCGGGTGGCCGGACTGGAGGAGACCTGCGCCCGGCTGAGGGAGGAGCTCGGCCAGGCGGAGGGGGAGGCCGCGCGTTTGAGCCGGCTCGTCCGCGAGGCGGAGATCTCCCGGGTCGGGGCGGAGGGCAGCCTGCGCTCTTGCCGGGAGAAGCTGGAGGCGGCGCAGGAGCGCCACGGGACCCTTTGCCGGGAGCATGCGCGGACCCAGGAGGAGCGATCGCGGCTGGAACGCGAGCGAGGGGAGGCCGAAGCGGAAGGCCGCCGGGCCGAGAACTGCCGGCGGGAGGCCGAGGAGCGCTCCCAGGGCGCGGATGGGGACCTGCGGCGGGTGAGCGCCCAGGCGGCCGAGCTCGATGGCGAGGCGACCGAGCGGCGGGTGGCTCTGACCGAGGCGCTGGGCAAAGCCTCCGGGGCGCGGGCCGAGCTCCAGCGGCTGGAGGACAGCCTGGGCCAGAACGCGGCCCGCCAGTCCCGCCGGGAGGAGGAGAAGCAGGATTCGCTGCGCAAGCGCGAGCGGGTGGAGTTGGGCGTGACCCAGAGCCGGAACGAGGCCGCCCGCCGCACGGAGGAGCGCGCCGCCGTCGAGGCCGAGCAGCAGGAGCGCCTCCGGGCGCTCGATGAGGCACAGGCCCGGGACGAAGAGTTGGGCAACCTCCTCCGGCGGATGCGGGCGGAAGAGGCCGACCTCCAGGCGCGCCTCTCGGAGGCCGCCGAGCGGCGCACCACCCTGCGCGTCCAGCGGGAGTCTCTCATCGTCTCGGCCCGCGAAGCCCACGCGGTGGAGCTCCCCGAGGTGGCCGAGCGGGAGCGGGGGGAGCTGCCCCTCTACCAGGAGCACCTCAACCGGCTGGAGATGCTGCGCCAGCGGCTCGATCGCATGGGCGAGGTGAACCCTCTCGCGGCCCGGGAGTTCGACGAGATCAACCAGGAGTACTCCTTCCTCAAGGAGCAGCAGGAGGACCTGGAGCGCTCCATCGCCGACCTGCACGCCACCATCGAGCGCCTGAACCGCACCACCCGGGACCGCTTCCTCGAGGCCCTGGAGCAGGTGCAGAAGGCCTTCGTGGACATCTTCGGGCGCCTCTTCCAGGGCGGGGAGGCCCGGATGTTCCTCCTCGACCCCTCGGACCCGCTCGAGTCGGGGGTGGACATCGAGGTGCGGCCCCCCGGCAAGCGCCCGGCGAACATCATGCTCCTCTCGGCCGGGGAGAAGGCGCTGACGGCGCTGGCGCTCCTCTTCTCGGTCTTCTCGGTGCGGCCCAGCCCCTTCTGCCTCCTCGACGAGGTGGACGCCACGCTGGACGACCAGAACGTCGGCCGCTTCCGCGACGTGATCGCCGAGCTGGAGGCCAAGAGCCAGTTCATCGTCATCACCCATAATAAGCGCACCATGTCCTTCGCCACCCAGCTCTACGGCGTCACCCAGCGCGAGAAGGGGGTGTCGGAGGTCGTCTCGGTCCGCCTGAGCCGGAAGGAAGACGGCGCGAACGGGGTCCCGGCCCAGGCGGCCGGAGAGGGAGCGCCCGCGCACGGCGCGCCCTGAGGCGCACCGGGGACCCGCGACGCATCCGATCATGATCCGTCCCCGGCGGCGCTCCCGCCGGGGCGGAATTTTTTGGAGGGCCCGTGGCGTTCGGGTTCGGCCGCAAGAAGGACGAAGAGCCCGCCTCGAAAGAAGGCTGGTTCGGCCGGCTTCGCGCGGGCCTCGCCAAGACGCGGGAGAATTTTCTCGGCAAGCTCGGGGCGGCCCTCGCGCGGCGGCCGCGCCTCGAGGCCGAAACCGCCGAGGAGCTGGAGGAGGCTCTCTACGCCGCCGACCTCGGCCCCCTCACCGTGGAGAAGGTCCTCGGGAAGCTGCGCAAGGGGGAGGGCGGGAAGGGCGGGCCCGCCCGCCGCCTGCGCAGCCTGCTCCGGGAGATGCTGGCCCATCCGGCCGTCCCCCCTCCAGCCAAGCCCTCGGCGCCCGCGGAGGGCGAGCCCCTGGTGATCTTCATGGTGGGGGTGAACGGGGCGGGGAAGACCACCACGGCGGGCAAGCTCGCCGCCCGCTACGCCGCCCAGGGGCGCCGGGTCATGCTCGCCGCCGCCGACACCTTCCGGGCGGGGGCGGGGGAGCAGATCGCCGTCTGGGCGGAGCGGGCGGGGTGCGAGCTGATCCGCCTGCAAGAGGGCGCCGACCCCTCCGCCGTGGTGTTCGACGCCCTCCAGGCGGCCAAGGCGCGGGGGGCGGACGTCCTGCTCGCCGACACGGCCGGGCGCCTCCACACCAAGAAGAACCTCATGGAGGAGCTCAAGAAGGTCCGCCGCGTCGCGGAGCGGCTGGTGCCGGGGGCGCCCCACGAGGTGCTGCTCGTGCTGGACGCCACCACCGGCCAGAACGCCCTCGCCCAGGTGCGCGAGTTCGGCGCGGCGCTCGGGGTCACGGGCCTGGTGCTCACCAAGCTCGACGGGAGCGCCAAGGGCGGGGTGGTGGTCGGGGCCGCGCACGAGAGCGGCATCCCGGTCCGCTACGTCGGGGTGGGGGAGGGGGTCGAGGACCTGCTCGACTTCGACGCGGAGGCCTTCATCGCCGCCCTCTTCGGGGAGGAGGAGGGCGAGCCCGCTCCCTAGCCGGTCTTGCCGGGCGGGGCTGTTTTTTCTTCATAGGTATTACCCCTCAACACCCCTTCGTGTCCGTGTCGGCCTCCATTCGATTCCGGATGGGGCCGTTTTTTTCGCCGGAATTTGCTGAAAACCGATAGAATTTTCATTTTTCCCTTCCCGGCGTGAAGGCTCCCAGACTATTTCTCGCCGGAATGTCCCGGAAAACCCCGGACACCCCCGGACATGCGGCCGTTTTTCCGGCGGAAATCCCTGGAAACGATCAGAAATTGAATCTCGCCCTTTACCGGTGCCTCTCCTGAGGTGTCCGTAGGGGCGGGCTTCAAACCCGCCCCTATCAAGTCCACATGTCGGGACGGCCCTCCGCCTCCCCGCAGGTGTAGGGGCGAACCTCGACTTCGGCGAGCTCAGCCGAGCCGTGTTCGCCCATCCCCATGCCCGAGGGCGATGACCCGCCTTCGCGCAGCCCGCTTCCACCCTCCGCAGCGGCAGCCCCGCTGCTGCGGAGGACGGGTCGGCCGGGCGAAGGAAGGCAAGCATCGCCCCTGCTGACCCCGCGCCTAAGTAGAGATTGGGGGGCGGGCGCAGCGCCCCCGGGGGGAATATAGGGCGGGGACGGGGAGAAGCCCTTACCGCAAATTCCCTCAAGTTCCGGTTCGGAGAGGGGAGGGGGAAGGCGGCGCTAGTGCTCCTGGAGGAAGCGGGGGAGGCTGCTCTTGGGCGGGCAGCCCTCGGCCGGCTCGGTCCCCTGGACGAAGGCCTCGGCGCCGGCCTTGCCCTCGCACCAGCGGGAGGGGAGGAGGCCCGTCTGCGCGTTCACCCGGACGAGGGTGATGCCGGGCGGCGGCGGCGGGGTCGAGGCGTCGAGCGTGCGCCCCTTGAGCCACGCCTTCATCACCTCGTGCCAGATGGGCAGGGCGGCCGCGGCGCCCGCGGCGCGGAAGCCCATATCCTTGTTGTCGTCCCGCCCCACCCACACCCCGACCACGAGGTCGTTCACGAACCCGACGAACCAGGCGTCGCGGTACTCGTTCGTGGTGCCCGTCTTCCCGGCCGCGAAGGCGGGCAGGCCGCGGGCGGCCCGCCCCGTCCCCTCGAGCACCACCCCGCGCAGCAGGAGCCGCATCTGGTAGGCCGTCTCGGGGCTGATGGCCTGGTGGGTGACGGGCACGTTCTCCTCGAGGAGCCGGTTGCTCCCGTCGGTGACCCTCTCCAGCTCGTAGGGGCGGGCGTAGACGCCGCCCTGGGCGAAGGGCAGGAAGGCCGCCGTGAAGTCGAGCGGGGTCACCTCGAAGGTGCCGAGCGCGAGAGAGAGGTAGGGCTCCATCGGAGAGCGCAGCCCGAGCCGGCGCGCGAAGTCGATGGCCCGCTGGGGGCCGATCTGGTCGAGGAGCTTGATGGTGGCCAGGTTCAGGGACTGCTCCATCGCCGTGCGCAGGGTGACGGGCCCGTAGAAGCGGTCGGTGTAGTTGCGGGGCTTCCAGTCCTTCGGGGTCCCCGGCATCCGGCGCACGAAGGGTGAGTCGATGAGGATGTGGGCGGGGGTGTAGCCGTTCGAGAGGGCGGCCGCCATGATGACGGGCTTGAAGGCCGACCCCGGCTGGCGGCGGGCCTGGACGGCCCGGTTGAACGGGTGCCGGCGGAAGTTGGTCCCCCCGACCATGGCCCGGATGGCCCCGGTGGAGGGGTCGAGGGCGACGACGGCGCCCTGCACGCTCTCCTGCCACTCCAGGTGGAGCCGCTTCTCCTCCGCCTCGACGCGCACCACCCGGCCCAGCACCGGGTCCCCCTCGCGGAGGTGGACGGGGTCCACCTCCTTCGGGAGGGGCATCACGGCCTCGTAGCCCCCGATGACGCCGCGCACGGTGCGGTCCTTCACCTCGGCCAGGCGGAACTGGTAGCCCGCCCCCAGCCGGGGGGGGCGCGCCAGGGGCTGGGCGGGGGCGGGGGCGAAGCCCCGCCGGGCGTTCATCCGGTCCACGCCCTTGAGGAGGCTCTCGTGGGCGATGCGCTGGAGCTTCAGGTCGAGGGTGGTGTAGACCTGGAGCCCGCTCCGGTAGAGGGCGGGGCCGAAGCGGCGGTCGAGGCGCTGGCGGAGGTTCTCGACGAAGTAGGCCGACTCGGGGTGGACGCTCGAGACGGGCGGGGCGAGGCGCAGGGGCTCCTCGGCCCCGCTCTTCTCCTGGCCCTGGGTGATGTGGCCGAGCTCCTGCATGCGCCGCAGCACGAGGCGGCGCCGCTGGAGGGCGTTCTCCGGGTGGAGGCGCGGGTTGAACCGCGAGGGCGCCTTGGGGAGGCCGGCCAGGGTGGCCGCCTCGGCGAGGGTCAGCTCCCCGACGGGCTTGCCGAAGTAAATCTGGGCGGCCGCCTCGACGCCGAAGGCCCCGCTGCCGAGGTAGATCTGGTTCAGGTAGAACTCGAGGATCTCGTCCTTGGTGAAGCGGCGCTCGATCTCGAGGGCGAGGAGGGCCTCGCGGACCTTCCGCGAGAGGGTGCGCTCGGGGGTGAGGAAGAGCACCTTCGCCAGCTGCTGGGTGATGGTGCTAGCCCCCTGGGCGTAGCGGCCCTCGATCAGGTTCCGGGCGGCGGCCCGGAAGATGTCGCGGTAGCTCACCCCCGGGTGCTCGTAGAAGCGGTTGTCCTCGATGTCCAGGAAAGCCTGGCGGACGGTGACGGGGATGCGGGAGAGGGGGGTGGGGATGCGCTTCTCGTGATAGAGCTCGGCGATGAGCTGCTTCTCGCGGTCGTAGAGGCGGGTGATGGTGCTGGGCCGGTAGTCCTGGAGGTAGTCCAGCTCGGGGAAGTTGTAGAGGTAGGAGAAGCCCGCGCCGAGCGCCAGCCCCCCGGCCGCGGCCAGGAGGACGAGGGTGAGGAGGATGCGGCGGCGGGCGGTGCGGGCTCGGAGGGCCAAGGCAGGGAACCTCGCTGGGCCGGCCGGGCGCGGCGGCTCCCCGCCCGGCACGGCCGTCCATTATAGAAACCGGGGGGCCGGCCCGCAACGCCTCTCCCCGCGGCCCCGGGCGTTGACAAACCCACCGCCCTCGGGACCAAATAGGGGCGCATTCAGGCCTCGAAACCAGGGCTCCGCAGGGGGAAACGGTGTGCTAGACGGCGCGCGCGTCCTTGTGCTGAACCAGACCTACGAGCCCATCCACGTCTGCAACGGGCGGCGGGCCATCCGCATGGTTCTCCTCGGCAAAGCCGTCAGCATCGAGAACGACGGCCTGCTCGTGCGGAGCGAGTCCTTCCACTTCCGCCTCCCCGCCGTCATCCGGCTCCTGCGCTTCGTCCACATCCCCCGCACCGGGGAGATCCCCTTCAGCAAGAAGAACATCTGGCGGCGGGACAACTACACCTGCCAGTATTGCGGCCTGGTGGGGGGCCACCTCACCGTGGATCACGTGAACCCGCGCTCGCGGGGCGGCCTCACCACCTGGGAGAACGTGGTGTGCAGCTGCCGCGCCTGCAACGCCCGCAAGGGCGACCGCCTCCCCCACGAGGCCGGCATGGCCCTCATGCGCTCCCCCCGCAAGCCCCGCTTCTTCCACCCCGAGGCCATGAGCCCCCGCCTGAGCGACTCCGTCCAGCTGCACTGGAGCAAGTACCTCAGGCCCTTCGAGTCCTCCCCGCGGTAAAAAAACCTGCGGATTATCCCGTATTACCCCGGAAAACCCGGGAAACCTTTCCGGACCCCCTGCGCCTCGCCTCTTTATTAAGCCGCCAAAGATGACCGGAATTTTCATTTTTCGCGTCCCCGATTTGCGGGGGAGAGGCATGCCTCGCCCCTGCCGGGACCGGCGCGCCTCGCTCCCCGGGGGAGAAGATAATCCCAAGGGCCAGGAACGCTCTTACCTCAAATTCCCGCAAGTTCCGGGTGGGGGGATGGGGGCGCCGGTCCTGCGGAGGGGCAGCCCAGGGCTGCGCTGCCGGGAGCGGAAGCCGGTTCCGGACAGGAAGGCTCCCTCCTCCCTTCCTCCCCCCCGGCCCGATCCGGTAAACTGGGTTGTTGCCGCCCCGGCTTCCGGTGGGAGGCCCTTGTTTTTCATGAGCGCCGCATGAGCACCTTCCAACTCGTCTCCGGCTTCGCCCCCACGGGGGACCAGCCCCAGGCCATCGAGGCCCTCGAGCGGGGCTTCCGCGAGGGCCAGCGCCACCAGGTGCTGCTGGGCGTCACCGGCTCGGGCAAGACCTTCACCATGGCCAACCTCATCGCCCGGCTGGAGAAGCCCACCCTCGTCCTGGCCCACAACAAGACCCTCGCCGCCCAGCTCTACAACGAGTTCAAGGGCTTTTTCCCCCACAACGCCGTCGAGTACTTCGTCAGCTACTACGACTACTACCAGCCCGAGGCCTACGTCCCGACGACGGACACCTACATCGAGAAGGACGCCTCCATCAACGAGGAGCTCGACCGCCTCCGCCACTCCGCCACCCGCTCGGCCCTCACCCGGCGGGACGTGGTGGTGGTGGCCAGCGTGAGCGCCATCTACGGCCTGGGCTCCCCCTCGGACTACTTCGACCTCCACATCGGCCTCGAGCGGGGGATGGAGATGAACCGCGAGGAGCTCCTCACCCAGCTC
>MGDP01000168.1 GCA_001790955.1 Candidatus Tectomicrobia bacterium RIFCSPLOWO2_12_FULL_69_37
TCGGCGGCGGCCACCACCTACGACAACTCCAAGAACTTCGGCACGGCGATCGAGGCCGGCTTCCGCTGGAGCATCTACAAGCAGCTCAATTTGAGGCTGCAGGGCTCCTACCTCGCCGCGGGCGACTACGGCGTGGTCCAGGCCTCGGGCAAGGCGAAGGACGACGCCTGGGCCGTCTACTACGAGCTCGTCCACACCTGGTAGGCGGAGCATGTAAGACATCTGCGCACAGAAGAGACGCGGATGCCGGGGGGCCTTCGGGCCCCCCGGTTTTTTGCGGGGGATGGCCGCGGGGGTTCACCCCCCCTTAATCAAGGGGGGGATGGGGGGGTCGGCGACGCCGGACAATCTTTCCGTTCTCCCCCCTCCCCCTGCCCCCTCCCGGGGGGAGGGGGGGTTCACCGCCGCTTCATCTGCGGTGTAGGGGCAGGCCCCCGTGCCTGCCCCGCCCCCCGTGCCTGCCCCGTTAGAGGGCGGCCACAGGGGGCCGCCCCTATCCCCGGGCGGAAACCGGCGCGGGCGCTTTCCGGGCTCTCCCGGCGAGCCGCTCGTCGTCGGCGAGCTGGCCGCAGGCGGCGCGGATGGGGAGGCCCTTGCTCTGGCGCACGGTGGCGGTCAGGCCGGCCCGCACCAGCTCCCGGCGGAAGGCCTCCACCCGCTCCGGGGAGGGCCGCTCGAAGGGGGCGCCGGGGAAGGGGTTCCAGGGCAGGAGGTTCACCTTGCAGCGGATGCCCCGGAGGCGGGCGGCCAGCCGGCGGGCGTCCCCGGGGGCGTCGTTCACCCCCTGGAGGAGGACGTACTCGAAGGTGACGCGCCGCCGCTCGGGCAGCGGGAGCTCCCGGCAGGCGCGCAGGAGGGCGTCCAGGCCCCACTTGCGGTTGACGGGGACGAGGCGGCCGCGGGTGGCGTCGTCGGCCGCGTGGAGGGAGACGGCCAGCCCCACCCCGGGGACGGCCCGGGCGAACTCCGCCAGCCGGGAGGCGACCCCCACGGTCGAGACCGTGAGCCGACGGGCCGAGACCCCGCCCGCCCGCGGGTGGCTCAATATCCGGGCGGCGGCGGCCGAGGGCCCGAAATTCTCGAGCGGCTCCCCCATCCCCATGAACACGATGTTGTGGAAGCGCTCCTCGGGCCCGAGGCCCCGCCGGGCGGCCAGGAACTGCTCGGCGATCTCGCCCGCCGAGAGGTCCCGCACCAGCCCCATCCGGCCCGTCAGGCAGAAGGCGCACCCCATGGCGCAGCCCGCCTGGGTCGAAAGGCAGAACGCCCAGCGCGCCGGCCCCTCGGCCCGGGGCATGGGAATCTTGACGCTCTCGACCCTCGCCCCCCCCGCCAGCTCCCAGGCGTACTTGCGGGTGCCGTCCCCGGCCTCCTCGGACCGGGCGGGGGCGAGGAAGCCCACCCGGGCCCGCTCCGAGAGCTTCCGGCGGAACTCCTTGGAGAGGTCCGTCATCCGCTCGAAGGCGCACTCCCCCCGGCCGTAGATCCAGGCGAAGAGCTGCCGGCCCCGGTAGGGGGGCTCGCCCAGCTCCCCGCAGAAGGCGGCGAGCTCCGTCTCCTCCATCCCCTTGAGGTCCAGCCGGTCCGGGTCCAGGCGCCGGCCGGGGGGGTCGGGGGGGAGCAGGGGGAAAGGCTCACGTTCCATGGTCATCCGCTCGCCATCTTCTTCCGCCAGGTGGTATGGTTCGGCGGCTTGCCGCCGGGGGCGATCATAGCACGATCCCCCTGTTCCGGACGGACCCCTCGATGGAGCTCCGCGCCCATGCCCGTGCGCGCCATCTTGTTCGACCACGACGGCACCCTGGTGGACAGCTACCCGGGCATCGCCCGCTGCATGCGCCTCACCTGCCGGGACCTGGGCAAGCCCGAGATGACGGAGGAGGAGGTCCGCGGCTCCATCGGCCCCACCCTGGAGGACCGCTTCGCCGAGCTCTGGGGGGAGGGCCAGGCCGCGGAAGCCACCCGGATCTACCGCGCCCACTACGCCGTCCACTTCCTCACCGGCACCCGCCTCCTCGAAGGGGTGAAGCCCACCCTGGAGGCCCTGGCCGCCCGGGGCGTCCCCATGGCCTGCGTGACGAACAAGTCCTGGGACTATTGCGTCCGCCAGCTCGAGCACTTCGGCCTCCTCGGGTGGATGCGGGTGGTTTACGGCAACCGCCAGGGCTTCCCCCCCAAGCCAGACCCCGCCATGGCCCTGGCCGCCCTTGAGGTCCTGGGGGTGCCGCCCGGGGAGGCCGTCCTGGTCGGGGACACCGCCATCGACGTCCGCACGGCCCGCTCGGCGGGGGTCCAGGCCTGGGTCGTTCCGAGCGAATACACTTCCCGGGAGGCGATCAAACAGGAGCATCCCCACAAGATGTTGGAAAATTTCGAAAAAATACTACAATATATATAAATTCCGGAAGCTTTTGGCCCCTCTTTCGGCCTTCTTTGGCTTGATCTCCCACCCCCCCTTGACTATCTTGCCCCTTGCCCGAAGGGGGTATGGGGCTCCCGGCGGGCGGAGTTGAAATTGTTTGGCCCAAAGGAGAATCCGCTCAGCTTCCCCATCACCGTCCATGCCGCCCCACATGGCCTGTAACCCAACCGCCCGAGATTGCACCGCACAGGCTCAGACCACGGGGGAACCCCGTCCATGGCATTGGTCTTGTATCTCCTCGCCGGCTTCTCTGCGCTTTACCTGGGGCTCCTGCTCGCCGAGCTGACCCCGCTCGAACGGCGCCTGCGGCCCGCCGCCTGGGCCAGGCTGCGCTGGGGCGCGGCGCTCGGCGCCTCGCTGCCCTTCTTGCTCCTGACCATCTCCGCCCTGGGCCGGAGCCCCCTGCCCCCGCCCTCGGCCGAGGCCCGGGCGGTGGCGTCCGCCCCGGGCTTCCCCCTCCTGGCCCCCTGGAAAGGCCCCGAGACCTTCCCGGCGCTGGAGCCGGGGCAGCGGGAGGAGCCCGACGTCTACTGGCTGGTCCACCAGTATTCGGACCTCTACGGGGTGGATCCCCTCCTGATCCTGGCCATCATCCAGGAGGAGAGCCACTTCGACCCCCGCGCCGTCTCCTCCAAGGGGGCCATGGGCCTCATGCAGATCACCCAGGAGACGGCCAAGCACCTCGGCCTCCGCGATCCCTTCGACGTCCAGGAAAACATCGAGGGCGGCATCCGCTACCTCCAGATCCTCCTCGAGCGCCACAACTGGGACCTCCGCCTCGCCCTCGCCTCCTACAACGCCGGTCCCTCCAAGGTGGAGCGCTACGGCGGCATCCCCCCCTACCCAGAGACCCAGCGCTACATCCTCAAGGTGACGGCCCGCTACAAGAACCTCCAACGGATGGCCGAGGCCTTCCGCCACCGGCGCGCCGAGCGGCCCGCTTCTCCCCTCCTCGCCCTCGCCTCCTCGGCTGAGGCCGAGGGGAAGCCCGAGGCGCTCCCCGCCTCCCCTCCGGCGGCCTCCTCCCTCCGGGGAGGCCTCTGAGACAGGCCGCGCGCGGCGGATTGCCATTCCGCGCCGCCTCCCCTAAGCTTTGGGCCGTCCCCGGGCGCCGATCCGGGGCCCCGAGAGGTCCAAAGGGTTCCCGCGTGCCGCCGACCGCTCCCCCGTCCTCCTCCGGCCCGTCCTTGTCCAAGCCGCGCCTCATGCGCCTCCTGGCCGATGACCTGCGCAGGCGCTTCGGCGTCCCGCCCCGCAAGCCCCGGGCCGGCATCCTGGACGCCCTGATCCAGACCCTCCTCTCCCAGAGCACCACCGACCACAACCGCGACCTCGCCTTCGGCGCCCTGAAGCGGCGCTTCAAGGGCTGGGACGAGGTGGCCGCCGCCCGCCCCGCGGCCCTCGCCCGGGTCATCCGGCCCGCCGGGCTCGGGAACCAGAAGGCCGGGCGCATCTCGGCGTTCCTGCGGTGGCTGAAGGGGGAGCGGGGGGAGCTCTCGCTCGAATTCCTCCACGCCGCCTCCGACGAAGAGGCCGTCGCCCTCCTCACCCGCCACAAGGGCGTCGGGGTGAAGACGGCCTACGTCACCCTCATGCTGGCCTCCTCGCGCGACCTCTTCCCGGTGGACGTCCACATCCACCGCATCGCCCGGAGGCTGGGCCTCATCGGCCCGCGCGTCACCCCCGAGCAGGCCCACGGCGCGCTCGCCCCCCTCGTCCCCCCGGGCCGGGCCCACGAGCTGCACATGAACCTCCTCGCCTTCGGGCGCACGGTCTGCACCGCGCGCAGCCCCAAGTGCGGCGGCTGCGGCCTCCGGCGGCATTGCCCCTTCTACAAGACCCTCCCCTCCCCCAAGGCGGGCTGATGGAAGCCCTCTACGCCCTGGTCGGGCTCGCGGAGCTCCTGGCCATCCTCTCCTCCATGACGTACGGCGTCTCCCAGGCCCTCGTCCGGATGGGAATGCGCAACGGCACCCCCTTCGGGGCCGCCCTCGTCGTCAACGGCTGCACGGCCGCGGGGGGCATCCTCCTCTCCCTCTGGGACGGCACCCTCCTCGCCTCCACCTTCTGGCCCCTCTTCTGGTACGCGATGGTCGGGGTGATGGGTCCGGGGGTCGGCCGCCTCTTCGGCTACATCGGGATCATCCGGATCGGGCTCAACCGCTCCATCACCATCTCCTCCTCGACCCCCATCTGGGGCATCGCCTTCGCCGCCCTGATCCTGGGCGAGGCCCCCGGCCCGGGGATCCTCCTCGGCACCCTGGCCATCGTCGCCGGCGTCGTCATCCTCAGCCCCAGCGAGGGGGAGCGGGAGCGCCTGGGCGGCTGGTTCCAGGGCGCCCTCGTCTATCCCCTCGTCTGCTCCCTCGCCTACGCCCTCCCCCCCATCTTCAGCAAGCTGGCCTACGCCCACCAGCGGACCCCCTACGTGGGGATGGCGGTGGCCTTTTCGGTCGGGAACCTCACCATCCTCGCCTTCAAGGCGGCCTCGCCGGGGCGGGTGAAGCTCGCCACCGGGCGGCAGGCCTTGCGCTGGTTCCTGCTCGGGGGCGCGTGCAGCTGCCTGAGCTCCATCTTCCTGTGGAACGCCATCCTGATGGGCAGCGTCTCGACCACCCTCCCCCTCAGCCGGATCGTCCCCCTCTGGGTCCTCCTCATCAGCTACTTCTTCCTGGGGCGGATCGAGCGCATCACCCGCCGGGACGTGGCGGCCACCCTCCTGGTGGTGGCCGGCGGGGCGCTCGTC
>MGDP01000169.1 GCA_001790955.1 Candidatus Tectomicrobia bacterium RIFCSPLOWO2_12_FULL_69_37
GACCTCGGCCAGGGCGTCGATGTGGTCCCCGTGGCAGTGAGTCTGTAGGATGTACTTGGGCTTCGTCCCCTTGCAGGCGGCCAGGATGGGGTCGGCCGAGTGGGACGTGTCGATGATGACGCTCTCCTGGCTCTGCTTGCAGACGAAGACGTAGACGTTGTTGCTGTACGGCCCGATGTTAAGTTTCTTCAGAGTGAGCTGGGAGAGCTCCACCGTCTGGTCGAATTGGCCCATGGGCGTTGCCTCCTGGAGAAGGTGCAGCCCTGTCCGCTCGTTTCTGGAGCGCGGGCAGCGCCGTGGGAGGTCGTCGGGAGCTGACACAGGCCGATTCTAATCCGCCCTTGGCGGGGACCACAACCCGAAGGGCGGAGGGAGCGCGCGTGGCGAGGCCCTACGTCTTCGTGAACATGGCCGTGACCCTCGACGGCAAGATCGCCGCCGCCGATCGGAGGAGCTTCTCCCTGGGGAGCGAGGCCGACCGGCGGGAGATGGACCGTCTCCGCGCCCAGGCCGACATCGTCCTCTGGGGGGGAGAGACGCTCCGGGCCGCCCGCGCGCCGGCCCGGGTGCTCGACCCCGGGCTGGCGGCCTCGCGGGAGGCCTCGGGCCGCCCGGCCCAGCCGGCCAACGGCGTCGTCACGGCCAGCGGGGACATCTCCATCGGTCTCAAATGGTTCGAGGCGCCCGGCATCGCGCGGTTCGTCTTCACGGGGGCGGCGGGCGCTCCCGCCGCCCGGCAGGCCGCCCGGGGCCGGGCCGAGGTGGTGGTGCTGGACGAGGGGGAGGTGTCCGCCTCCGCCCTGCTGGACGCCCTGGCCCAGCGGGGCATGGAGAAGGTCTTGCTGGAGGGGGGCGGGGAGCTCCATTGGATGTTCGCCCGCGAGGGTCTCCTCGACGCCCTCCACGTCACCCTGACCCCCTGGCTGGCGGGAGGCGCCTCGGCCCCGACCCTGCTCGGCGGCGCGGGGTTCCCCGCCGGGCGGTTTCTGCGCTTGAAGCTTGAAGAGGCCCGCCAGGAGGGGGAAGAGATGTTCCTCCGCTACCGCGTGCTGGGCCGTAACACTGGAGGGCCCCCGGCCCGTTGAACGGCGGGTGGGGCTGTGGTAGTGATGGGTTTTCCCGGCGTTCAGTCTGGCGCTCTTCCCTGGGAGGCATGACCCTGTGGCTGCGAAGGTGAAATCGAAGTCCGCGTCCCGGTCCCTGTCGCGGGATGACTATCTTCGCATGTACCGCACCATGCTGTGCATCCGCCGCTTCGAGGAGAAGACGGATGAGTTATTCATGGCCGGGCGGATCAAGGGCGCGGTCCATGTGAGCATCGGCCAAGAGGCCTGCTCGGTCGGCGTCTGCTCCGCCCTGAACCAGGACGACGCCATCCTGACCACCCACCGGGGCCACGGGCATTCCATCGCCAAGGGAACCCGCCTCAACGAGATGATGGCCGAGCTCCTGGGCAAGGCCACCGGCCTCTGCAAGGCCCGGGGCGGCTCCATGCACATCGCCGACATCTCGAAGGGCCACTACGGCGCCCACTCCATCGTGGGAGCCAACATGCCCATGGCCGCCGGGATGGGCCTGGCCTTCCAGCTCGAGGGGAAGGGGAGGGTGGCGGTCGTCTTCTTCGGGGACGGCGCTTCCAACCAGGGCAGCTTCCACGAGTCCATGAACCTGTGCGCGATCTGGAAGTTGCCGGTCGTCTTCTTCTGCGAGAACAACCACTACGCCGTGAGCTTCCATGTGAACCGCTCGACCGCGGTACGGGACATCAGCCTCCGCGCGCAGTCCTACAACGCCCCCGGCGTGACGGTGGACGGGATGGACGTGATGGCGGTCTACGAGGCCACGAAGGAGGCCGTGGCCCGCGCCCGCCGGGGCGAGGGCCCCACCCTCATCGAGGCCAAGACCTACCGCTTCTTCGGGCACTCCCGCGGGGACCCTCAGTTCGGCCCCTACCGGACGAAGGAGGAGGTCGAGCGGTGGCGCAAGCGCGACCCGCTGCTGGTGGCCGAGAAGATGTTCAAGGTGACCGAGGCCGAGAAGAAAGCCGTCCAGGGCGAGGTGGCGGAGGAGATGGCGGTGGCGGTCGAGTTCGCGGAGAAGAGCCCGGAGGCCCCCCTCCCATCGGCCCTGGAGGACGTCTACGCGTAGGTAGCCGGCGCGGCCTTTGCGCCAGGGAGAACGACGATGCGCGAGATCACGTTTGTGGAGGCCCTGAACGAAGCCCTCCACGAGGAGATGGACCGGGACAAGAAGGTCTTCATCCTCGGGGAAGACGTCGAGCTGGCCTACGTCTTCGGCGTCACCAAGGGGCTGGCCGCCCGCTTCGGGAAGGACCGCGTGCGCGACACCCCCATCAGCGAGCTCGGCATCGTCGGCGCCGGGGTGGGAGCCGCCATGGCGGGCTACCGGCCCGTCATCGAGATCATGTTCATGGATTTCATCATGCTGGCCATGGATCCCCTCATCAACCAGGCCGCCAAGCTCCGCTACATGCTGGGCGGGCAGCTCTCGGTGCCCATGGTGGTCCGCACCCCGGGCGGGGGAGGGGTGCAGTACGGCCCCACCCACAGCCAGTGCCTGGAGGCTTGGTTCATGCAGATGCCCGGCATCAAGGTGGCCGTCCCCAGCGACCCGGCGGACGGGAAGGGGCTCCTCAAGGCCGCCATCCGGGACGACAACCCGGTCCTCTTCGTCGAGCACAAGATGCTCTACAAGCAGAAGGGCCTCGTCCCGGAAGGGGAGCACCTTGTCCCCTTCGGCCGGGCGGTGGTCAAGCGGCCCGGCGCCGACGTGACCCTGGTCGGGGTGGGCTACCAGGTGGTGAACTGCCTCCGGGCGGCCGAGGCCCTAGCGGCCGAGGGCATCAGCGCCGAGGTGGTCGACCCCCGAACTCTGGCACCGCTCGACACGGCCACCATCGCGGAGTCGGTCCGCCGGACCGGCCGGTGCGTGGTGGTGGAGGAGGGCCACCTGCGCAGCGGGGCGGGCTCCGAGATCGCGGCGGCCATCCAGCAGGAGGCCTTCGACTACCTGGACGCCCCCATCGGCCGGGTGGCCGCGCTGGACGCTCCCATCCCCTTCGAGCCCCGGCTCGAGGCCTTCGTGCTGCCCAATCCGGACAAGATCGCCAAGGCGGTCAAGCAGGTGCTCGGGGCGGCCGTCTGAGCGGCGGAGCGCGGCATGGGCCTGACGGGCGTCAACCACACGAGCTTCACCGTCGCGGACGTCAAGGCGTCGGCCAAGTGGTACTGCGAGAAGCTCGGCTTCGAGGTGATGTCGGACAACGTCCGCGACCCCGCCTATTGCCAGAAGGTGACAGGCATCCCGGGCGCCCACCTGCACATCATCTACGTGCGGGGGGCGGGATACCCGATCGAGCTCATCCAGTACGTCGGCGGTGCCGGGGTGAAGATCGACACCGCGACCAACAACGTGGGCAGCGCCCACGTCTGCTTCAACGTGGATGACCTGCACGCCATGTACGCCGGCCTCAAGGGCCATGGCGTCCGCTTCATGTCCCCGCCGGTGGACATCACCGACGGGCCGAACAAGGGCGGGCTGGTGGTCTACATGGAAGACCCGGACGGCAACACCCTGGAGCTCATCCAGCCGCCCCGCCGCTGATCCACCCCCCCGTTTCTGAGCCCGGCGGCGGGTTCCCTACCTGATTTTCCACGGGCCCGAAGAGGTGTAGCCTTCCAGGCGGGGCGGGGGTGTGCCTTGCCCCGCCGGGAAAGCGTTCTTGCGGACGTCCATCTCCTGAGGGGCTACGTGGGATTCCAGCTCGACCGGAAGATGGGTTTTGCCTTGGCCGCCGCCGCCGTCCTGGCCGCGGGGCTGGGGGTTTCATTCGTCTTGGTCCGCTCCCGGCCCTCCCCGGCCGTGGTGCGCCCGGCGGCGGAGGGCCGCCTCGTGCGCGCCGTCCGCCTCAAGAAGGAAGCGAAGACGCTTTGGGTCTCGGGCTACGGCACCGTCCGGCCCAAGACCGAGGTGCAGATCGTGCCCGAGGTCTCCGGGCGGCTGATCCAGCGCGCGCCCGGCTTCCGGAGCGGGGGCTTCATCCGGAGGGGGGACCTCCTCTTCGAGGTGGACCCGCGGGATTACGCCCTCGCGGCGGCCCAGCGGCGGGCCCAGGTGGCTCAGCTAGAGGCCGACATCCAGCGCCTGCTCCAGGAGGAGAAGAACAACCGGACCGACCTGACCATCTCCGAGCGCCAGCTCAAGCTGGTCCAGGCGGAGCTGGATCGCAACCGCCGGCTGCGACAGCAGGGCGTGGTCTCCGAGGGCCAGTTCGAGACCACCCTCCAATCCTTCCTCCGCCAGGAGCGCGCCGTCCTCGCGGCCCGCAACGCCCTCGACCTCATTCCGCCGCAGCTGGCCCAGAAGCGGGCCGCCATGCGGGTGTCCCAGGCCCAGCTGGAGGAGGCCCTCCTCAGCCTGGAGCGGACGAAGTACTTCGCGCCCTTCGACGGCCGGGCGCGCCAGGTCAAGGTCGAGGTGGGCGACTACCTGCGGGCGGGGCAGTCCATCGGCGCCATCCACGACATGTCGGTGGTGGAGATCCCGGTCTCGGTCCCGGTGGAGGACGCCCGCTGGACCTTCCGCCGGGTGGAGGGCGTCACCCAGTTCCCCCGGAGCCAGGAGGAGGTGCAGCGGTTCTTCCCCCGCGCCGAGGTGGTGTGGAGCCGCTTCGGCCAGGCCTTCCGGTGGGAGGGGCGGGTGACGCTGGTGGAGGCAGGCCTGGACGAGGCCACCCGGGCCATCACCCTCATCGTGGAGGTGGCCGAGCCCCTCAAGGATTGGGTGCCGGGCCAGCGCCCGCCCCTCATCGCGGGGATGTTCGTGCAGGCCCGGATCCGGGGGATCACCGTCCCGGACGTCTTCGTTATTCCCCGCGCGGCCCTGCACGCGGGGGACCAGGTGCACATCTTCCACGAGGGCCGGCTGGAGATCCGCCCGGTGCAGGTCCTGCGGAAGGACGAGGGCGAGGCGGTCGTCCAGAGCGGCGTCCGCGAGGGGGAGTGGGTGATCCTCTCGGCGCTCCCCGAGCCGGTGCCGGGCCTCAAGCTGCGCCTGGCGGAGAACCAGCAGCGACAGCCCGGGCCCCCCCAAGGAGGGCCGGGGCGGTGAAACGCCTCATCGCGCTCTTCGTCCGGAACCGCGTCATGGCGAACATCCTGATGTGGTTCTTCATCCTCGTCGGGGTCGTCTCCCTGTTCCAGATCCGCAGCGAGCTCATCCCGCAGTTCTCCCTCGACCGGATCCAGGTGCAGGTCGTCTGGGAGGGCGCGAGCCCCGAGGAGGTAGAGGAGGGCGTCTGCATCAAGATCGAGGAGGCCCTGACCGGCATCGAGGGGATGAAGACCGTCACCTCGACCGCCCTCGAGCACAACTGCCGGGTGATCGCCGAGCTCCAGTCCTGGGTGAAGGATCGAAGCAGGGCGCTGGATGACGTGAAGAGCGCAGTGGACCGCGTCGACACCTTCCCGGAGGGGATCGAGCGGCCCGTCGTGACCGAGATCAAGCGCCTCGACCAGGTACTGGACCTCGCGCTCTACGGGGAAGTGCCCGAGGTCGCCCTCAAGCGGGTGGCGGAGGAGGTCAAGGAGGACCTGCTGGCCATCCCGGGCATCTCCCAGGTGGTCATCCGCGGCCTGCGGGAATGGGAGATCGCGGTCGAGGTGCCCGAGGCCGTCCTGCGGGCGCACGGCCTGACCTTCGAGCGCCTGGCCGACACCATCCGCAAGAACGTGCTCGAGCTCTCGGGCGGGGACATCCGCTCGCCCGAGCGGCGCATCCGCATCCGCACCCTGGGGAAGCGCTACACGGGGCGGGAGTTCGAGCAGCTGCCCATCCTCACCCGCCCGGACGGCACCATCCTCCGCCTGGGGGAGGTCGCCCGTGTGGTGGACGGCTTCGAGGAGAGCGACAAGTCGGGCCGCTTCAACGGCAAGCCCGCCGCCCTCATCGTGATCTACAAGACCAGCGAGGAGGACGCCCTCAAAATCGCCGAGAGCGCCCGCCGGTACCTCCGCGAGAAGCGGGCGCGGCTCCCCGCCGGCCTGACGCTCGACGATTGGGCCGACACTTCCCGCCTCATCCAGGACCGCATCGATCTGCTCCTGCGCAACGCCCGCTCGGGCCTCGTCCTGATCTTCCTCACCCTGTGGCTGTTCATGAACATACGCCTCTCCTTCTGGGTGGCCATGGGCCTCCCCGTCGCCGTCATGGGTGCCCTCGGCTTCATCACGTTTTCGGGCGGCACGATGAACATGATCACCCTCTTCGCCTTCATCATGGTGATCGGCATGCTGGTGGATGACGCCATCGTGGTCTCGGAGAACATCTACACCCGGATGAAGGCGGGGGAGGACTTCGTGACGGCCGCTGTCGAAGGCTGCGCCGAGGTCGCCATCCCCGTCATCAGCACCATCACCACCACCATCATCGCCTTCCTGCCCCTCCTCTTCGTGGAGGGCACCCTCGGGAAGTTCATGGCGATCATGCCGATCGGGATCATCGCCTCCCTCGTCGCCTCCCTCTTCGAGTCCCTCTTCATCCTGCCCGCCCACTTGGCGCATTGGTTCAGATTCCCGCGCCGGGGGACGCGCGGCTCCCGCATCCGGGAAAAGGTCGACGCCTTCGTGGCCTGGGTGGTGGAGGGCGTCTACGCCCCCTCCCTCCGCTTCTGCCTGGAGGCGCGGTACTTGGTCGCGGCCGCGGCCCTCGCGCTCTTCTTCGTGACGGTCTCCCTCGCCGCCGGGGGCCATGTCCGGTTCCTCTTCTTCCCCCGGTTCGACTCCGATTGGATCGAGGCGAGGCTCCTCCTCCCCGAGGGCACCCCGATCGAGCAGACCGCCGAGGCCGCCCGCCGGATCGAGCGGGCCGCGATGGAGCTGAACGCCGGCTTCAAGTCGAAGAGCGGGGAACCGGTCCTCAGGCACGTTTTCACGGTGCTGGGCGAGCAGGTAGGCCCCAACCTCCTCGAGGAGGGCAGCCACGCCGCCCAGGTCATCGTGGAGATGCTCCCGTCCGAGCTGCGGGGGATATCCAGCACCGAGATTCTCAACCGGTGGCGCGAGAGGACGGGCGCCATCCCCGACACCATCAGCCTCACCTTCCAGATCGGGGGCGCCGGTCCCCCGGGCGGGAAGCCGATCGAGGTCCAGTTCGCAGGCCAGGATATGGACGCCCTGCGCCGCTCCGCGGACGCGCTGAAGAACGAGCTCAGGAGGTACCCCGGCGTCTACGACATCGAGGACGACTTCCGGGCCGGGAAGCTCGAGCTGCGCACCGATCTCACCCCCCAGGGGCGGCTGCTGGGGGTGAGCCTGCAGGACCTGGCCACCCAGCTCAGGGCCCGCTTCTTCGGACAGGAGGCGCTGCGCCTCCAGCGCGGGCGGGAGGACGTGAAGGTGAAGGTCCGCTACCCGCCGGAGGAGCGCCGGAGCCTGGGGGACGTGGAGAAGGCCCGCATCCGGACCCCTTCGGGAGCGGAGATCCCCTTTTACGAGGTGGCCGAGGCGAACATCCGCCGGGGCTTCGCCCAGATCAAGCGCGTGGACCGGCGGAGGGTCATCGCCGTCGTCGCGGAAGTAGATGAGGTGAGGGCCAACCCCACCGAGATCCTGAACGACCTGCGGAAGAGTTTCTTCCCCGCGCTGGTGGAGCGCAATCCCGACATCCGCCTACGCTTTGAGGGCCAGGCAAAGGAGGCCCGCGAGTCCGTGGGGAGCCTGAGGCGCGGGTTCGTGCTCGCGCTGGCGGGGATCTTCGTCATCCTGGCCATCATGTTCCGGAGCTACTTCCAGCCCCTGGTGGTCATGAGCGCCATCCCCTTCGGAATCGTGGGGGCGATCTGGGGCCACATCCTGATGGGGCTGGACATCTCGATCATGAGCCTCATGGGGGTCGTCGCCCTCGCGGGGGTGGTGGTGAACGACTCCCTCGTGCTGCTGGATTTCGTGAACCGAAAGGTCGCCGCCGGGACGCTCGTCGAGGCGGCGCTCCAGGAGTCGGGGGTCGCGCGGTGGCGCGCCATCCTCATGACTACCCTGACCACGGTCGCGGGCCTCGCTCCCTTGGTGGCGGAGCGGAGCTTCCAGGCCCAGTTCCTCATCCCGATGGCGGTCAGCATGTGCTTCGGCCTTCTCTTCTCCACGGCGGTCACCCTGATCCTGGTGCCCGTGCTCGTCCTCATCGGGAACGACCTGACCCGCCTCTTCTGGCGCGGGTGGCTGGGCCGGTGGCCGAGCCGCGAGGAGGTGGACGTCCACTCCCCCGAGGCGCTCCGGACGGCCGGCTAGGCGGGCCCGCGCCCGCCTTGACGATCTCCCCCGCGGGCATTGTAATGGCCCCCTCATCCGGTGGATTTCCGCCGTTCGGGATTCCGGCCATTGACGAGGAGAAGCCGCTCCATGCCCACGACGGACGGCGTCCGCTACGGCGCGGACGTGAAGAAGAAGATGGAGGCGGTCGTCCTGACCGCGCCCATGAAGTTCGAGATCGGCCAGGTGGAAACCCCCGCGCCGGGCCACGGGGAGGTGCTCGTCCAGGTCGAGAGCACCACCATCTGCGGCACCGACATCGAGATCATCAAGGGGACCCACGTCCCCCGCTGGCCTCCCCGGTTCCCGGCCATCCTGGGCCATGAGTGGGCGGGGAAGATCGTGGCCATGGGCCCCGGCACCGAGGGTTTCGGCCTCGAGATGGGCGACCACGTCGCGGGTACGAGCCACGCCGGCTGCGGCGCCTGCCGCATGTGCCTGACCGGCCGCTACAACCTTTGCCTGAACTACGGCAAGGCCGTCACCGGCCACCGCCAGTACGGCCACATCACCCAAGGGTCCTACGCCGAGTACGTCGTGAACAACATGCGGGCCCTCCACAAGATGCCCAAGGAGATGCCCTTCGACGTGGGCTCCTGCGTGGACCCGGCCGGCTGCGGCCTGTGGACGGCCAAGCGCGCGGGGATCAACCCCGGCGACACCGTGGTGGTCCTGGGCTCGGGGCCGATCGGGGTCTTCGCCTTCGAGTCGGCCCGCGCCCTGGGGGCCGGGCGGGTGATCGTGGTGGGAGGCGGCAAGCGCCTCGACACCATCGCCGCCCAAGGGGCCGAGGTGGTGAACTACCGCGAGGGCGGGGTGCCCGAGAAGATCAAGGCCCTGACGGGCGGCCGGATGGCCGGCGTCGTCCTCGAGACCGCGGGCACCACCGAGAGCTTCAAGTGGACGGTGGACTGCGGCGGGAAGGGCGCCCGCATCGCCATCACCGGCATCCCCGAGAACATCCCCGACCTCGCCTGGAAGCGGGTGGTGCTCGAGGAGATGGACATCTCCGGGGTCCGGGCCAACCCCAACTGCGGGGACGAGGTGGTGGCCCTCATCCACGCCGGGCGCATCAAGGTCCAGCCCTACATCACCCACCGCTTCCCCCTGCGGCAGTACAAGGAGGCCTTCGACGCGTTCGTGGGCCGGAAGGACGGCGCCCTGCTGGTCAACCTGAGGCCGGGGGCCTGAGCGGCCTCCCGGGCGGCTGGCCGCCAGGGGTTCCCCTTCGGAGGGAGAGCATGGCCGGCGAGAAGAAGTACGGGGCGCGGATGATCGCCGGGGCGAAGCTCGAGGCGGTGCCCAACCCCTCGAGGGAGCGGGACTACGTCATCGACTTCACCATCCCCGAGTTCACCTGCCTCTGCCCCATCAGCAACTTCCCGGACTTCGCCGCCATCCGCATCCGCTACGTGCCCGGCGAGACCATCGTGGAGCTCAAGTCCCTCAAGCTCTACATCAACCGCTTCCGCGACCAGGAGCTTTTCCACGAGCAGGCGGTGAACCGGATCCTGAACGACCTCGTGGCCGCCTGCTCCCCGAAGTGGGCCTGGATCGAGGGGGACTTCAACGTCCGGGGCAACATCAAGACCCGGGTCCGGGCCGCCCACGGCGCCCGGCCCCCCGGCGTCCCGGACTGAGGGATGGGCCGCTTCCGGGACGAGCTGCGGGCGGGCGCCGCCCCGGTCTGGGAGGCTATCCACCGCCACCCCTTCGTCCAGGAGGTTGGGGCGGGCAGCATCTCCCCCGAGCGCTTCGGCCATTTCATCTGCCAGGACTACCTCTACCTCCAGGACTTCGCCCGGGCCCTCCAGCTCGTGGGAGCGAAGGCGGCCTCCCAGGACGACCTCGAGACCTTCGCCGAGCACGCCGCCAACTGCGTCCGGGTCGAGCGCGCCCTCCACGCGGGCCTCGCCGCCCGGGCCGGGGTGAGCGGGGAGCGGCTGGGGACGGCGCCCCCCGGCCCCGCCACCGTGGCCTACACCCGCCACCTCCTGGCCACCTGCCGGGCCGGGAGCTTCGCCGTGGGGCTGGCGGCGGTGCTGCCCTGCTACTGGATCTACCGCGAGGTCGGGCTCCGGCTGGCCCGGCGCCTCCCCGGGAACCCCCTCTGCGCCGAGTGGATCGCGGTCTACGCCGGGGATCACTACGGCGCCATGGTCGAGAGCCAGCTCGCCCTGGCCGACCGCCTGGGCCCCTCGCTGGGGGGACCGGAGCGCGCCCAGGCGCTGGAGGCGTTCCTCCTCTCCAGCCGCTACGAGTGGATGTTCTGGGAGCAGGCCTACCGGCTGGAGGGATGGCCCCTCTAGCTCCCCCGCGGCCGGTCCCCCGTCTTTCTTGACCCCCGCCCGCGGGGACCCCAGAATGGGCTTCAGTTTCCCGATGACGGCCGTCGGCGCCTTCGCCCCATCCTCGGGCCGGGCGCCGATCACACACCGGAGGCGGACATGACGGAGTACCAGGTGGCAGGGAAGGGTCTCGCGAGGATCGACACGCCCGACAAGGCGGCCGGCACGGCCTGCTTCGGGGCCGACGTGCCCACGGCCCGGGCGCTGGCGGGCCGGGTCCTGGGGAGCCCCCACGCGTTCGCGCGCGTGCTCTCCGTGGACGCCTCCCGGGCGCGGAAGATCCCCGGCGTGCGCTACGTGCTGACGCGCGACGAGTGCCCGGCCATCCGCTTCGGCGGGGACATCAAGGACCAGAGCTGGCTCGCCAAGGACGGCTACGTGCGCTACGTGGGCGAGCCCGTCGCCGCCGTCGCGGCCGAGACGCTCGAAGCGGCCCAGGCCGCGATCGGCGCGATCCGGGTGCGCTACGAGCCGCTGGCCCCCGTCGTGGACGCCATCGCGAGCCGGGAGGGGAAGACCCTTCTCGTCCACGAGGACTGGAAGGAGCTCAAGGGCATGGGGCCGGGGGCCGAGGGCAACGTCCTCGCCCGCTTCGAGAAGACGTTGGGGAACCCGGACGCGGGCTTCGCCCAGGCCGACCGGGTGTTCGAGCACACCTTCCGCACCCCCCACGCCCACGCCGGCTACATCGAGCCCCACGTCTGCACCGCGGAGGCAGGCGCCGACGGCAAGGTGACCGTCTGGACCACCACCCAGGACGCCTGGGCCATCCGCGGCGACGTGGCCGAGGCGCTCGGCCTCCCGGCGACCAAGGTGCGCGTCATCCCGACCGAGATCGGCGGCGGCTTCGGCTCCAAGCTCAAGAGCATCTTCGAGCACATCGCGGCCCTCCTGGCCCTCCGCACCGCCCGGCCTGTCCGCATGGAGATGTCGCGCGAGGAGGACCACCGGGGAGTCAACCCGCGCCATCCGCATGTCTTCACCATCAAGACGGGAGTGAAGCGGGACGGCACCATGGTCGCGCGCGAGGTGGACGTCACCATGGAGCACGGCGCCTACGGGCGCGGCGCGCCCTTCCAGTGCAGCAGCAAGATGGGCATGGCCTCCTCCACATACCGCATCCCCGGCGTCCGGGTGAAGGCCTGCACGGTCTACACCAACGCCCCGGTGGCGGGCCCCGTCCGCGCCCCGAGCGGGCCGCAGTACCACTTCGCCACCGAGGTCCACACTGACATCATCGCCCGCGAGCTGGGCATGGACCCGCTCGAGTTCCGCCGCAAGAACGCCCTCCGGCCCGGGGACAAGTCCCTGGCCGGGGTCAACCGCGACGACACCATGGTGAGGGTGATGGAGCGGGCGGCGGCCGAGGGCCGCTGGGGCCAGCCCGTCCCGCGGCGGGCGGACCTCCCGGAGGAGGAGGGCTGGCGGTACGGCCGGGGCATCGCCTGCGGCTTCTGGCACGGCCCGGGCGAGGCGTCGAGCTGCGCCCTCCGCCTGAACAGCGACGGCTCCATCCAGATGATGTCTGGCACGGTGAACCTGACGGGGGCGAGCACCTCCCTCTGCCAGCTCGTCGCCGAGGAGTTCGGCGTCAAGCTGGACCACGTGCGCTACGCGGTGGGCGACACGGACACCGTCCCCCAGTCCACCGCCGCCTCGGGGAGCAAGGCGACGCGCTCGGTGGCCGGGGCCGCGCTGAACGCGGTGCGCGACCTGCGCAAGAAGATATTGGAGGTGGCGGGCGCCCAGCTCGAGGCCGAGCCCGGGGACCTGATCCTCGAGGGCGGGAGGGTCAAGGTCGCCTCGGCGCCGGACCGCTCCCTCACCCTCGCCCAGGTGGCCAAGGCGGCACCCGAGATCGCGGGCTACCTCCTCGGCCAGGGGGCGAGCCCCAAGCCCCCGGCCTGCCCGATCTACGTCGCCCAGGTGGCCGAGGTGGCGGTGCACCCGGAGCTGGGCGAGGTGCGGGTGCTGCGCCTCGTCGCCGTCCAGGACGTGGGCTTCGCCATCAATCCGCTCTCGGTCGAGGGCCAGATCGAGGGGGCCATGATCCAGGGCATGGGCCTGGCCCTCATGGAGGAGCAGTTCCGCCACCCGGATGGGCGGCTGAGCGGGGAGAGCCTGCACGAGTACCTCCTCCCGACCAGCATGGACATGCCGGAGCTCAAGGTCATCCTCTTCGACAACCCCGCCGAGGGGACGCCCTTCGGCATGCGGGGGGTGGGGGAGCCCCCCATCGTGGCCACCGCCGCCGCCATCGTGAACGCGATTCAGGATGCGGCCGGGGTGACGTTCTTCTCCCTCCCGGTCGGCCCCCATCATCTGCGCAAGGCCCTCGCGGCCGCGGGCAACGGCACCTAGGCGCTTCGGCTTCATCGGAAGGAGGGGATGGATCATGGCTGTGAACGAGAAGACGGGGCTCACGCCCGGCATGGGCGTGACCGAGGAGATGATGGCGTGCCCGGTGCCCCGGGTGCCCTTCGTCGCGCCGGGCAGCCTCCCCGAGGACATCCGGGAGGAGCTCGGGCCGAGCTACAAGTGGGCGATGGAGATGTGGGGCACGGTGCCGCGCTTTTTCCAGATGCTCGGCCACGCCCCGGTCGCCGTCGAGGCCTGGATGCTGCTCGACCAGAAGCTCCGCATCAACCGGCTCAAGACCGACCCGGATTACATCCGCATCATGGAGCTCGTCATCGTCAAGACGGCCCTCCTCACCCAATGCAACAACTGAGTGGGGCACAACGTCGAGCTCGGTCGAGCTCTGGGCCTCACCGGCGAGCAGCTTGGCCTCCTGGAAGGGGACGGCTGGAAGGAGAGCCCCCTCTTCAGCGCCAGGGAGAAAGCCGTCATCCGCTGGGCGGATGAAGTCACCAAGCTCACCGCGAAGGGGAACGACTTCGCCTTCGAGGAGATGAAGAAGCACTTCACCACGCGCCAGCTCGTGGAGCTCACCTTCGTTTGCGGCATGTGGAACCTCTCGGGCCGGGTGGCCGAGGCCCTCCACCTCGTGGTCGAGCCCCCCGGAGGGCGCATCGCCTTCCAGGCGAAGGACATGCGCTAGCCCCCGCGCCGGAGGAAGTGAGGATGGCCTTGCGGCTGGGCGTCTGGGCCCCCGTCTGGGGAACCTTCCTCGTGCAGCAGGAGCCGCCCGAGGCCGTCCGCGAGGCCACCTTCGAGCACAACCTCCGCTACATCCAGCGCGCCGAGGAGCTCGGCTTCGCGAGCACCCTCCTGCTCGACCGCAGCCTCAACTCCATCAAGGGCCCCGGCGCCCCCATCCTCGAAGCCTGGGTCACCGCAGCGGCGCTGGCCCCCCTGACCCGGCGCATCGAGCTCATCGTCGCGGCCCGCAGCGCCTACCGCCACCCCGCCCTCGCCGCCCAGATGGGGGCCAACATCGACCGCATCAGCGGGGGCCGCTTCGCCATCAACATCGTCTCGGGCTGGTGGCAGCACGAGCACGACATGGCGGGCATCCCCTTCCCGGCCCACGATCGCCGCTACGACATCTCCGCCGAGGCCATGGAGGTCCTCCGCCGGTTCTGGACCGAGGATCACTTCGACTTTGACGGCGAGTTCTTCCGCATCCGGGACGGCGTCTGCGCCCCCAAGCCCATCCGCAGGCCCTGGCCCACGTTCTATTTCGGCGGAGAGTCCCAGGCCGCCGTCCGCCTCGCGGCGCGCGCGGCGGACGTTTTCCTCTTCAACGGCAGGCCCTTGGAGGACGCTCTCACCCTCATCGGGGCCGTCCGGGAGGAGGCCGCCGCCCTGGGCCGGAGCCTGGGCTTCGGGATGAGCACCTTCGCCATCTGCCGGGAGACCGACGCGGCCGCCCGCCGCGAGCACGAGCGCCTGCGGGGGCTCCTCGGGCCCCCCGCTGTCATCACCGGGGTGGACCGCGACGCCCGCCACCGCAAGACGAGTGTCCAGGCCGACCGGGTGGGGACGAACGGGGGCACGGCGGCGGACTTGGTCGGGAGCCCGGCCACCCTCGCCGAGCGTATCCTCGAATTCCACCGGGCCGGGGTGGACCTGTTCTTGTTCCAGTTCCACCCCATGATGGAAGAGATGGAGCGCTTCGCCCGGGAGGTCATGCCCCTCCTGCCCCTGGGGGAGCGGGCGGGTGGCAGGGCCGGGTGAGAAGTGATTTTTTCCCGCCGGAATGTCCCGGAAAACCCCAGACAACGCCGGAAATGAAGAAAATTCAAGGGGTCCCCCGGGCGGCTGGGCCGGTTTTTTTGCTGAAATTCACCGAAAAACACTGAACACCCCTTTTTTTCGGGAGGCGTTGATTTTTTTCTGCGGGAAATCCCGGGGAAAAGCTCTGCGGGAAATCCCCGGGAAAAGCTCTGCGGGAAATCCTGGGAAAAAACGTGAAACCGGTGGACGCTACGGCCCTCTCCATTGCAGAGGGGCGGACCACGGGCCCGTCCCATTCCCCTTGCCGGGGGCGATGGTGAGCATCCCCGTGCCGGCCCCGTCTGGGCGGAGCCGGCACGGGTAAGATATGCCCGTTCGGCCCGAAGGCACGTACCCCAAATTCCCTCACCTTCATGGATCGCGCTGGCACAAGAGAGCCCTGTATCCGCTTTAGTTGCGCGCCTTTTTCGACTCAGGTAAGGTCTATCCGCTCCATTCGATTTCCGGATCGGCGGGCCTTACCGCCCCGCCCTGTGCAGGTCCCAGATAAGGACGCGCGGGATGAACGATCGCCCCCTCCACTCCCTCGGCAAGAGCTATCCCCGCGAGGACGGCCCCGAGATGGTGGCGGGGCTCAGCCAATTCGTCGAGGACATCCAGCGGCCCGGGATGCTCTACGGGGCGGTGGTCCGGGCGGGCCGCCCCCACGCCCGCATCCTCGGGGTGGACGCGAGCCGGGCTGCCAAGGCCCCGGGCGTCGCCTGCGTCCTCACGGCGGCGGACGTGCCCGTCAATTCCTACGGCATGGTGATCACCGATCAGGCTGTCCTCTGCGGGGATAAGGTGCGCTACGAGGGCGACCCGGTCGCGGCCCTCTGCGCCGCGAGCTGGGAGCAGGCCGAGTCGGCGGCGCGGCTCGTCCGGGTCCGGTACGAGGACCTCCCCGCCGTCACCGGCCCGGAGGAGGCCCTCCGCCCGGGGAGCCCCCGGGTGCACGAGTCCCATCCCACCGGGAACGTCGTCTTCGAGGGCTCCGTCATCCGGGGGGACGTCGAGAAGGGCTTCGCCGAGGCGGACCTCATCGTCGAGGCGCGCTACCGCACCGTTCCCCAGGAGCACGCCTCGATCGAGCCCCACATCACCGTGGCCGAGGTGGACCCGGCCGGGCGGCTCAGCGTCTACGTCACCTCCCAGACCCCCTTCCGCATCCAGGCCGACCTCGCCCGGGTGCTCAAGCTCCCCCTCTCCAAGGTCCGCGTCGTGAGCTGCGTCTCGGGCGGCGCCTTCGGCGGCAAGCACGAGATCATGCTGGAGTCCCTGGCCTCCCTCTGCGCCCTCAAGACCCGCCGGCCCGTCACCTTCCGCATGAGCCGGGAGGAGGAGTTCACCGTCTCCACCGTGCGGCACGCCTTCACCATCGACTACAAGAGCGGCGTGACGCGGGAGGGGAAGATCATGGCGGTGCACGTCCGGTCCCTGCTGGACGGCGGGGCCTACTGCGCCGCGGGCAACGGGGTGGGGGCCAAGGGGGCCCTCATGGCCCCCGGGCCCTACGTCATCCCGAACGTCCGCTCGGACTTCTGCCTGACCTACACCAACAACGGCTTCGCCGGGGCCGTCCGGGGCTTCGGGGCCACCCAGACCACCTTCGCCTGCGAGCGGCACATGGACCTCATCGCCCGCCGGCTCGGCATCGAGCCGATGGAACTGCGCCGCCGCAACGCCATGAAGACGGGAGATCCCGCCCACAGCGGGGACGCCATCACCAGCTGCGGCCTCGCCGAGACCATGGACAAGGCGGCTACCGCCATCGGCTGGGACGAGATCGGGCGGGGGCGGCGCTCGGGCCGCTGCCGCCGCGGGCGGGGGATGGCGGCCATGATCTATCCCGTCGCGGGCTTCGGCCAGGCCACCCCCGCCGCGGCCTTCGCCCGGGTGAACCCGGACGCCACCCTGACCGTCATCACCGGCATCGTGGACGTGGGCCAGGGCACGAACGTCATCCTGCGCCAGATCGCGGCCGAGGAGCTGGGGATCCCCTTCGAGCACGTCCACCTCGTCAACGGAGACACCTCGATCGCCCCCTTCGACCCGGGCTCGACGGGGAGCCGCGTCGCCCACGTGGGCGGCCTCGGGGTGAAGAAGGCGGTGGCCGAGGTGAAGAAGAAGCTCCTGGCCAAGGCGGCGGCGGCGCTCGAGGCGGCCCCGGAGGACCTCGACATCGCGGAGGGGGAGGTCTTCGTCGTCAGCGCCCCGGACCGGAAGAAGCGCCTCGCCGAGATCGCCCAGAACTCTTACAAGGCCGGGGATATCCTCCTGGCCGAGGGCCTCCACCACTCCAAGGACATGGGGGTGAACAAGGCGAACCACCAGGGGAAGGCCTTCGAGTGCTACGTCTTCGCCACCCAGTGCGCCGAGGTGGAGGTGGACACCGAGACGGGGGAGTACCGCGTCCTCCGGCTCGTGGCGGCGCACGACGTGGGCCGGGCCATCAACCCCATGAACGTGGAGGGGCAGATCGAGGGCGGGGCCAGCATGGGCTTCGGCCTGGGCACATCGGAGATCATCCAGATGAAGGGAGGGCGGGTGCTGAACCGCGACTTCCGGGATTATCTCATCCCCACCTCGGAGGACATGCCCGGGACCTTCACCTCCCTCATCGTCGAGGCGCTGGAGCCCCGGGGGCCCTTCGGGGTGAAGGGGGTGGCGGAGCCCTCGGTGAATCCCACCGCCCCCGCCGTCGTGAACGCCATCTGCGACGCCATCGGGGCCGAGATCAACGACCTCCCCGCCACGCCCGAGGCCGTCCTGCGGGCCATGGGGAAAGTGGCGGGGAAAGCGCGCAAGCGGAGCTAGGCGGAGCCTCCGGCCCGCCGCAATCCCACCGAGGAGGCCAGCCATGGCGGTCAGGGGAGCCTACCACCACGTCCACATTCTCAGCCGCGACCCGGACGCCACGGCGGCCTGGTACGCCGGGGCCCTGGGCGGGGTGGTCGGGAAGCGGGCCGAGCACAAGGGCGGGGTGAACGTCCAGGTGAAGCTCGGGGACTCCAACTTCTTCATCCGGGGGCTGCGGCCCGGGGAGAGCGCGGAGCCGCCGGGCGGCCGGACGGCCTTCGGGCTGCATCACCTCGGAGTGTGGGTGGACGACATCGAGGCCGCCATCAAGCAGTTCGTCGCGGCCGGCGGGGAGCTCCTCGACCCGGTTTCCACGGGGATGACGGGCAACCTCGTCGCCTTCGTCCGGGGGCCGGAGGGCGTCGTCTTCGAGTTCCTCCAGCCGCCGGGGAAGTAGCCGACGCCGGGAGGACGGCATTCATAGGGACGCGGATCATCCCGTTTCCAGCGTGAGGAGAGCGCCATGCGAATCGCATTCTATTCGGACATCCACGCGCAGCTCTCGCCCCTCGAGGCCGTCCTGGAGGCGGTGGAGAAGGAGCGGGTGGACTGGGAGATCGCCCCCGGCGACCTGGTCATGGGCGGGCCTGAGCCCACGGAGGTGCTCGACCTGCTGATGAAGCGCCCGCGCTGCATCGCCCTCCAGGGGAACTTCGACCGCTGGGTGGTGGACAAGGTGGACGCGGGGCCCAACGGCTTCCCGAACCGCAACGACAGCAGCCGCCTCACCCGCGAGCATCTTTCCCAGAGGCACCTCGACTGGCTCAAGGCGCTGCCCCAGTCCCTGGTCCTCACCCCCGAGCTGGGCCACGATCTCCTCGTCTTCCACGGCACCCCGGACGACGACGAGGGGGCGCTCCCCCTCCGCCTGACCGACGCCGAGGTGCTCCAGCGGCTCAAGGGCGCCAAGGCCGAGGTCATGGCCTTCGGCCAGGTCCACGGCCCCTACGTCCGCAAGATCGGGAACCAGACCCTTATCGCCACGGCCTCGGCCGCCGTGAACTGGGACGGGGACAACCGCCCGGCCTACGTCATCGTGGAGTACGGCGGCAAGGGCCGCTGGAACATCGAGATCAAGCGCGTCGCCTACGACTTCGAGGCCCAGGCCAAGAAGAACGACAAGAGCTGGGACCCGGGCGGGGACAAGCAGGCCAAGACCCTCCGCACCGGGTACTA
>MGDP01000170.1 GCA_001790955.1 Candidatus Tectomicrobia bacterium RIFCSPLOWO2_12_FULL_69_37
TAGCCCATCATCACCTTGAAGGAGGTGACCCCCCGGGCGACCGCCTCGGGGATGCCGGAGATGTACTTGAAGTCCTCGAAGATCCAGGCGTGGAGGGAGAAGTCCGCGACGCAGCCGCCCTCGCCCTCCTCGCGGACGCGGTCCAGGGTGGCGGCCATGGACTCGCCCTCCTCGCCGGTGGCGTACCCGACCAGCGTCGTCACCCCGCCGTGGGCAGCGCTCCGGACGGTGTCGGCCAGGGCGTCGATGTGGGAGGAGAAAGTCCGGAAGTGCGCGTGAGGGTCCACCGCCCCAGGCAGGACGAGCTTGCCGCTGACGTCAATCACCTCGCCGGCGGGAGGAGCCGCGTCGGGGTCGCCGATCCAGGCAACCCGGCCGTCCCGGAAGCCGAGCGCGGCGCCTTGGCGGCCCTGGCCCGTGACGAGGGTGCCCCCGGCCAGGAGGCGGTCGAGGGGGCGCGGCGAGGGCTTTGCGGCCATGGCGGTTCCTCCTGAGCAGATGGGCTCAGCCTAGCATATAACCGGCGCGGGAAATCCCGGCCCGGTCCTCCCCCGGGTCACAGGCAGAGCCGCCCGCCGTCCACGAGCACGACGGAGCCATTCATGTAGGAGGCCTCCTCCGAGGCCATGAAGGCGGCGCAGGCCGCGATCTCCTCCGGGGTGGCGAAACGGTTGAGGGGCACCGTCTCCATCAGCCGCCGGGTGCGCTCGGGGTCCCTTTCGGTTCTCGCGACCGTGCCCTCGCTCAGCGTCGTCCCCGGGGCGAGGACGTTCACCCGGACGCCCTTGGGGCCGAGCTCGGCCGCCTGAGCCTTCGCCATGAGGTGCATGGCGCCCTTGGTGGCGCAGTAGAGGGAATTGAAGGGGACCCCCGCCTCCCCGGCCGTGGAGCCGATGTTGAGAATCTGGCCCCCGCCCCGCTCGATCATGTGGCGGGCGGCCAGCCCGCTCAGGAGGAAGGCCGCCATGGCGTTCACCCGGAAGAGGGTCTCGATTTCCTCCAGCGTGAACTCCTGAACCGGCTTGTGGCTCCGCGTGCCCGCGCAGTTCACCAGGATGTCGAACTTCTTCAGGAAGCCGAGCGCGCGCCCGACGATCCCGCCCAGGGCCTTGAGGTCCGAGAAGTCCGCTGGCTCCCCCGCCGCCTGGACCCCGGCCCCCCGGCAGGCGGCGAGGGTCTCCTCCAGCGCCGGTTTGTTCCGGCCCCCGACCAAGTAGAGGGAGCAGCCCTCCCCGGCGAAGCGGCGGGCGATGGCCGCGCCGATGCCGGCCGATGCCCCCGTGACGAGGGCGGTCTTTCCTTTCAGACGCACGCGGTGTCCTCCTGGCGCATGAATGCCAGATGAGCGCGCTGACCGTAGCCCTGGATTGTATCCGCCCATATGCGTGCCAACAATCGGGCGCGCAGGTGAGGCGCTGGACGCCAACTCCCCCCCGCCGTATCCTCCTGCCGGTGCCCCGGCCCGAGCTGCAACCGGCCGCTGAAAGGAACGAGATGACTCCCCCGCCGTCCCAGCGGAAGCTCATCTTTCCCGCCGCCGTCTCCCTGGCTGCCCTGCTCGCGGCGGGGCTGCTGTGGCTCGCCCGGGGGGACCTCTCCCCGCTCCCCACTTACGGCGCCGTGCCGGACTTCACCCTGACCGACGCCCGGGGGCGGGCGGTCGGGCGGAAGGACCTTGCCGGGAAGGTCTGGGTGGCCGACCTCATCTTCACCCGCTGCACCGACACCTGCCCCCTCCAGACCGGCGAGATGGCCCGGCTTCAGGCCGAGTTCGCCGGGGAGAGAGACATGCGATTCGTCTCCATCACCACCGACCCGGCCTACGACACTCCCGCCGTCCTCGCCCAATACGCCGCGCGCCACAAGGCGAACCTCGACACCTGGTTCTTCCTGACCGGGGAGGAGAAGGCCATCGCCCGCCTGGCGCGAGAGGGCTTCCGCCTGGCCTTCGCGACACGGAGTTCGAGCCGAGAGGGGCCGCGCGCTTTCCTGGGGAGGCTGTGGGCGGCGCTCGGCCCCCGCCCGGCCTCGGCCCACCATGATCCGGGCCACTCCGTCGAGATCAGCCACAGCTCCCGCTTCGTCCTCGTGGACCGCGGCGGCCGGATCCGCGGCTACTACCTGAGCAGCGAACAGGAATCCCTCGAGAAGCTGAAAGCGGACATCCGGACCCTGCTGCGGGGCTAATCTCTCCTCTCCTCGATGATGGCCGCGTATCCCTCCCGGTAGGTGGGGTGGCGGAAGCGGTAGCCGCTCGCGAGCAGGCGGGCGTTCGAGCACCGCTTGCTGCCCGCCGCCCGCCGTCTTCCCGCCTCCTGCGGCCCGGTGCGGGGAAGGGGCGCTCCCAGCTCCCCCGCCAGCCAGCGGATGACCTCGCGCCGATCCGCCGGCTCGTGATCGGCACCGATGTAGAGCCCCCCGGGGCGCTCCAGCGCCATGAGGTGGCGGAGGGCGCCCGCGCAGTCGTCGCGGTGGATGCGGTTCGTGTAGCGCGGCGGGCCCTCGGGGCAGGCCGCCTCCCCCCGGCGGACGCTCTCGATGAGGCGCGCGCGCCCCGGGCCGTAGATTCCGGCCAGGCGAAGTACCACCCCGGGGAAGGAACCCTCCCGGCAGAGGTGTTCTCCCGCCAGCAACAGGCCCCGGCCGAAAGGTTCCGGGGAGACGGGGGAATCCTCGTCCACCCATTCGCCGTTCGACTGGGGATAGACGGAGGTGCTCGAAGTGAAGATGAGGCGGCGGGGCTGCTGCCCCTGGGAGCGGAGGGCTTCGATCAGGTTCGAGAGCCCGGTCACATAGGCCGCCCGGTAGGCTTCTTCGCCCCGGCCGTCCGGCCCGGTGGTGTAGAAAACGGCCTCCAGATCGGAAGGAAGGGAACGGAGGGTCGCGGGGTCGGTCAGGTCCGCGCCCAGGGGGCGGATGGAGGCGGGCAGGCGCTCCGGGCGGCGGCAGAGGCCCCAGACCTCGTGGCCCTCGCCCGCGAGGATGTGGCCCAGGGCGGAGCCGGCGTAGCCGCACCCCGCGATGAGGATGCGCGCCATCGGGAAGCGGGCGGCTCGCCTTACAGGGACGGGACCCGGCCCGCGAAGAGCTGGGGGAGCTCCCGGGGCGGGACGCGGATGCCGGTGTAGAAGGGCCCGAACTCGCCGTACCAGACGCTCGCCTCGTCGAAGCGCATCTCGTAGACGAGCTTCTTGAAGACGAGCGGGTCCCGCGCGAAGAGGTAGACCCCCCACTCCCAGTCGTCGAAGCCGATGCTTCCGGTGATGATCTGCTGCACCCGGCCCGCGTACCTGCGGCCCACGAAGCCGTGGTCGCGCATCATCTTCTGCCGCTCCCCGATGGGGACGGCGTACCAGTTCTTGTGCTCGCCCCGGTGCTTGTTCATGGGGTAGAAGCACAGGTAGCGGTCGGGCGGGATGGACATGTAGAGCCGCTCGCCCATGCGCTGGGCCTCCTTGTCCATCCGGTCCTTCCACGCCTCCTTCCACTCCTTGGAGTCCGGCTTGAGGCCCGACTGGCGCAGCTCGGCGTCCAGCTTGACCGTCATCTCGTAGAGCCCGAGCTCCAGGAAGGAGAGGTAGGAGGTGGTCTCCTCCAGGTGCTCCATCAGGCGGAGGCGGCGCAGGCCGAGCTCGGCCTCGTTCAGCCGCTCCAGGGTGCGCCGGAAGTGGAGGACGAGGAGGTCCCCCTTGTGGCCGAGGAGGCTGAAGAGGGCGCTCTCCCCGCTCTCTCCCTCGGGGGGCTTGGCGATGCGCTCCAGGTATGCCGAGGCCTCGGAGAGGATCTGGAACCGCTCCTTTTCTCCGAGCCGGTTCCAGGCGGCCCAGCGGACCCGGAAGATGTGATGGAGGACGGCCCAGCCCTCGAGGGTCTCGGGCACCTTGATACTGTCCTGGTCGCTCACGATGCGCGCTCCCTGAGATCGCCCGGAGGGGCGCCGGAAAGCCGGTGGCCCAAAGAAATACCCCAGGCCTACCGGCGAGGCAAACCGGCCGGCGGGAGCTTGGGGTCCCTCCCGGCGGCGTCCGCCTGCTGGAAGAGGCGGTGGCAGCTCTCGCAGGCGGCGCGGACGTCCGCGAGGCGGGCGGCAAGAGCGGCGTAGTCGGCTCGGGCGGCGGCGGCCTCGGCCTCCTTCGCGCGGTCGAGCGGCTTCCGGACCTCGGCCTCGTAGCGCTCCTGGCCGGCGCCCTCCCGGAGCCGCCCGGCCCAGGGGACCAGCTCCCGGAAGCGGACGGCCAGCCCTTGGACCTGCGCTTGCTTGGCGGGAGGGACGATCTCCCCGTCCAGGCCCAGGGTCAGGGCCTCCTTGCCCAATCGCTCAAGGCTTCGCAGGAGGGCCTGCATGACGTCCTTGAGCTTCTCGTAGTCGTGGTCGAAAGCGAACGAGGCCCGCCAGCTTTGGGCGGGGGAGCCGCCCTCGAGGAGGGCTTCCACCTCGTACCGTCCCCGCGGCCCGAGGGTCACGTTGGCGGAGTAGACCGCGCCCTTTCCCGCCGCGCGCTCCAGCGCGAAAGTGCGGGACCACTCCTCCTGGGTGAACCGCAGGCGGACGCGGAGCGGGGGGACGGGGGAGGCGGAGAGGATTTCGGCCTGGAAGCGGTGGGTGAAGCCCTCCAGGCGCTTGTGCTCTTCCGCGGGGGTGAGCTCCTTCCCGCCGGCGGCGGTCAGCCTGGGCCGGCCGGCGGTCAGGACCACGTCGAAGGGCCCCGCTTTCGCCTCCCCCACCCGCTGGAAGACGTACTGCATCACGTTCGTGTGATGGGCGGGGGCGGGGAGTCCGGACACGAGCCCGAGGGCCGCCAGGGCGGCCAGGCTGGCCAGGGCGAGAGGGGCGGGGCGCGGCTTTGCGATTCGTTCCGGGGCAGGAGACACCGTTTCACTCCAGTCAGCGGCCGGCCCCTTCATACCAGGAAACAGGGGGCCTTCCAAGCCGTGAAAGACTGATCTTATTGATATCGCTGGCCTTCCGCTTTCCCTGTCTGTTCGCTTGACTTCCCCCCCGCGGCTGCTCTAAAGGGTAGGGAGACGGCGCGCCCGGAGAGAGGGCTTCTCCCTTTTTTCTGACCGGCCCGGCGGGAGGGGATTCCCTCCGGGCGTGGCCCCCGATCCAAACCGGTTCCCCGGAACGCGGACTCGCCAGCCTGGCGAAGGCTTTCTCCCTCCAAATGCCTCTAGGAAAGGAACGAACATGCAGAGCAAGCACGCAGCGTTTCACCTCGCGGCCGCCGGCGTTCTCTCCCTCGCCCTCGCGGGGGCTGCCCAGGCCCAGTACAAGGAAGGGGACGTCAAGGGCGGCGGCTCCATCGCTGGCGCCATCAAGTTCGACGGCGCCGCCCCCGCGCCCAAGGTCTTCAGCGTGAACAAGGACAAGGAAGTCTGCGGCAAGTCTCCCATCCGCGACGAGAGCCTGCTCGTGAAGGGCGGGGGCGTGGTGAACGTGGTGGTCTCCCTGAAGGGCGTGGCGTCCGGCAAGAAGTGGAGCACCCTCCCGAAGGCCGAACTCGACCAGAAGGGGTGCGTCTACCATCCCCGCATCGTGGTCACCAAGGCGGGTGAGGACGTGACCGTCCTCAACAACGACAACATCCTCCACAACGTCCACACCCACCCCGAGAAGACGGGCAACCCGGTCGCCAACATCGCCCAGCCCAAGTTCCGGAAGAAGCTGACCCTCGCCAAGCGCTACTTCGCCAAGCCGGGCATCGTCAAGCTCACCTGCGACGTGCACGACTGGATGGCGGGCTACGCGGTCATCGCCGAGAACCCCTACGTCGCCGTCACGGGCGAGGGCGGCAAGTTCGAGATCAAGGATGTGCCCGCCGGCTCCTACACCCTCGAGATCTGGCACGAGAAACTGGGCATGAAGTCCCAGAAGGTCGAGGTCAAGGCCGGGGCCCCCACCGCGGTGAACGTCAGCCTCAAGTAACCGTCTCGCGCGCGCGGATCGAGGACGGGCGGCGGGGAAACCCGCCGCCCGTTTAGTTTGCGGGAAGGCTTCGTCAGGCGCCTGCTTCTACCTCCTCCCCCGCGCCAGCCTGAGCACGGCCTCGCCGATGCGCTCGACCTCCGCCTCGGTGTTCAGGTAGTGGATGGAGGCCCGCAGCGCCGGGGGCTCGGCGTCCACCGAGCGGAGCACCACCTTGTGCCGCGCGAGCAGGGCCCGCACCGTCTCCTCCGCCTTCGTCCCCCGCACCCGGAAGCTCACCAGGCCCGACTGCGCGGGCCCCGCCGGGGAGAGCACCTCCACCCGCTCCTCCGAGCGGAGGTCCTGGAGCAGCCGCCCGGCGAGCCTGGCGATGCGCTTCTCGATGGCCTCGGGGCCGGCCGCCCGGCAGAGGGCCACGGCGGCCCGCAGGCCCGCGAA
>MGDP01000171.1 GCA_001790955.1 Candidatus Tectomicrobia bacterium RIFCSPLOWO2_12_FULL_69_37
CGCCCCGGCCAGCCGCGCCGTGAGGGCGCCCTCGGCGGCCCCGCCGGTCAGGAGGAACCGCGCCCCCCGCTCCCGGCGCAGCGCCTCCATCACCTGGCGGAAGGAGGATTCCGGCCAGGCCTTCTCGGGGCGGTCGCTGCCCGGGTTGACCCCCACGAGGGGGCCCGCCCCCGCGGGGCCGCGCGCCAGCTCCCCGGCGCGGCGCTCCTCCTCCGAGGTGGGCCAGGTTTCGAGCCGGCCGCCCTGCGGGTCCTCCGCCCCCAGGAGGCGGACGAGGGCGAGGTTCGAGTCGCGCTCGTTGCGGGGGGCTTCGAGGGTTTCTTCGAGCGCGAGGTGGAGGAAGGTGCCCGTCCCCAGGGTGTCCCGCCCCGCGAGGAGGGGGACGCCGAGGGAGCGGAGGAGGAGGCCCATCCGCACCGCGCCCTGGGGGGTATAGAGGCCGATGAGGTTGAGGGCGAGGGCGTAGCCCGCGCGGCGGACGCGGCGGATGAGGGGGAGGGCCTCCCGCCAGCGCAGGGGGCTTTGGTTCCCCTGGAAGCCGCGCGCCTCCATGCTGAGGATCGCGTCGAGGTAGGGGCAGCCCTGGGCGGCCCGGGCGGCCCGGGCGCTCGTCAGGAGGTCCACCCGGGCCCCGGGGAAGGCGGCCTTCAGCGCCCGCAGGGCCGGGACGGCCAGCAGGAAGTCCCCCATCCCGGCCACCTGGACGGCCAGGATGCGCGCCCCCCTCAAGTCCGGCGCCTGGGCGAGGCGCGCCACCCCGAGGAGCCTGAGGAGCCCCTTCTGGAGGAGGGTCATGCCGGCTCGGGGATCGGGTGCATATCTCACGGAGGGGAGTATATCGCGCCCGCCCCCCGGGGGGCACGGAAAAGGGGGGTGGTTTGACCGCCATATCCCGGGCTCCTAGACTGTCCTCCCACGGATGTCCGGAAGAGGGGGGGCGCATGAGCGCGGCCGGTTTCACCTTCGAGGCGCTGACGGAGGGGCGCATCGCCCATATCACCGAGGCGTGCACCCTCTGCGGCAAGTGCTTCGAGGCCTGCCCGATGGTGCCCTACTCCTCCGTCCGGGGGGCGGAGCCCGAGGCCGTCGTGCGCTCGGTCATCGGCATCCTGAACGATCGGCCCTACGCCCCCGAGGGGGCTGTCTGGGCCGAGACCTGCCAGAAGAGCGGGGTCTGCATCGAGGCCTGCCCCGAGGACGTGAACCCCCGCGAGATGCTCGTCTACGCCAAGCTCAAGCTCCAGCGGGAGAGGCAGAGCCCCGGGGAGCGGGCCGGGGCGAGCCGGGACTACTTCCAGCTCCTCAGCCGCACCATCCGCCTCATGTCGGCCCTCCAGTTGGAGCCGGGCCTCTGGCGGCGGCTGACCGCCGTCCACGGCGGAAAGAAGGAGAAGGCGGACGCCGTCTTCTACTTCGGCTGCAACATCCTCCAGACCCCCCACCTCCTCCTCTCCTGCATGGACGTCTTCGACCGGATGGGGCTCGACTACGAGGTGGCGGGGGGGGTCGGCCACTGCTGCGGCATCAACCACATCCGGCGCGGGGAGCTCGAGGCGGGGGCCGCCATGGGGGCGAAGTCCCTGGGCCGCTTCCGGGCCTATAGCCCCGAGCGGGTCATCACCTTCTGCCCCACCTGCCAGATGCAGTACACCGAGTACATGCCCCTCTACGCCGCGGCCGAGCTGCGCCTCGCGGGGGGCCCGGGCGCGGACGGCGCGGGGAAGCCCCTGCCCTTCGTCCACATCACCCGCTACCTGGCCGAGAACCTCGACCGCCTGCGCTCCCTCTTCGTGCGGCCGGTGGGGAAGCGCGCGGCCGTCCACCTGCACGGGGGGCTCGACGGCGTCGAGCGGAACCTGATGGCCGTCCTGCGCGCCGTGCCGGGCCTGGAGATCGCCGAGATCGACCAGCGCGCCGACCACGCCTACCAGTGCCCCACCCTCGCCATCCCGGCGGCCAAGCAGGCGCTGCGGGAGAAGCTCTTCGCCTCGGCGCGGGAGGCCGGGGCGGACACCCTCATCACCGTCTACCACGGCTGCCACCGCGAGCTGTGCGGGGCGGAGAAGGACCAGCCCTTCCGGGTCGAGAACTTCATGTCCGTCCTGGGCGAGGCCATGGGCTTCGCGTACCCCGACCGCACCAAGACCTTCAAGCTCTACGAGGACATGGACCGCGTCCTCGCCGAGGCGGGCGGCCTCCTCCGGGCCCACGGCATCGAGCCCGAGGCGGCCCGGGAGGAGCTCCGCGCCGCCCTCTACGGGCAGGCGCCCCGCCCCGCCGCGAGCGCCTGAGGGCGATGGCGCGGATCGGGCTCGACGCGGCTCCCATCTCCCAGCACCGCGGCCGAGGGGTGGGCGCCCTGGGCGGGCACCTCCTGGCGGCCCTGCTCGCCGGGCGTGGCCCGCACACCTTCCTCCTCTTCGCCCCCGAGGGAAGCCCCGAGGCGGGCCTGGCGGGGCGGGACGGCGCCGAGGTACGCCTGCGCCCCGCCGTGCGGCCGGGCTTCTCCCCCGCCTGGCTCGTGGACGCCCTGCGGCTGGACGGCCAGGTCCGGGGGGCGCGGCCCGATCTCTTCCACGCCTACTTCCAGTGGAACCTCCCCCTCCGGCGGCTCCCGCTGCCCGTCGTGGGCCACGTCTACGACCTGATGCCCCTGGCGGTGGAGGACATCTACCTGCGCCGCTACGGCCTCCCCGTGGGGCGCAAGATCAAGCTCTACCGCGCCTACCTGCGCCACGCGCTCCGGCGCGTGGACCGCGTCATCGCCATCTCGGAGCACACGAAGGCCGACCTCGCTCGGCTGATGGGGTTCCCGCCCGATCGCGTCCACGCGGTGCCGCCCGCTCCCGCGCCGGGGATGGCGCCCCCGCGCGACTCGGGCCGCCCCGCCGCCCTGCGCGCGCGCCTGGGCCTGCCGGAGGGCTACCTGCTCTACACGGGCGGGTTCGACTACCGGAAGAACGTCGAGGTGATCGTGCGCGCCTACGCCGCGGCGCGGGAGAAGGGGATCGGGCTCCCGCTCGTCCTCGCGGGCGGCACGGGCGGCCCCTACGGCCAGCGCATCCAGGCGCTCGCCTCGAATGCTCCGGGGGTGGTGCTTCCCGGCTTCGTGGCGGAGGCGGACCTCCCCGCCCTCTACGCCGGGGCGCGGCTGGCGCTCTACCCCTCCCTCTACGAGGGCTTCGGCCTCCCGGTCCTGGACGCCATGGCCTGCGGCGCGCCGGTGGCCTGCTCGGATCATCCCTCCCTCGACGAGGCGGCGGGCGGCGCTGCCCTCAGGCTCCCCGCGGATGACGAGGGCGCCTGGGCGGAGGCCATGCTCCGGGCGGGCGGGGCGGAGGGCCACGCCGGGCTCCGGGAGCGGGGGCTCCGCCACGCGGGCCGCTTCTCCTGGGAGCGCGCCGCGAAAGAGACCTTCGACGTCTACGGGAAGATGACGGGGTAGGGCGGCCCCGGCGCCCTCCCTCACCCCCCTGAAACCCACTGACTATATTGGTGATCCTGCAATCTATTGAAAATGCTTGATTAAGGGATATATTGAAGAATAGGTAGGATTTGGTTTGAAAAATGTCTCAGGTTGAGAAATACTGGAGCCCGTCCAAGGAGCCACCCCTTGCCGTGGAAGCAATTTCGAGTCGCCTTGGGAGTGCGCCGGAATGCCGATGTCGGGGCTGGAATTCATTCTCGTCATTGGGTTGTTCGTGATCATCTTTTGGCCCTCCAAGAGGGGCAAGGGCCTCTTCCAGCGCGCCCAGGGATGGTTCGCCCCCCGAAAGCCGGGCCCGGGCGCCCGGATCAAGCCGAGTGAGCCGGCCCGCCCGGCGGCGCCCGCCCTCCCCGAGGCGCCGGTGAAGCCCGCCGCGGTCCCCGCCGTCCGCGTCGGGCGCGCGCGCCGGGCCTACATCAAGCCCCGGGCTGGCGCCGCCCGGTAGCGCTCTTCACCTCCGGACTTTTCCGCAGCGCGCTCCGCTTCATCACCGGATGGGTCTTCCGCGCAGGACGGGTCCGCGCCTTCTTCGGGCGCGCGGGGCTAGATGTGGAATCTGCGCGCGTTGTTCGTGCTGCGGATGCGGGAGTCTTCCTCCCTCCCCCTTCGGGGGAGGGTTGGGGTGGGGGAAAAGCCCGCCAGTGGTTTTCCCTCCCCCCACCCCCTCCCGCCTATGCGGGCCGAAGCCCTCTCGCCTTCGGGCAGGCCGCTCCGGCGGGCGAAGGCCCGGAGGGAGGGGGGCCGGGCCACCCGGAGGCGCTTGCTCCCGGTGGGCATCCCACCCAGGGAACAACCTGTCTAGAGCTCGCGCCTACCGCTCGGTGTCGCGGAGAGTATAGCGGACGGGGAGCACCAGCGCCTGGCGGACGTAGGGGAAGGGCTGGGCGCGGCGGACGGCTTCCAGGGTGGCCGCGTCCAGCGAGGGGTGCCCCGAGGTCTCGCGGATGGCGAGCTCGCCCACCTTCCCGTCCGGCAGGATGCGGAAGGCGACCACCGCCGTCCCCTCCACCCCCATGAGCCGGGCCTGCTCCGGGTAGCGCTTGGCCCGCTCGATGCGCGCCACGATCTGCGCCAGCCGCTCCCGCAGGGTTTCGGACGACAGGGCCGGGTCCGCCGGGGGCGGTGGCAGCGAGGCCGCGCGCGGGAGGGCGGAGGGGGTCTGGGGCGCCGGGCGCGGCGGCGCCTGCGCCGGCGCGGCGGGGAGGGGCGGAGCGGGGAGGATCGCCTCCCTTCGGGGGGGCGCGGGAGCAGGGTCTTCCGTCTTGGGCTGGGGGGGAGCCGCCGGGATCTCCCGGGGCGGGGAGGGAGCGGCTTCCTTCTTCTTTTCCGGCTGCGGCCCCGCCGGCTTGGGCGCCTGGGGCTTCGGCGCGGGGGCGGCGGTTTCCTTGCGCGGGACAGGCGCCGGGAGGGGCGGAACGGCCTCCCGCAGGGAGAGCTTCGATTCCTCCACGGGAGGCGCGCTCTCCTCCGGCGGGGCCAGCCGCACCAGCCGGACGGGGTAGCCCGGGCGGGGCTCCCAGCCGTCCCCCGAGGGGAGGAGGGCCAGCCCTCCCAGCAGGCCCGCGTGCACCGCCGCCGAGAGGAGCCAGAAGAGCTTCAGGCTCCCCCCCTGGCTCGCCGGCGCCCAGGCCGTCCGCGCGCTCTTGGTCATGGTCAGTAGAGGAGGTGAAGGCGGCTCTTGCCGCGCGGGGGCCGCCCGTCCGCGATGGCCGCGGGGGACTCCACCACGGCGACCAGCGAACCGTCCGGACTGATCGCCACCTGGTCGTAGGGGATGGGCCCCTCGGTGTGGTACTCGCCCGCGTAGAGGCGCCCGTCCGGGGCCTCGGTGTCGAAGAGGGCGACGGCGTTCACGTCCTCCCGCCGGAAGGCGGTCGTCTGGGTCAGGGCGACGGCCAGCCAGCGGCCTCCCGCCGAGAGGGCGAGGCCGTTCGGGCGGTTGGGGGCGGCCCAGCGGTAGCGGAGCCGCCCGTCCCAGCCGAAGAAGAGCAGGGTGTTGCTGTTCGGGTGGGGCTGGTCGGTCGAGGCCCCCGGCGGCGCCGCCTGGAGGGGGATGTAGCCCGCCCCCAGGGAGAAGATGGCGAGCTCCCGCGTCGCCCCCAGGAGCCCCGTCTCGGCCACCACCGGGAAGCCCCCCGTGCGGACGGGGCCGCCCCGGGCCTCGATCCAGCGCGCGCGCCCCCGCTCCAGGATGTAGAGCCGCCCGTCCCCCGTCGAGGCGCTCACCGCTCCCCCGTCCGGGCGCACCGCCACGCTGCGCCAGGTGCCCACGCTCTTGAAGGGCGGCATGGGCTCGAAGGGGTAGCGCCAGAGCTCCCGGCCGCTCCCGAGGTCCACCGCGTAGAGGCCGGGGGGCATGGGGAGCCCCGGCCGCCAGTCGGTGGCCATGCCCAGCACGCCCACGGCGGCGCGCGCCTCCGCGTCGAGGGCGAACCAGGTGAGGGAGAGGGGGGCGGGCTCCTTCCCCGGCCACTTCCAGCGCAGGGCGCCCGTCCGGCCGTCGAAGCGGTAGAGGTGGGAGAGCTGGCGCACGGGCCCCTTGGGGTCGGGGTACCAGTTGTGGAGGCCCGCTACGAGGAGGTCCCCGCCCGGGACCGCGGCCATGCGGTAGGGGCCGGGGAACTCCACCCAGGCGAGCTCGTTCCCCGGGTCCCAGGGGCCGCCGCCGCCCAACTCCTTCGACATGTCGTGGCGCCACGCCTCGCGCCCGGAGGCGAGATCCACCGCGCGGATGGTCCCCTCCCGGGTCTGCTCCCCGATGAAGAGCACCCGCTCGTCCGGGGAGAAGGCCGCCGCCTTCGCCCAGCCCTCGGCCACCCGCCGCTCGAACACCGTCCGCCCCGAGGCGACCTCCATCACCCGTACCTGGCCCCGCTGGGTCCCCAGGGCGAGGAGCTTCCCCGAGGGGCTGAAGAGGAGGAAGGAGGTGGCGTTGCCGCTGCTGTGGGCCGAGGGCTGGAAGAGGACGCTCTCCAGCTCCGTGACGCGCACCGCGACCGGGTCGGCGAGGGCGGGGGCCGCGGCGGCCAGCTCCCCGCCCCCCCAGCGGAGGGCGCACTGCTCCCCGGCCTCCCACCGGAAGGCGAGGAGGAGCCTCCCGCCCACGGCGCGGGGGGCGAGGGGCCGGGGGCTCCTCCCGCCGCACGAGACGGAAATCTCCTTCGCTTCCTCCAGGCGCACCCCTTCGAGCACCCCGCCCAGCCGGGCGAAGGTGAGGCGGGGCGCCCCGGGCTCCGCGCCGCAGCCCGCGAGGAGGAGGGCGAGCGTCATCCCGAGCCGGGCGGCGCGCGTCATCAGAGCGCCTCCCGGGTGAAGGTGTAGAGGGCGGCGAGGGCGGGGTGGTGGTAGAGGCCCGAGGCGTAGAGGAGGTAGAGCACCTTGGCGGTCACGGCCGCGAGGGCGGCCGCGAGGGCGGCCCCGAGGACGATCCTCTCCCCCCAACCCATGCGGAGGGGGCGCAGGCTGGTGCGCCGCCGGGCGGGGTCGTAGCCCCGGCTGGCCGCCGCGAGGGCGGCCGTCTCCGCCCGCCGGATGGAGGCCGCGAGCACGGGCCGGGCGATGGAGAGGAGGGCCCGGAGGGCGTTCGCGCCCCCCCGACCGCCGATCCGGAGCCCCCGCATGCGCTGGGCGCGCAGGGCGACGTGCGCCTCCTCCACCGTCACCGGGAGGAAGCGGATGGCCGCCGTCGCGCAGAAGGCGAGCGCGTGGGGGAGGCGGAGGGAGGCGAAGGCGGCCAGGAGGCCGCTCGGCTCCAGCGTCCAGGCCGCCGCGAGGCCCGCGCTCAGGGTGGCCACCAGGCGAAGGGACTGCACCGCCCCGTGCCAGATCCCCTCCCGGTAGATCGCGAGGCCCCCCGTCAGCGTCCCGATGACGGGGGTGTCGGGCGGGGCCAGGACGAGGATCGCCGTGCGGGGGAGCTGGTTGTAGAAGATGGCCTGGGAGACCATCAGGCTCCACACCGAGAGCCCCAGGGCGGCGGCGAGGAGGAGGAGCCGCCGCCACCCCGGCCGCGCGGCGAGCGCCCAGCCGAGGCCCGCCGCGGCGAGCGCGCCGAGCGAGGGGATGCTGTCCAGCGCCACGGCGAGCGCCCCGATGGCGAGGAGGCACCCGGCGAGGAAGCGCGGGTCGCGCCCGGCGGCGCGGGAGGAGGCGATCATGGGCCGCTCCCCCCGTCCGCGGGCTCCAGGTCCGCGAGCGCCCCTCGCCCGGCCCCGGCCAGCACCTCGGCCGCCGGGCCCCAGGCGGCGAGGCGCCCTTCCCTCAGCACGAGCGCCCGGTCCGCGCACTGGAGGGCGGACCCGGTGTCGTGGGTGCAGAGGATGATCCCGCGCTCCCCAGCCCCCTCGTCCACCCAGCGCCGCAGGTCCTCCAGCAGCCGCTGGCGGAGCCCCCGGTCCAGCCCCGCCGTGGGCTCGTCCAGCAGGAGCACCCGGGGCCCGCAGGCCAGGAGGGCGGCGAGGGCCACCCGCAGCCTCTCCCCCCGGCTCACCGAGAAGGGGTTGCGGCGCGCGAGGGCCGGGAGCCCCAGCGCCTCCATCCCCCGCGCCACCGCCCGCCGGGCCTCGGCCGCGGGGCGGCGGAGGAGGCGGGGACCGAGGGCGACCTCCCCCTCGACCGTGTCCGCGCTCAGCATGAGGTCGGGGTTCTGGAAGAGGAAGCCCACCCGCCCCGTGAGAGAAGACAGGGAGAGCCGGGGGCGCGGGCGGCCGAACCACTCCACCTCCCCCTCCCGGATCCGGAGCAGGCCCGCGAGCAGCCCCAGCAGGGTGCTCTTGCCCGAGCCGTTCGGGCCCATGAGGGCGAGGATCTCCCCCGGGGCCAGCTCGGCGGAGAGGTCGGCCAGGGCCGGGGGCGCCTCCTTCGCGTAGCGGTGGCCCAGGCGGCGGAAGCGGACGAGGGGGGGAGCCTCCGCGCGGGCGGGGGCGCGCGGCGCGCGGGCGGGGGCCTCCCCGGGGGCTTCGAGGCCCAGGGAGCGGAGGAGGGGGAGCGCCTCCCCGAAGCGCTCGCGCGGGAAGACGCCCAGGACCGCGCCCTCCTCCAGCACGACGAGCCGGTCCGCGAGCGGGAGGACGCGCCCGACCCGGTGCTCCGCGATCAGGAGGGTGAGGCCCAGCTCCCGCTTCATCGCGGCGAGGGAGCGGAGGATCTCCCGGCTCGCCCGCCCGTCGAGCTGGCTCGTCGGCTCGTCCAGGGCGAGGACGCGGGGGTGGAGGGCGAGGACGCTCGCGAGGGCCACCCGCTGCTTCTCCCCGCCCGAGAGCTCGGCGCACAGGGAGGTCCGCTTGGCGGAGGCGGAGGCCCGCGCCAGCGCCTCCTCGACTCTCAAGGCGATCGCCCCCGGGGGCTCGGCCAGGTTCTCGGGGCCGAAGGCCACCTCGTCCTCCACCCGCCCGCAGAGGAGCTGGTCCTCGGGGTTCTGGAAGAGGAGGCCCACCCAGGAGCGCAGGACGGGGGAGGGGATCCCGGCGGCGTCCTGGCCGAAGACCTCGACGCGCCCTTCGAGGCGTCCCGCGCTCTCCCGGGGGATGAGGCCGTTCGCGGTCCGGAGGAGGGTGCTCTTCCCGCAGCCGGTGGGGCCGGTCAGGAGGACGCACTCCCCCGGCGCGATGGCGAGGTCGATCCCCCGCAGGGCGTCCGCGGGGGCCCCCGCGTAGCGGAAGCGCGCGCCCCTCCAGGCGATGGCGTGGGTCATCCGGCCACCTCCCGGAGCGGGGCCCCGAGGCGCAGGCCCAGGGTGAAGCCGATGAAGGTGTAGAGCACGCTCGCGACCGCCAGGTAGAGCAGGATGTACCAGTCGGCCAGGATGAGCCGGTAGAAGAAGATGTGGAGGTGGATGCTCGCTCCCGTCAGCAGGAGGTCCGCCGCCACGAAGGCCAGCCCCGCCGCGGCGGCGGGGCGCCAGCGCTCCTCCGGCCAGCGGTCGAGGAGCCTCCGCCCGGGGGCCCCCCGCGTGATCCCCGCGAGCCAGGCCGCCCCCTCCAGGCAGGCGATCTCCGCCGCCAGGATGAGCACCGGGATGATCTGGAAGGACTCCAGGGTGAGGGCCAGGATGAGCTTCCGGATGGCGGCGAAGAGGGCCAGCGCCCCGGGGACGGGGTAGCGCATCAGGTAGGCCGCCGCCAGGGCGTAGAGGGGCACGTGGCTGAAGAGGCCCGTCACCAGGAAGGAGAAGGGCCCGAGGAGGAGGCGCGAGCTGCTCCCGACGAGGAACTCGGGGAGGCTCACCAGGGCGAAGGAGGCGGCGGCGAACATGGCTGCCCCGGTGAGCATCCGCAGGGGCATCGCCCGCATGGCGCGCCCCCCGCGCCAGGCGAGGAAGACCCCGCCCAGGAGGGCGAGGGACAGGGTCGCGGCGGTGACCAGGAAGGCCCGCAGGCTCGGGCGCCTGAGCTCGAGGGGGAGGTCGAGCTTCAGCAGGTCGGTCTCGGTCCCCAGGAGGCGCACCTGGACCCGGCGCACGTAGCGGCCCGCCGCCGCCTCCCTCGGGTCGAGGAAGATGGGGAGGACGACGGGCGCCGTCCCGCCGGCGGGCAGGGCGGCGAAGGCGACGCTCTGGCCCGAGCCCCCGCTGATGAGGTCGGGGGCCCGGAAGAAGGCGGCCTCGCGCCCGCTCCCGGCGAGGAGGACGCGGGAGGAGACGGTCACGGCCAGGGCGCCCCCGGAGGCGTTCCGCAGCCAGAGGGTCTGGTGGCGGTAGGGGAAGAAGGGGTTGACCGGCGGGCCGCCGCGCCCGGTGAGGGCGAGGAGGAAGTGCCCCGGCCCGCCGGGCAGCAGCATGGTGTCGGGGAGCTGGAAGGGGTCGGCGTTCCCCTCCTCGTCGGTGGGGAGGACGGCGCGCTCCAGCCGCACCGCGCGCCTGAGCTCCCCGGCGGGGCGCAGGCGCACCTCGGCCCGGGCGCTTACCGGCGGGAGGCCGCCCTTGGGCCTGAGCCCGGCCTCGAAGGGCAGCGCGCCCCCGGCCCGGGCGGGGAGGCGGAGCTTCACCTGGCGGAACCAGATGTCCCCCGCCGCCTCCAGCCTCCCCTCTGCCGAGAGGAGGAAGCCCCCGCCGCCGGGGGCGCTTGATGCGCGCCAGCCCTCCTCCAGCTCCTCCACCTCGACCCCGGGCGGGAGGCGCAGGGTGGCCTCGAAGCCGCCCGCCCCGGCGCGCGGGGAGACGGCCTTCAGGGTGGCGTGGAAGGCGGCCCCGGCCGGCAGGAAGGCGCGGGGGGAGGCCAGGCCGTGGGGGATCTCGATCGAGAGCGCGAAGGGCGCCGGGGGCGAGGCGGGCGCCCGGAGCGTCCCCTCCGCCCAGGGGCCTCCACGGGCGAGGAGCCGCACGCGGTAGGGCTCGCCCGGCTGCCAGGGGAACTCGACGCGGAACTCGCGCCCCAGGCGCCCGGCGAGCCCCCGGCGCAGGAGAACCTGCCCCTCCGGGGAGAGGACCTGGACCTCCTCGGCGAAGACCATCCGGGAGAGGGTGAGGCGGATGCGGTCCGCCTCGAAGGAGAGGCCGGAGAGCCGGGCGGGCTCCTCCCCGCCCCCGCACCCGGCGAGTGTCAGCAGCAGGAACCCCAGCGCGGCGCGTCTTAGAGAGGCTCCCATCCCGTTCCCTTGTGGCCGAAGTCGAA
>MGDP01000172.1 GCA_001790955.1 Candidatus Tectomicrobia bacterium RIFCSPLOWO2_12_FULL_69_37
CGCCTGGAGGAGCTTGCGGGGGAGGGTGCCCCCCTCCTCCAGCGCCCTCACCCGGCTCCCGACCGAGACGCCCTTGCCCGGGGCGGGGGCGGCGCGCACCTTGACCCGGGCGAACTGGGCCTTGCCCGCCAGCTCGCGGTCGTAGGTAGCCTCGGCCTCGTCCGGGCGCTGGATGGTCTCGCGGTAGACCACCCGGGGCTTGCCCACCCGCACCTCCACCCCGAACTCCTCCCCGATGCGCCGGGTGAGAACGTCCAGGTGGAGCTCCCCCATCCCGCTCATCACCACCTGGCCGGTGTCCGGGTCCCGCCGGGCGCGGAAGGTGGGGTCCTCGGCCTCAAGCTTCTGGAGGGCCTCCTCCAGCTTCTTGGCCCCGGCCGAGTCCCGCGCCTCGACGGCGATGGAGATGACGGGGTGGGGGGCGTGGATGGGCTCGAAGGCGATGGGGTGCTTCTCGTCGCAGAGGGTGTCCCCGGTGGCGGCGTACTTGAAGCCGGCGGCGGCGGCGATGTCGCCGGGGCCCACCTCCTCGATGCGCTCGCGCTTGTGGGAGTACATGTGGAAGAGGCGGGCGGCGCGCTCGCTGACCCGGCGGGCGGTGTTGTAGGCCGGGGCGCCGGACGCCAGCCGGCCGCTGTAGACGCGCAGGTAGGTGAGGCGGCGGCCCTCGTCCATCTGGACCTTGAAGACCAGGGCGGAGAAGGGGGCGTCCCCGGCGGGGGGGCGCTCCTCCGCTTCGGGGGCCTCCCCGTCTCCCTCCCCCTCCTTGGGCGGGCGGTGGCCCCGGGCGGGGGGCACGTCGAGGGGGGAGGGCAGGTAGTCCAGCACGGCGTCGAGGAGGGGCTGCACCCCCCGGTTGCGGAGCGAGGAGCCGCAGAAAACGGGGACGAGCTGGCAGGCGAGGACGCCCCGGCGGAGCCCGCGCCGGATGTCCTCCGCCCCGATCCCCTTGCCTTCCAGGAAGGCCTCCATGAGGCCCTCGTCGAAGTCGGCGGCGGCCTCGGCCGCGGCCTCGCGCAGTTCCCTCGCGCGCCCGGCCAGCTCCCCCCCAGCGGGGCGGCGGTGGACGGCGCGGCCCTCGTCCGCCTCCTCCCAGGAGAGATATTCCCCGGTCAGGACGTCCACCTGGCCGCGGTAGCGGTCGCCCTCCCCGTCGGGGAACTGGAGGAGGACGGTCCGGGCGCCCAGCTTCTCGCGCATCATGGCCACGGCGCGGCCGAAGTCGGCCCCGGTGCGGTCGAGCTTGTTGACGTAGGCGATGCGGGGGACCTGGAAGCGGTCGGCCTGGCGCCACACCGTCTCGCTCTGGGGCTCGACGCCTTCCACCGCGCTGAAGATGGCGACCGCCCCGTCCAGCACCCGGAGGCTGCGCTCGACCTCGATGGTGAAGTCCACGTGGCCGGGGGTGTCGATGAGGGTGATCTCGTGGTCCTTCCAGGGGCAGGTGACGGCGGCGGCGGTGATGGAGATGCCGCGCTCGCGCTCCTGGGCCATCCAGTCGGTGGTGGCCGAGCCGTCGTCCACCTCGCCGATGCGGTGGATGGCCCCCGAGTAGAAGAGGATGCGCTCGGTGGTGGTGGTCTTGCCGGCGTCGATGTGGGAGATGATGCCGATGTTGCGCCGGCGGGCGAGCGGTGGGCGCTTCATGGGCCTCCTCGCAGGGACGGACGGGGGCTGCGGGACGCCCAAGGGTACCCGCTCGGGCCGGGGAGTGGAAACACCCCGGGCGGAGACGGGAACGGGTGGGGTGGGCTTCTGGAGGGGCTTGGGATGACCGGCAGGGCTAGGCGGCCTTGGTCCTCGGGCCGTCGCCATCCTCGCCGTCGAAGGGGAGCTCGGGCGCGGGGGTGAGGCGGCTCTCGAGCTCCTCCTGGCGCCGCTCCCACTCCGCGAAGGAGATCTTCCCCTTCAGCAGGAGCTGGAGGTTCTGGAAGCAGGCTTCGTTCACGGGCTTGGATCGAATCTTGGTCATCGGGGTCTCCTTCCCTCGGCGGCGGGAGAGAGTCCTCTCCACTATATGTAGTATCTTATCGGCATATTCGCAACAATATTTAGACAATTTCGCCGCCAATTCGTAAGCACGAATATATAGCGAAAATTCTCTCCGCGCAACCTTTTTGCCGGAAAATTTCTTCCATCGGAAAAAGGGCCGCCGGCAGGGCGCTTTTGGGTCGATCCGGAAGGTGAGGGAATATGCGGGGGGAGGGAGGGAGAGGGCCGGGGCTATCTTCCCTCCCGGGCAGAGGGGGATTCCCGGGGAATCGAGTGGAGGGGAAAGGCGTCCAGGGGTTTTTACCCGGTTTCCACAGATTTACACCGATTTCCACCGAAAAAAATCGCGCTGCCCGCTTCCTCGGCCGGGGGGCTCCATGCTACACCCGGGGGGCGCACCGCCCCCCGAAAGGACACTCATGAAGCGCCGCGCCTCTGCCGCCCTCCTCCTGGCCCTGGCCGCCCTCTGGCTCGCGGGCTGCCGAGGAGGCTACGAGACCGAGACCCTGCGCGGGGAGGGGGTGAGGGAGTGGTTCCTCCCGATGGACGGGGGACGGGTGGAGGCCCTGGCCGTCTGGCCCGCCAACGCCGAGGGCCCGGTGCCGGCCCTCCTGCTCGTGCACGGCGACCGGGACAGCGCCCAGACCTTCCGACGGAGCATGTTCTCCCTCGCCCGGGCGGGCTACTCCACCATGAGCGTCTCCCTGCCCGGCTTCGGGGAATCCACCGGGCCGGAAGACTTCGGGGGCCCCCGCAGCGTGAAGGCCATCCTCCTGGCGGTGGACTACCTGGCCCGGCAGTCCGGGACGCGCCCGGGGGGGCTTGCCATCTACGGCGAAGGGACGGGCGCCGCCCCCGCCTTGGCGGCCGCGGCGCAGGACACGCGCATCCGGGTGGCGGCGGTGGAGGAGCCCATCGCCGATCTGGCCGAGTCGTTCCGGAGGCTCTCCGAGGCCCAGCGCGGGAGGCTCCTCCGAACCGCCGGCGGCCCCCCTCCTGGCCGCCCGGGAGCCTACAAGCAGCGCTCGGCCCGGGAATGGGCGTCTCAGCTCCAGATCCCCCTGCTCGTCATCCACAGCCCGCGCAACCGCCTGACCCCCCTGGCCCAGGCCCAGGCCCTGATCCAGGCCGTCCAGCGGAACGGCGGGAAGGGCCAGCTTCGCACCGTCCAGAAGCAGTCCCAGGAGCTGGATCCCCGCCGGCCCTCCCTCCAGCGTTGGGTGCTGCCCTTCATGAAGGAGAACCTGCCCCCCGAGCGGCCCCTCCAGCGGGCGCCCTGAGGCCCGGTTTCGTCCGATTTTCAGGGCTCAAGTCCGGCCCCGGTTCTCCGATACGAAGAGAGAGAAGGATTTCTCCCCTCAGGATGAGGCCATGAGCGAGCCCATCGGGATTGTCGGCTTCGAGAAAGCGGCCTCCCTCCCGGCCCCGCCTCCCGCCCGGAGCGGGGGCGACTTCGGCTTCGCGGAGCTGCTCGATGCGGCCCGCGCCGGGGGGGAGGACGCGAGGAGCCCCTCTCCCTCCGTCACCGCCTACAACTCCCTGAACCTCTTGAACGGAAAATTCCCCCCGCCGGACAGCGGGGCGGGCTTCATCTTCACCGTGGTGACCCTCCAGCAGGACGCGACCTAGGCGGCCCCCTCCCGGGCGCGGCGGATGCGCTCCCCGAGGGGCGGGTGCGCGTGGAACAAGGCCACCACCCAGCGGGGCGGGTAGGGGTCCGCCAGGTTCTTCACGCAGAGCTTCTCCAGGGCGGAGGCCATCCCCCGCCCGCTCCCCGTGTGCCGGACGGCGAAGGCGTCGCACCAGTGCTCCAGCCTGCGCGCGTAAGCGAGCACGCCGGGCGCGAGCGCCGCGCCCCACATGCCGAGCAGGAGCCAGACGGCCGCGATCGCCGCCGGCTCCCCCGGCGGGAGGGGGGCGAGCCCCGTCCAGGCCCACCAAGCCGGATGATCCAGCGCCTCCTGGATGAGATACATCCCCGCGGCGAAGGCCGCCGCCCGCGCGAGCAGGAGCTGCGGGATGTGGCGGCCCACCTCGTGGGCGATCTCGTGGGCGAGGACGGCCTCGACCTCCTCCGGCGCGCACGCGAGCAGGGTGTCCGAGAGCACCACCCGGCGGGAGGGCCCCCAGCCCACCAGGGCGGCGTTGGCGGCGCGGCTCTTGCGGCTGAGGTCCATCTCCCACACCCCGCCCCGCACCCGGGCCCCCGTTCGCGCGAGGAGGCCCTCCAGCCGCTCCCGCAAGCCAGGGTCGGCGAGGGGCTTGAAGCGGAAGAAGAGGGGGGCCAGGAGGACGGGGCCGATGAGGGCGAGCCCCCCGCCGAGCAGGATCCCCAGGGCCGAGGCGATCCACCACCAGTCCCCGGGCCAGCGGGCCATGACGGCCGCCAGCGCTCCGGCCGCCGGGCAGCCGATGAGCAGGAGGAGGAGCGCGCCCTTGGCCTGGTCCAGGAGCCAGCCGGCCCGGGTTTCGTTCGAGAGGCCCACCTGATGCGCCAGCCGGTAGCCCTCCCAGTAGTCCAGGGGGAGGGAGACCGCCTGCCGCAGGAGGGCCAGGAGGGCGAAATAGGCGGCCCCGGCCAGGAAGACGGGCGCGGCCGGGAGGGGCCAGCCGCCCCGCGGCGCCAAGGCCAGGAGGGCGAGGGCCGCCCCGGTTTCGAGGGCCGTGCCCGCGAGGCCGAGCCCGAGCCGCTTCATCTGGTAGCCCCGCGCCCGGGCGCAGTGCTCCGGGGTGATCGGCCCCTCTGCCATTCCCGTTCTCCCAAGGCGGACGCGGGGAAATGCCTCAGCCCCTTCCGGCCTTCCCGAGAGGCATTTGGCAATCGGGAAGCCGGGCGGTATAAATATTATAATTTCCAATGGATGCGTTTGGGGAACCGGCTGGCCCCTCCGGTCCCCGAACGGGGTTCGCCGCCCGGGCGAGGGCGGTCCCATCGGGGCCCAGAAGGGAGGGGGCGGATGAACTCCTCCGCTGATCTTCCCCAGATGATGAAAATCGTCTACCACTCTCCCTCGCTTTCGCTCCGGGAGTGGCAGGACCAGATGGAAAACTACGGCTTCACCCTGCGGGAAGTCCCATCCCTGGAGTCCATCGAGCCCTCCACCGACGCGCTGAGCGTCATCCTTTTCGACAATCAGCTGGCGGCGAACGGAGGGCTCCAGGGCCTCGGGCGCTTCGCCGCAGATGAGAGCCCGGCCACGGTCGTCCAGGTGGTCTCCACCGGGAAGACCGGACTGGCCGCCGGGGAGATCCCCTCCCACGTCTCGGGGGTGCTCCAGCAGCCCATCGAGGAAACCACCTTGATGCTCTCCCTGCGGGGGGCCTTCTGGCACGCGGCGCTCCAGCGCTCGGCCCGCATCGAGAACCGCCACCGCAGCATCCTCACCCGGAACCTGGACAAGCTGACCCAGATCGGGATCGCCCTCTCGGCGGAGAAGAACCACCACCGCCTGCTGGACACGATCCTCACCCAGAGCCGGGAGCTCACCAACGCCGACGCCGGGAGCCTCTACCTCGTCGAGGAGACCAGCGAGGGGAAGAAGAACCTCCGCTTCGTGCACACCCAGAACGACTCGAAGCGCATCCCCTTCAAGCAGTTCGTCATGCCCGCCGCCAAGACGAGCATCTCCGGCTTCGTCGCCGTGACGGGGGAGACCCTCAACATCCCGGACGTCTACGACCTGCCGCCGGGCGTGGAGTACTCCGTCAACAAGTCCTTCGACCAGAGCGTGGGCTACCGGAGCAAGTCCATGCTCGTGGTCCCGATGCGGGACCACCTCAACGAGATCACGGGCGTCCTCCAGCTCATCAACGCCAAGCCCTCGTCGGATATCCTCATCCCCAACCCCGAGGAGGCCGAGAAGCACGTCATCCCCTTCGACCATGCGGTCGAGCACCTGGTCTCCTCGCTGGCCAGCCAGGCCGCCGTCTCCCTGGAGAACAGCATGCTCATCGAGAGCCTCGAGCGCACCTTCGAGGGGCTCGTCAAGGCTTCCGTGCACGCGATCGAGCAACGGGATCCCATCACGTCCGGCCACTCGGAGCGCGTGACCGAGCTCACCTGCGCCCTGGCCCAGGCGGTGAGCGAAATCAAGGAGGGCCGCTACGCCGACACCGCCTTCACCGAGGAGCAGATGAAGGAGCTCCGCTACGCGGGCTTCCTCCACGACTTCGGGAAGATTGGCGTCCGCGAGCACGTGCTCCAGAAGGCCAACAAGCTCTACCCCATGGAGATGGAGGTGGTGAAGAACCGCTTCGCCGTCATCAAGCGGACCCTCCAGGCCGAGTACCAGGAGTGGATGGTGGAGTTCGCCCTCGCCGGGAAGCGGAACGAGGTGGAGAAGCTCCGCGGAGAGATGAACGCCAAAGTGGCCGAGGCGGATCGCTACCTGGAATTGATCGTCCGCTCCGACGTCCCTTCCATGATACCGGACGGGGACTTCGACGGCCTCATGAAGCTGGGCGAGGTCACCTACAAGGACTTCGACGGGACCGAGAAGCCCTACCTCACGGCCCAAGAGCTCAAGGCCCTCGCCCTCCGCCGGGGCAACCTGACCGAGGAGGAGCGCAAGGAGATCGAGTCCCACGTCTCCCACAGCTACGATTTCCTCGTTCAGATCCCCTGGACCAAGGCGCTGCGCGGCGTGCCCGAGATCGCCCACGGCCACCACGAGAAGCTGAACGGGAAGGGCTACCCGAGGGGCCTGAAGGAGGAGGAGATCATCCTCCAGGCCAAGATTATGTGCGTGTGCGACATCTTCGACGCCTTGACCGCCACCGACCGCCCCTACAAGAAGGCCGCTCCCCTCGATAAGGCCATCCAGATCCTCAAGTTCGAGGTGAAGGACAACCATCTGGATCCCGAGCTGGTGGACATCTTCGTCAAGAAGAAGGTGTACCGGGCGGTGACGCAGTTCAAGGAAGCCGAATACGCCGAACCCGCTTCCTGAGAGGCGCCGCCCGCCGTGTCCGCCCGCTTCATCGACCTCCGAAGCGACACCGCCACCTGTCCTACCCCCGCCATGCGCGAGGCCATGCTCCGCGCCGAGGTGGGGGACGACCTCCTGGGCGAGGACCCCACGGTCAACGCGCTCCTCGAGCGCGCGGCGGATATCTTCGGCAAGGAGGCCGCCCTCTTCGTCCCCTCCGGCACCCAGGCGAACCAGATCGCCATCAAGGCCTACACCCAGCCGGGCGACGAGGTGGTGGCCGACGCCAAGTGCCACCCCTTCCGCAGCGAGGCGGGGGCGCCCTCGGTCATCTCGGGGATCCAGTTCGCCTTCGTCCCGGCCGACCGCGGCGTCTTCTCCCGCCGCGAGGCCGAGGCGGCCCTGCGCCCGGCGGGCGGCCTCGGCCCCCGCACCGCCCTCCTCTGGATGGAGAACACCCACAACGCGGGCGGGGGCCAGGTCTTCCCGCTGGAGCGGATGGAGGAGCTGCGCGCCCTCTCCCTCGAGCGGGGGATCCCGCTCCACATGGACGGGGCGCGCATCTTCAACGCCGCGGCGGCCTCGGGCGTCCCGCCCCGGGAGTGGGGCGCGCGGTGCGACTCCCTCTCCTTCTGCCTCTCGAAGGGCCTCGGCTGCCCCGTGGGCTCGGTGCTCGCCGGGAGCCGGGTCTTCATCGGGAAGGCCCAGCGCATCCGCAAGATCCTGGGCGGGGGCTGGCGGCAGGCGGGCATCCTGGCGGCCGCAGGCCTCTACGCCTTGGAGCACAACGTCGGGCGCCTGGCCGAGGACCACGCGAACGCCGAGCGCTTCGCCGAGCTGACCTCCGGCATCCCGGGGGTGCGGCATGTCTTCCCCACCACCCCCACCAACATCGTTTTCCTGGACGTGGCCGAGTCGGGCCGGACGGCCGAGGATGTGAACGCCCGCCTGATGGAGCGCGGGGCCGCCCTCTCGGTGTTCGGCCGCACCACCATGCGGGCCGTGACCCATCTGGACGTGAGCCGGAAGGAGGTAGAGGAAGCCGCCCGGGCGCTGGCCGAGGCGCTGGCATGAGCGGCGAGGCGCGCGTCATCGTCCTCGGGTGCGGCACCTCCACCGGGGTGCCCGCCATCGGCTGCACCGACCCCGTCTGCCTCTCCGACGACCCGCGCAACAAGCGGCTGCGCCCGAGCATCCTCGTCCAGAACGAGGCCTCCAGCCTCCTCGTGGACACGGGTCCCGACCTGCGCCAGCAGGCGCTGGTCCACGGCATCCGCCGGGTGGACGCCGTCGTCTACACCCATTTCCACGCCGACCACACCCACGGCATCGACGACCTGCGGGTGTTCAACTTCCTGATGAAGCGCCCCATCCCCTGCTACGCCTTCCCGAACACGGTCAATGTCCTGCGCCGCAATTTCAGCTACATCTTCGGCAACAGCCCCGACACCACCGGCTTCCGGCCCCAGCTCACTCTCTACGAAGTGGAGGGGACCCCCTTCGAGGCCGGGGGCTTCCGGGTGCGGCCCCTCGACCTGGAGCACGCGGGGATGCGGGTGATGGGCCTGCGCATCGGGGATTTCGCATACGCCACCGACTGCAACGCCATCCCCCCCGCCTCGATGGAAGCGCTGAGAGGGGTGCGCGTGCTCATCCTCGACGCCCTGCGCCACCGCGAGCACCCTTCCCACTTCACGGTGGAGCAGGCCCTCGAAGTGGTCCGCGAGCTCAAGCCCGAGCGCACCTACTTCACCCACACCCACTACGACCTGGAGTACTACGAGACGAACCGGAAGCTTCCCCCCGGCGTCGAGATGGCCTACGACGGACTCACCTTCGAGATCAGGCCGGAGGAGCAGGGAGAGGGCTAGCCGCCGGGGGGGAGGGGCAGGGAGAGGGCTAGCCGCCGGGGGGGAGGGGCAGGGCTCCGCCCTCCGGCTGCGCTTCGCCGGGCAGCGGCGGCGTCAGGTCGAGGTAGAGGCCGTAGGCCGCGAAAAAGTAGGAAACCGAGGTCAGCATCACCCCCGCGTGCAGGAAGAGCTGCCCCAGGACGCCTCCCCCGAAGATTCCATGAGCGACCTGCCAGATGACGAACCACACCAGCAGGTAGGTGAGCACGAGGAGCGAGATCAGCCGCTCGGCGCCCGGGGCGGCCCGGCTCGACCGCTGGAACGCGGCCCGGAAGCCGTCCCCATGCAGGAGGGAGGCGAAGGCGCAGAAGTAGAAGCGGATGGCGGGCGTGATGACGGCGAAGGCGGTGACCGCGAGCGCGGCGGGGAAAATCAAGGGCCCGCTCCCCAGGAAGAAGCCCAATACCCCCATGCTTAACCACAGCACCAGGATGGCCAAGGCCTGAAGGCCGAAGGCGTAGGCCAAGTCCACCCGGGCCACCCGCCAGAGCCGGCCCAGCGTCTCGGCCAGGTCCCAGGCATCCCCCCGGCTCCGGCGCTGGGCGTCCAGGCGGAGGACCAGGAGGATGAAGACGAAGAGCTGCGCCATCCGCAGCATGGCTTGGGCGATCAGCATGCGGGGCACAAGGATCAGCAAGTCCCCGCCCCCGGGGCGGAGAAGGGCCTGCAGGGGCGGATGCAGGAGGAGCGCCAGGTAGGCGAGCGGCAGGTAGAACAGCAGCACCACCACGGAGATTTGGGGGAAGTCGTCCAGATGAATCCGGACCCCCAGCTCCAGGTAGCGGGAGAGAGGCCCCGGGGCGCGGTCGGCTTGCATGGAGTCATCCCAAGAAGAGCGCGGGGATTCACGCACGGAACGCCGGGCCGCCCGGGGGCACGCGGCCCCTCCGGGCCGAGGGGCCGCTTTCAGGACCCGTTGCCTTCGGGCGTCGAAGGAAGATACACTACCGGCGGTATTTTTTCAGCCGCCGCAGGCTCAGCCGCCCTCAAGATGCTCGGCATGGCAGGCCGCACGGGGCCCATGGAGCCGCTCGAGGGGGAATCCGGAAGATGAGGCCGGATCCCATCGCGTTGAAAGGAGTGAGGTTCCTCGGGCAGCGGGCCCTCGACCTCACCGCCGAAGCCGGGCGGATGGGGATCTTCCTGGGCGCCTCCCTGGGGTGGCTCCTCCTCCCTCCCTACCGTTTTCCGCTCCTGCTCCGGCAGATGCTTTTCGTCGGGGCGGGCTCCCTCTCCATCGTCCTGCTGACCGGGCTTTTCACGGGGATGGTGCTCGGCCTCCAGGGCTTCTACACCCTCCAGAAGTTCGGCTCCGAGGGACTCCTGGGCCCGGCCGTGGCGCTCAGCCTCATCCGCGAACTGGGGCCCGTCCTGACCGCCCTCGTGGTGGCGGGCCGGGCGGGCTCGGCGATGGCCGCCGAGATCGGGATCATGGTGATCACCGAGCAGGTGGACGCCCTCCAGAGCATGGCCGTCAACCCCATCCAGCGGCTCGCCTCCCCGCGGCTCCTGGCCGGGGTGCTGACCTTCCCGCTGCTGGGCGCGCTCTTCAACGTGGTGGGCATCTTCGGGGGCTACCTCGTCGGGGTGCAGCTCCTCGGCCTGAGCAGCGGGACCTACTTCGGCGAGATGCAGGCCAAGGTGGAGATGGCCGACATCGTCGGCGGGATGGAGAAATCCCTGGTCTTCGGGCTTCTGGTGACCTGGATCTGCTGCTACAAGGGCTACACCTGCGGGCATGGGGCCGAGGGGGTGGGGCGGGCCACGACGTCGGCCGTCGTCCTCTCCTCGGTGTTGATACTGGTGGGCGACTATTTCCTGACCTCGGTGCTCTTCTGAGGGGGAGGCGGCCTTGTCTCAGCGCGGAATGGAACTGACGGTGGGCGTGTTCGTCCTGGCGGGGCTGGCGGCCCTGGCGTACCTCTCGATCCGCCTGGGCGGGCTGGACCTGTTCGAGACGGGCACCTACGAGGTGACCGCCCGCTTCAGCAGCGCCGCCGGCCTGCGGGAGGGCGCCACTGTGGAGGTCGCTGGGGTGCGAGTGGGCCGGGTGAAGACCATCGGCCTGGAGCAGAACGAGGCCCTCGTCACGCTGCGCCTGAAGTCCTCCGTCAAGCTCTCCCAGGACACCATCGCCTCCATCCGCACCAAGGGGATCCTGGGTGACAAGTACATCAGCATCAGCCTGGGAGGATCGCCGAGGCCCATCCCCGCGGGCGGCCGGATCCGCGAGACCGAGCCGCCCGTCGACATCGAGAAGCTCATAGGGCAATTCATCTACGGGAAGGTCAAGTGACCGGGCTCCCCGGGCCCGCGCCGCTGAACGGGAGGGTATCGAGGACCATGATTGGCCCCAAGGCCTGCCTTCGCATCGCGCCGCTCCTGGCGGCTTCGCTCCTCGCTCTCGCCCCCGCGGCCTGGGCGGGAGAGCCCACCAACCACGTCAAGGACACGGTGGACAAGGTGATCTCCATCCTTCGCGATCCCGCCCTCCGGCCCGAGGCCAGGCGCGCCGAGCGCCGGGCGAAGATCCGCAAGGCCGTCGAGAACGAGTTCGACTTCGCCGAGATGGCCCGCAGCGCCCTCGCCACCCACTGGGATCAGCGGACCCTCTCCGAGAAGAAGGAGTTCGTCGACCTCTTCAGCCGGATGATCGAGCGGACCTACATCGGGAAGATCGAGCTCTACACGGACGAGACCATCCGCTACGGCAAGGAGCGCATCGAGAACGGCTACGCCACGGTGGACACCATCGTGGTCGCGAAGAAGGGCCAGGAGGTTCTGATCCGCTACAGCATGCACAAGGTGAACGGCGGTTGGAAGGTCTACGACGTGACGGTCGAGGGGAACCGGATGGTCAAGAACTTCCGCGACCAGTTCCAGTCCATCATCCGGCGCTCTTCCTACGAAGACCTCGTGAAAACGCTCCGGGCCAAGCAAGACGAGGGCTAGCCGGGTCCCCGGGCGCCGGCGCCCGGCCGGGCACCTCCGGCAGGGGGAACCTTCGCGCCACCTCGGCGTGGTCCCGCATGCCCATGGCCTCGCGCTGGACGATGAGGAAATAGCGGTAGTGCTCGGCCGCGTCGAGGGCGGCCTTCAGGCTCCGCTCCAGGGCGGCCCGGCGCTCCGCCGCCTCGGGCGGGCAGCCCTGCCACGCCTCCAGGGCCGCCCAGGCGGCCTCCCGGTGCCTCGCGAACTCCCGCCCGATCCGGCCCAGGGTGTTGGCCATCTCCTCGGCGATGTCCCGCTCGGCCTGGAGCTGCGGGAAGCCCTCGGCCGGCCCGCCATCCTGCATGGAATCTCCCCCCGCGCCTACTTGAACTTCGGAAGCCCGAAGGAGAGCGCCAGCCCCGTCCCCCCGACTACGGCGCAGTAGACCGGCAGCGTCCCCGCCAGGCCGAAGGCGTCCGCGAGCGCCCCCACCACCACCATGCTCCCCCCCGCGGCGAACCACATGACGCCCAGCATGAAGCTGCTCACGAGAGCGGCGTGGGCCGGGGCGATCTCCTGGGCGTAGGTCACCGAAACCCCCATCTGGGCGTAAAAGGAGGCTCCCGCGGCCATCAGGATCAGGGTCCGGTAGGGATCGGGCACCAGGAAGGCGAGGACGAGCAGGGGCGTCCCCAGAACGAGCGACACGATGGTCACGGAGCGCCGCCCCAGCCGGTCCGAGAGGTGGCCGCCGTAGATCCCCCCCGCGGTGGCCGCGACGAGGTGGAGCGCCACCGTCCGGCCCCCTTGGGCGATGGTGCCGCCCGTCGAGACGATGAAGAGGGGGACGAAGGCGTTCACCGTCATGGTCACCGAGGTCCGGCAGAAGTTGACCACCCACAGGCGGAACAGGGGGCGGAACACCCCTCTGAGGGACCTGAGCGTCTCGATCAGGTTCGGGTGGGCGCGGGCGGCATCCCCCCGGTAGGGCGGCGATAGGAACAGGAGCAGGCTGCCGAAGGCGAGGCCGGGGATCGCCCCGAACGCCACTCCGTCCGGCCCGAACCGGGTCGCCAGGAAAGTCGCCAGGCTGGCCCCGACCGCCATCCCCAGCCGCCCGCCCGAGATGTAGAGGGAGACGCCCAGCCCCTTGCGGCTCCCCGCCGACTGGTTCGCCAGCACCGAAGCCACCGGGTGGAAGCAGGCCGACCCCACCCCAGCCAGCAGGAGGAGGCCGAACAGCGGCCAGAAGCCCGGCATGAAAAACATGAAGGCCATCAGCGCACCGCACAGGGGCCCCAGGGCCATGAGCCAGCCCTTGCGGAGGCGATCGGAGAAGTAGCCGAAGAGGAGCTGGCCCATGTCGGCCGTGATGCCGTGGGCCGAGGAGAGGAGGCCCACCATGCTCAGCGAAAGCTCCAGCCGCTGGGCCAGCAGGGGCATCATCGGGGAGAGGAAGCCGTGGTAGGCATCGTTCGCCATGTGGGCGACGACGAGGAGCGAGATGTGCCGCCGGTTCGCCCGCGCGGGCGCGGACGCTTGAGCTTCCAGGACCGTTGCCAACGAAACCTCCGTCAAGCCGAGCGGCGGGGCGCCGCCGCCTCAGGCCATCTTCGCGACCAGATCGGGCACGGCGGCCAGCGCCTCGTCCACCTTCCCGGGGTCCTTGCCGCCCGCCTGGGCGAAGTCGGGCCTCCCGCCCCCCTTCCCCCCGACCCGGGCGGCCACGTCGCGGACCAGGTGGCCCGCGTGGATGCGCGAGGTGAGGTCCTTCGTCACCCCGGCCGCGATGGCCACCTTCCCGTCCGTGACCGAGATGAGCACGGCGACGCCGCTCTTGAGCTTGCCCCGGGCGGCGTCGATGGCCTGGCGCAGCTCCTCGGGGGAGAGGCCGTCCTGGCGGGCGGCCAGCACTTTCACCCCCTTCACCTCCTGGGCCTCGGCGGCGAGCCCGCCCGCCTCGTCGCTCGATCGCTTCTCGCGCAACTGGCGCACCTCGCGCTCGAGGGCCTTGACCCGCTCCATGAGGCGGCGCACCCGGGCGGCCTCCTCCAGGGGCGGGGACTTCATGACCTCCCCGATCTCGGAGAGCACCCCCAGCTCCCGCCGGGTCTGGAGCAGCGCCCCCTCCCCCGTGGCCCCCTCGATGCGGCGGACCCCCGAGGCCACGCTCCCCTCGTGGAGGATGCGGAAAACCCCGATGTCCCCCGAGGCCGAGGCGTGGGTGCCCCCGCAGAGTTCCTTGCTGAAGTCCCCCACCGAGACCACCCGCACCTGCTCCCCGTAGCGCTCTCCGAAGAGGGCCGTCGCGCCCGTCGAAAGGGCCTCCTCGATGGGCATGACGGCGGTCGAAACGGGGGCGTTCTCCCGGATGCGGCGGTTCACGATGTCCTCGATGGCCTCCTTCTCCCGGGGGGTGAGCGGGGCGAAGTGGGTGTAGTCGAAGCGCAGCCGCTCGGGCGAGAGGTGGGAGCCCGCCTGCTTCACGTGGTCCCCCAGCACCTGCCGCAGGGCGTACTGAAGAAGATGGGTCGCCGTGTGGTTGAGGCGGAGCGCCCCCCGCCGCCCGGCGTCCACCCGGGCCTCCACCTCCTGGCCCTCGGCCAGGACCCCCCGCTCCACCTTCACGCGGTGGACGTAGACGTCGGGCAGGGGCTTCTGGGTGTCGAGCACCTCGGCCGAGCCCTCGGGCCAGGCCAGGCGCCCCCGGTCCCCCTCCTGGCCGCCGGACTCCCCGTAGAAGGGGGTCTGGGAGAGCACCACCTCGGCCTCCTCCCCCACCCCCGCCTTCTTGGCGCGAGCGCCCCCCCGGACCACCCCCTGGACCTTGGCGCGGGCCTCGAGGTGGTCGTAGCCCAGGAAGAGGGTGGACCCGGCCGCCTCGCGCAGCTCGTGCCACACCCGGGCCACCGCCTCCTCGCCCGAGCCCTTCCAGTGGGCCCGGGCCCGCTCGCGCTGGCGCTCCATGGCCGCCTCGAAGCCCTTTTGGTCGATGCCCAAACCAAACGTCACGGTAGCGGTCTCGACCGCGAGGTCCACGGGGTAGCCGTAGGTGTCGAGGAGGACGAACACCTCCTCGCCGGGCACTACCGTTCCCCCAGCGTCCTGCGTCGCTATGCACAGCTCATCCATGCGGGGCTGGGCCTGGGCGAGGGTGTGGGAGAAGCGCTCCTCCTCCGCGAGAACCACCCGGGAGATGTAGTTCAGGCCCTCCCGCAGCTCGGGGAAGGCCTCCCCCATCATCTCGGCCACCACGCCCGCGGCCTGGTGGAGGAAGGGATCGGCGATTCCGAGCATCCGCCCGTGGCGCAGGGCGCGGCGCGCCACGCGGCGCAGGACGTAGCCCCTCCCCTCGTTGCTGGGGAGGACGCCGTCCGCCACGAGGAAGCTCACCGCCCGGGCGTGGTCGGCGATGACGCGGTAGGAGACGTCCGGCCCCTCGGCCCGCTCGCGGTAGGCCTTCCCGCACCGTTCCTCGGTGAAGCGGATGACGGGCATGAGGAGGTCGGTGTGGAAGTTGCTCGTCTGCTTCTGGAGGACGGCGGTGAGCCGCTCCAGGCCCATCCCGGTGTCCACCGAGGGCTTGGGGAGGGGGTTGAGCCTGCCGGAGGCGTCCCGGTCGAACTGCATGAAGACGAGGTTCCAGAGCTCGAGGTAGCGGTCCCCCTCCTCGTCCGCCCCGCTCCCCGGCGGGCCGCCCGCGATGTGGGGGCCCTGGTCGTAGATGAGCTCCGAGCAGGGGCCGCAGGGGCCGGTGTCCCCCATGGCCCAGAAGTTGTCCTTCTCGTCCCGGCGGACGATGCGCGCCTCGGGCACCCCCACCAGGCGCTGCCAGAGCCCGGCCGCCTGGTCGTCCTCCCGGAAGACGGTGATCCACATCCGGCTCCCGTCCAGCCCCAGGCGGCCGACCAGGAGCTCCCAGGCGAACTCGATGGCCTTCTCCTTGAAGTAGTCGCCGAAGGAGAAGTTGCCCAGCATCTCGAAGAAGGTGTGGTGGCGGGCGGTGCGGCCCACGTTCTCCAGGTCGTTGTGCTTGCCGCTCACCCGGAGGCACTTCTGGGAGCTCGTGGCCCGGACGTAATCACGCCGCTCGAGCCCGGTGAAGACGTCCTTGAACTGCACCATCCCCGCGTTCGCGAAGAGGAGGGTGGGGTCGTTCGCGGGCACCAAGAGGGAGCTGCGGACGGCGCGGTGGCCCTTCTCCAGGAAATAGTCCAGGAACATCCGCCGGATCTCGCTTCCGGTCATCTCGTCGCCTTCTCCATCCTGGGCCTCGCGGCCATGCCTTTTCCCATCGCGGGTCCCGCGGCTAGACCGATACATCCTCCCGGTACAGGCCGTAGACCTCGCGCAGGGCGTCGGAGATCTCCCCGACGGTGGCGCGGGCCTTCACGGCCTCCAGGATGAAGGGGAGGAGGTTGTCCCTGCCCCGGGCGGCGCGCCGCAGGGCGTCCAGGCAGACGGCCGTGGCGGCGGCGTCCCGCCCCTCCCGCAGGCGGGCCAGGCGCCCGCACTGCTCGGCCTCCACCTCGGGCCGAAGCTGGAGGGTGGAGATGGGGACCTCCTCCTCCGAGGCGTAGCGGTTCACCCCCACCACGACGGTCCCGCCCCGGTCCACCGCCCGCTGGGCGGCGTAGGCGCTCTCCTGGATCTCGCGCTGGACCCAGCCGGTCTCGATGGCGCGGAGCATCCCGCCCATGCGGCTAATCCGCTCGATGATCTCCCGGGCGCGGCGCTCGATCTCGTCCGTCAGGGCCTCGATGGCGTAGGCGCCTCCGCAGGGGTCCGCCGTCCCGGCCACCCCGGTCTCCTCGGCCAGAATCTGCTGGGTGCGCAGGGCGAGGCGGGCCGCCTCCTCCGTGGGGAGGGCGAGGGCCTCGTCCATCGAGTTCGTGTGGAGGGACTGGGCCCCGCCCAGCACCGCCGCGAGCGCCTGGAGGGCCACCCGCACCACGTTGTTCCAGGGCTGCTGGGCCGTCAAGGCGCTGCCCGCCGTCTGGGCGTGGAAGCGGAGCTTGCAGGCCTCCTCCGACCGGGCCCCGAAGCGCTCCCGCATGAAGCCCGCCCAGAGCCTCCGGGCGGCCCGGAACTTGGCCACCTCCTCGAGGAAGTGGTTGTGGACGTTGAAGAAGAAGGAGAGCTGGCGCCCGATGCCGTCCACGTCCAGCCCCGCCGCGCGGCAGGCCTCGACGTAGGCGATGGCGTCGGCCAGGGTGAAGGCCACCTCCTGGACCGCCGTCGCCCCCGCCTCGCGGATGTGGTAGCCGCTGATGGAGATGGCGTTCCACTTGGGGGCGCGGTCCCGGCAGAAGGCGATGGTGTCGGTGATGAGGCGGAGGCTCGGACCCGGCGGGTAGATGTAGGTCCCGCGGGCGATGTACTCCTTCAAGATGTCGTTCTGGACGGTCCCCCGGAGCGCTTGGGAGGGGATGCCCCGGCCCTCGGCCACCGCGATGTAGAGGCAGAGGAGAACGGCCGCCGTGGCGTTGATGGTCATCGAGGTGGAGATGCGGTCGAGGGGGATGCCCTCGAGGAGCATCTCCATGTCCTCGACGGAGGAGATGGAGACCCCCACCTTCCCTACCTCGCCGCGGGCCAGGGGGTGGTCGGCGTCGTAGCCGATCTGGGTGGGCAGGTCGAAGGCGACCGAGATGCCCATCTGCCCCTGGCCGAGGAGGTAGCGGTAGCGCGCGTTGCTCTCCCGCGCCGTCCCGAAGCCGGCGTACTGGCGCATGGTCCAGAGCCGGCCGCGGTACATGTCGGGGTGGATGCCCCGCGTGAAGGGGTGCTCCCCGGGCCGTTCAGGGCCCCTCCCCGCCACGTCCCCGGGCCCGTAGGAGGCCTTGAGGGGGATGCCCGAGAGGGTGGAGAAACCCTCCGGGGCGGCGGGCTCCGCCTCCCGCGAGGCCGGGCGGACGGGCCGGGAGGTCTGGGTGGAAGCGCCATTCATGGCTTGGACCCTTCGAGTTGCCCGAACGGGCGGACTAGGAAGCCCTTGGGCCTTGAAATTCCGCAAGATAGCACACGCCCCATCCCCCCGCCAGGGCCGGGCGGGGGGGGCCTCCGGGCCCCTCCCCAAGCCCGCGGGTTCGGGTTAGACTTTTGGGATGATGGATGCCCGCCTGCCCCTCTTCCCGCTCCAGGCCGTCCTCCTCCCCGGGGAGCTCCTGCCGCTCCACATCTTCGAGGAGCGCTACAAGCTGATGATCGGGGAGTGCCTGGAGGAGGAGCGCCCATTCGGGGTGGTGCTGGTCGAGGCGCACGGCATCCGCAAGGTCGGCTGCACGGCGCGCATCACGCGCCTGCTTGAGAAGTTCCCCGACGGCCGGATGAACATCCTCACCCTGGGGGAGGACCGCTTCGAGATCCTGCGGCTCTTCGAGAACCGCCCCTACCTCCAGGGGGAGACCCAGCCGCTCGCGGACCGCGCCCAGGAGTCCCCTCCCCCCGAGCTCGCCCGCCGGGTATGGGAGGGGCTGGAGGAGGAGGACCGCAAGTCCCTGCCCCCCGAGGAGGAGCTTCTGGCCGACCCTTCCCGGCTCTCCTTCCTCGCCGCGGCCGCCCTCCGGCTTCCCCTGCCCGAAAAGCAGTCCCTGCTCGAGAGCCTCTCCCCCGGGGAGCGGCTGGAGCGGCTCGGGAGCTTCATCGAGGGCCGCCGGGAGAGGGACCGGCTGGCCACCCGCCTCCGGAGGGCCTCCGGCCAGAACGGAAAGCCCGCCTAGCCCTCCCGGATGACGATCCGCTCGATGGCGGCCGCCCGGCCCGTCGAGGGCTCCACCTCGACGAGGACGCCGTTCAGCTGGCCCGGCCCGTCGGCCGCCTCCAGCCGCACGGGGACGCCGGTCAGGAACTTCCCCACCGCGATCGAGGTCTTGATCCCGATGACCGAGTCGGCCGGCCCGGTCATCCCGGTGTCGGAGAGGTAGGCCGTCCCCTTCGGGAGGACACGCTCGTCCGCCGTCTGGATGTGGGTGTGGGTCCCGAGGACGGCGCTCACCCGCCCGTCGAGGTACCAGCCAAGGGCCACCTTCTCGCTCGTGGCCTCGGCGTGGATGTCCACCACGACGACCTTCACCTCCGGCGGGAGCTCCCCGAGGAGGCGGTCGGCCTCCCGGAAGGGGCACTCCACCGGGGGCATGAACACCCGGCCCATCAGGTTGATGACGGCGGCGGGCCCGTTCGGCGTGGGCGCCACGAACATCCCCTTGCCGGGGGCGCCGGGGGGGTAGTTGGAGGGGCGCAGCAGGCGCGGCTCGTGCATCAGGAAGTCGCCCGTCTCCTTGCGGTTCCAGATGTGGTTGCCCGAGGTGATGACGTCCGCCCCGGCGCGGAAGATCTCCTCGGCCATCTCGCCCGTGATGCCGAAGCCGCCCGCGGCGTTCTCCCCGTTCACGACGCAGAGGTCCACCCCCCGCTCCCGCCGGAGCGCGGGCACGTGGGCCGCCGCCATGCGGCGCCCCACCCTTCCGTTCACGTCGCCGACGAAAAGAATCCGCAATGCAGGCTCAGCGCGCCGTGGCCGTGTAGCGCGTCTCCCGGATGACGGTGACGAGGATCTCGCCCGGATAGTTCCGCTCGCTCTCGATGCGCTTGGCGATGTCGCGCGCCAGGAAGGAGGCCTGGGAGTCGGAGATCTGATCCGGCAGCACGGCTACCCGGATCTCGCGCCCCGCCTGGATGGCGTAGCACTTCTCGACCCCCTTGAACGACTCGGCGATCTTCTCGAGGGCCTCGAGGCGCTTGATGTAGCTCTGCACCATCTCCCGCCGGGCGCCCGGCCGGGCGGCCGAGAGGGTGTCGGCCGCCTTCACGAGGAGGCTCTCGATGCAGTTGGGCTCCTCGTCCTCGTGGTGGGAGACGATGGCGTTCAGCACCTGGGGCGGCTCGTTGTAGCGCTTGGCGATCTCGAAGCCGAGCTGGACGTGGGAGCCCTCCTGCTCGTGGGTGACCGCCTTGCCGATGTCGTGGAAGAGGCCCGCCCGCTTGGCCATGGCAGGGTCGAGGCGGAGCTCGGAGGCGAGCATCCCCGAGAGGTGGGCCACCTCTTTCGAGTGCATGAGGGCGTTCTGGCTGTAGCTCGTGCGGTAGCGCAGGCGGCCGAGGAGCTTGACCAGCTCGGGGTGGACGCCCTGGATGCCCAGTTCGAGGAGCACCTCCTCGCCCGCCTCCTGGATGCGGCGGTCGATCTCGCGCTTGGTCTTGTTCACCACGTCCTCGATGCGTCCGGGGTGGATGCGCCCGTCCTGCACCAGGGTTTCGAGCGCCAGCCGGGCCGTCTCGCGGCGCACCTTGTCGAAGCCCGAGACGACGACGGCCTCGGGCGTGTCGTCGATGATGATGTCCACCCCCGTGGCCATCTCCAGGGCGCGGATGTTCCGGCCCTCGCGCCCGATGATGCGGCCCTTCATCTCGTCCGAGGGGAGGTCCACCACGCTGACGGTGGACTCGGCCACGTGGTCGCCCGAGTAGCGCTCCACCGCCAGGGCGAGGGCCTTCTTGGCCTCGCCCTCGACCTTCTCCTTGGCCTCGCGCTCCATGCGCTGGACCTCGGCGGCGATGTCGTGGCGGGCCTCCTCGAAAAAGCGGTCCATCAGCTCCTTCTTGGCCGCCTCGGCGGAGAGGCCGGCGATCTGCTCGAGCTTGCGGACCTCCTGCTCCTCGAGCGCCTTGACGCGCGCCTCCTCGCGACGCAGCTGATCCTCGCGCTCGCCCAGCTGGCGCTCCCGCCGCTCGAGGGCCATCTCCTTCGAGTCGAGCGACTCGCGGCGCTTGTCCAGCGTCTCCTCCCGCTGGATGATCCGCCGCTCCAGCTTCTGGATCTCCTCGAGCCGGTCCTTGAGGTCGCGGTCGAGACCCTCCCGGAGGCGGATCATCTCCGCCCGGTGGGCCACCTCGGCCTCCTTGACCCGCCGGGTCACCTCCTTCTCGGAGGTGGCCTCCAGGCTCCGGATGCGCTCCTCGAACTCCTCGCGCTCGCGGGCCAGGACCTCGTCGGCCCGCCTCCGGAGCATGGTCATCACAACCAGCGCCCCCACCCCGGCCCCGACGGCCGCGGCGAGGATCTCAAGCCATAGTGTCGTGCTCATCTCCGCCTCCTGGGGCGTATCTACACGAGAGGCAGCGCACCGCCTCCCGATCAGTGACCACCCAGTCCACCCGCCGATCCCCCGGGGACCGGGGCAGGCGCCCGTCCCGGACGAGCTGGAAAGAGAAACCCACGCCCACCAGAAGCGGCCCCCCCTTTCCCAGGGAGGCCGCCCAACGATCGTAGAAGCCCCGCCCCGAGCCGACCCGGCCGCCCGCGAGGTCGAACGCGAGCCCGGGCATCAGGACGGCGTCCAGCGCGGCAGGGGGCGCCGCGGGCGAACGGGGATCGGGGGAGGGGATGCCGAACTCTCCAGGGCGGAGATCCCGCGCGGGCTTCTCCACCTCGTGAAAGACCAGCCCCTTCCCCGCCACCCGGGGGAAGAAGTAGCGCCTCCGGGCCCCCAGCTCCCAGAGGCCCGAGAGGTCCGCCTCCCCCCGGACGGCGGCATAGGCCGCCACCCGCCCCAGGCCCAGGAGGGAGAGCAGCGCCTCCAGCCTGAGGCAGAGCAGACGGCTCAGGCCGGCGTGGCGCTCGCGGGGGAGCGCCTCCCGGAGCTGCCGCATCCGGCCGCGCCACTCCCCCTTCGCGCGAGCGCCTTCCAACCTCCGCCTCCGCGTGAGCGGAACGTATTCAAAAGGCCCCGCAGATGCCGTGTGAAGGTGGCTTTGAACCCAGCTTTCGCCAGGTGGGTGCCCAAGAGGTGCGGCTTCAGGCCGTTATCTCCAGAGAGACAGGCTCACCACCGCAGGGTAGGGCCCCCGAGGTATCGTTACTGGGTCAAATAGCCTTCCTTCATCACGCGCACCGCAGGGCCAAAACGGGCCCCTTGGCCAGGGGGCATTATCGCACCAAACGGGGGAGGATGGATATACCGGAAGGGGGGCCTAGAAAGAGCGCTCGATCCTCTGGAGGAGGGATTCGGCCCGCCGGGAGAGGATTTCGTCGGTTTCCTCTTGCTTTTTCCGCTCTTCGTGCAGCTCGTTGGCGATGTTCATCGAGGCCAGGAGCACCACCTTGAGGGGGTCGTTGCTCTGGCGCGAGACCTTGCGGATCTGGCCGTCCACGTACTCGGCCAGCTGCGCGGTGTAGGAGGGGTCGGCGGCGCTCTTGAGATGGAGCTGCTGGCCGAAGATCTCCACCGAGATCACCTTGTTCGGCTCCATGCCTCCGCCCTCCCCGGCGGGCACGAGGGAGTCCGCCATTAGCCGACGGGCAGGTGGTGGAGGATGCGCTCGACGCGCGACTTGACCTCGGCGTGCTCCCGGAGCAGCCGGGCGTTCTCCTCCCGCAGCTTCCCCGCCTCTTCCTCCCGCGCCTGGGCCGCCCCGGCGGCCTCGCGGCTGGCGGACTGAACCCGGTTCAGCTCGGTCTCCAGCTCCTGCCGGGACCGCCGCAGCTCGGTGAGCTCCTCCAGCACCTTTTGGAGAGCCGCCTCCAGGGCGTCCAGCTTGTCGATCACCATCCGGATTGGCTTCCCATCGGGCGGGAATAGCCGCTTCTCAAGGGACGGCGGCCATTCTAGAGGGGGGTGGCGAGGGTGTCAAGAAAAGCGATCAGGCGCGGAGCCGGGCCCCCAGCCCCCGGGCGAGCCGCTCGACGATGGCCTCGAAGGCCCGGTTCGCCTCGGCGTCGGTCAAAGTCCGCTCCGGATGGCGGAAAACGAGGGAGTAGGCCAGGCTCTTCTCCCCCGCCTGGGCGAGGGCCTGGCTCCGGTAGACGTCGAAAAGCGCCGCCGATTCGAGCAGCTCCCCCGCGGCCTCGCGGATGAGAGCCTCCACCTCCCCGTGCGCGACCTTCTCGGGCACCACCACGGCCAGGTCCCGGAGGTTGGCCGGGAAGCGCGGCAGGGCCTCGAAGCGCCGGGGCGGGCGCTCCTGGGCCAAGAGGACCCCCAGGTCCAGCTCGAAGGCGGCCGCCCCCTGGCGGAGCCCCCAGGCCTCCAGGACCCCGCGCCCGAGGACGCCGATGGCTCCCGCCTCGGCCCCGCCCACCCGGATGGCGGCGGAAGCCCCCGGCGCAAAGGCCCCTCCCCCCGCGCCCGACCCGAACGAGAGCCCCGGCAGGCGCAGGAGTGCCCCCAGGCGCTCCACCGCCCCCTTGAGCTCGTACACCGCCCGGGGGAGGGGCTGCTCCCCCCCGGGGGCGGAGCCGTCGGGCCACAGCGCGGGCGCACCCCCCTCGGTCCGGAGGGCGGCCAGGCGGGAGGCTTCCCGGGGCAGGGGCTGGCCAGGGTTCGGGTGGAAGGTGCGGCCGATCTCGAACAGGCGCACCTCCTCCACCCCCCGGTTGAGGTTCAGGGCGGCGTTCCCGAGCAGCCCCGCGAGGAGGGTGGTGCGCAGGACGTCCATCTCGGCGCTGAGGGGGTTCCGCAGGGGCACCGCCCCCTCCCCCATCCCCAGCCGGGCCAGCCCCGCCGAGCTGACGAAGCTGTAGTTGATGGCCTCGCTGTAGCCCGCCGAGAGCATGGCCTCCCGGGCCTCGCCCTCCATCCGCCGCACCCCGCCCGGCCGGACGGCGGGCTGGCGCGAGGGGGGGAGCTCCGAGGGGATCCGGCCGTAGCCCTGCCGCCGGGCGATCTCCTCGATGAGGTCGATCTCGCGCTCGACGTCGGGGCGGAAGGTGGGCACCTCGACCTCGCAGGCGCCTCCGCGGTCCGCCCCCACCTTCATGCCCAGCGCCTCGAGCTCCCGCCGCACCTGGGCGGGCGGGACCTCCAGCCCCAGGATGTCAGAGACCCGCTTGTGGCGGAGCCTCACCTTGGCGGGGGCCACGGGCATGGGATGGCAGTCCACTTCTCCTTGGGCCACCTTCCCCCCCGCCGCCTGGCGGATGAGGTCCGCCGCCCAGGCCGCCACCCGGGCCGTGGCGCCCGGGTCCACCCCCCGCTCGAAGCGGTAGGAGGCCTCGGTCGAGAGCCCCAGGCGGCGCCGGGTGCGCCGGATGGTGGAGGGGGCGAAGTAGGCGCTCTCCAGGAGGATGTCCCGGGTGTCGCCCGAGACCTCGGACTCCAGCCCGCCCATGACGCCGCCGATGGCCACCGGGCGGCGGGCGTCGCAGATCATGAGGTCCTCCCCCTCCATCCGCCGCTCCTGGCCGTCCAGGGTCCGGAAGGGGCCGTCCTCCGGGCGCCAGCGGCGCACCACGATGCGCCGCCCGGCCAGGCGCGCCAGGTCGAAGGCGTGGAGAGGCTGGCCCAGGGAGAGCATGGCGTAGTTCGTCACGTCCACGACGTTGCTGATGGGGCGCATGCCCGCCGCGCGCAGGCGGCGCTGCATCCAGGCGGGCGAGGGGCCGATCGCCACCCCCCGGATGATCCGGGCGACGTAGCGGGGGCACTTGGCCGGGTCGAGGATCTCCACCTGGCAGAGGGAGGCGGCCAGGGCGGAGGCGTCCTCCTCCATCCTCACCTCGGGCGCCCGCAGGGAGCGGCCCAGCAAGGCGGCCGCCTCGCGCGCCACCCCGAGGACGGAGAGGCAGTCCGCCCGGTTGGGGGTGATGGAGATGTCGAGGATGACATCGTCCAGGCCCAGGGCCGCCGCCGCCGGGGAGCCCGCCGCCGGGCTGCCCTCGAGCACGATGATCCCGCTGTGGTCCTCCCCCAGCCCCAGCTCGCGCGCCGAGCAGATCATCCCCTCGCTGCGCTCCCCCCGGATGACGACGGCCTCGATGGCCTGGCCGCCCGGGAGCCTTGAGCCGGGCAGCGCCAGCACCACCCTCTGGCCCGCCGCCACGTTGGGGGCGCCGCAGACCACCGGGCGCGCCCTCTTCCCGTCGCTCACCCGGCAGAGCTTGAGCCGGTCGGCGTTGGGGTGGGGGCCGGCCTCCAGCACCTCCCCCACCACCATCCCCTCCAGTGCCTCGCCCGGGCGCTCGACCGCCTCGACCTCCAGCCCGGCGAGGAGGAGGCCCTCCGCGATCCGCCCGGCGAGGGCGGCGTCCGCCGGGTCGAGCTCGACGTAGTCCGAGAGCCACTCCAGGCTGACGCGCATCGTTCCGTGATCCTCCCTAGAACTGCCTCAGGAAGCGCAGGTCGTTCTCGTAGAAGAGGCGGATGTCCCCGATGCCGCAGCGGAGCATGGCCACCCGCTCCACCCCCAGGCCCCAGGCGAAGCCCGTCCACTCCTCGGGGTCGTAGTCATTGTTCCCCCTCGCCTGGTTCACCGCCTCGAAGACCGCCGGGTCCACCATCCCCGCCCCCAGCACCTCCAGCCACCGCCCCCCAGCGAGGAAGGGGCTCGATATGTCCACCTCGGCGCTCGGCTCGGTGAAGGGGAAGAAGCTCGGGCGGATCCGCACCTTGAACTCGGGCCCGAAGAGCTCGCGCACGAAGGTCTCCAAGGTGCCCTTCAGGTGGGCGAAGGTCACCCCGCGGTCCACGTAGAGGCCCTCGACCTGGTGGAACATGGGGGAGTGGGTCACGTCGGCGTCGCAGCGGAAGACCTTGCCCGGGGCGATGACCTTGACGGGGGGCCGCTGCTTCTCCATCACCCGGATCTGGACGGGCGAGGTGTGGGTGCGGAGGAGCACGTCGTCTCCGATGTAGAACGTGTCCTGCATGTCCCGCGCGGGGTGGTCGCGCGGGATGTTGAGGGCCTCGAAGTTGTAGCGGTCGAGCTCCACCTCCGGGCCCTCGGCCACGGTGTAGCCGAGCCGCGCGAGGACCTCGACGATGTCCTCCATCGTCTGGATCAGCGGGTGCTTGTGGCCGACCGGCGCGCGGCGGCCGGGGATGGTAAGGTCGAGGCGGGGGCCGGAAGTGCTTACCTTGCTCCTTTCAGCAAACTCTTCTTCAATTCTCTTAATCTCGTCATTAAATATTTGGTTGTTGACCGCTCTATACGCATCAATGAGACCAACAATGTTGTCTTTCTTTGCCGCGGATGCCCCAACCTCAACGAATTCACGCAAAGAATTCGCCAAAGGCCCAACAGTGCGCTTTTCTTCGGGGGAAAGGTTTTTTAAATTTCTCATCACCTCAGTGACTACCCCACCCTTGCGGCCCAGGTAATGTAGGCGCACTTCTTCCACTTTTCTTTCGCGCAAAGTAGGATCTGTGACCATCGCATCACGTAGGGTCTTAGCAGCCCTTAAAATATGTTGTTTCAGTTCATTTTCATCCATAGCACTCTACTCGAAGCGGTCCGCTATCATCCGCAAAAAAAAAGCCCCGCCCTGCCGGGCGGGGCCTGTTGTCTCCGGGGCCTTCCTCAGCCCTGCGCCCGGGCGATCTCCACGAGCTGGGTAAACGCGGCCGGGTCCGCGACCGCCAGGTCGGCCAGCAGCTTGCGGTTGATCTCGACCCCCGCCCTCTTGAGGGCGCCCATGAAGCGGCTGTAGTTCATCCCCGCCCCGCGGACGGCCGCGTTGATGCGGACGGTCCACAGGCGGCGGAACTCTCGCTTGCGGGTGCGGCGGTCGCGGTAGGCGAAGGCCATGGCCCGCAGGACGGTCTCCCGGGCCGACTTGAGGCGCTTGGAGCGGGCGCCGCGGTAGCCCTTGGCCTGCTTGAGGACCCGGCGGTGGCGCTCCCGGGAGGCGGGCTTGGCGGTGGAACGGGGCATGGCGGAAAACTCCACAAAAAACGGGCGCTTCCCGCCCCGGAAGGCAGGGGCGCCCAGGAACCCATCACGGACCGCCCGTCAGCGGCGGGGGAGGACTATACCCGCCCCCGGGGGCTTGTGCAACCCCGCCGGGGCGTGGGCCGTGCGCCCCCGGGGGGCCCGGCTAGCCGTAGGGGAGGAGCCTGCGGACCTCCTTCAGGTCGGCTCCCTCGATGGCCCCCGCGCGGCGGAGGCCGCGCTTCCGCTTGGTGGTCTTCTTGGTGAGGATGTGGCGGTGAGCGGCCTTGCTGCGCTTCACCTTGCCGCTGCCCGTGAACTTGAAGCGCTTGGCCGCGCCCCGGTTGGTCTTCATTTTAGGCATCTTGGGTTCCTTCCTCCTCCGTCTTCGCGCGGGCGCCGCCCGCCTTCTCGATCGCCTCGGCCAGGGGGGTCTTCGCCCCCTCTTCGGCCTTCGGAGCCGCTTCCTTGGCCGGCGCCGGCTTGGCCGGCCTCGCCCCCGGCTTGGGCGCGAGCACCATGATCATGTTCCTCCCGTCGAGGAGGGGGGTCTGCTCGACGGAGGCGATCTCGATGAGGTCGTTCGCCAGCCGGTCGAGGAGCCGCCGCCCGAAGTCGGGGTGGGTGACCTCCCGCCCCCGGAACATGATGGTGACCTTCGCCTTGTTGCCGTCGAGCAGGAAGCGCTCGGCGTTCTTCTTCTTGATGAGGTAGTCGTGGTCCTCGATCTTGATGCGCATCTTCACTTCCTTGAGCTCGACCACCTTCTGGCGCTTCTTGGCCTCCTGGGCCTTCTTCTGGAGGGAGTACTTGTAGCGCCCGAAGTCCATGATCTTGCAGACGGGGGGCTCGGAGTTGGGCGCCACCTCGACGAGGTCGAGGTCGCGGTCCTGGGCGGCCTGGATGGCGTCCGGGACGGACAAGACCCCTAGCTGCTCGCCCTCGTCGTCGATGACGCGGACCTCCCGCGCGCGGATGTCCTGGTTCACGCGGGGCCCGGTCTGGGTGGGGCGGATGTCCCGGCCGCGGAAGCGGAGGCCCATCTCAGGCCTTTCCGGGGGCGAGCGCGCGCCCCTCGATGTCGGCCCGGATGCGGCGGACGGCATCCTCCGCCGGGAGGACACCCGCGTCCCCCGCTCCCCGGACCCGGAGAGAAACCTGGCCCGCCTCCGCTTCCCGCGCGCCGACCACGAGCATGTAGGGGATCTTTTCCATCTGGGCCTCCCGGATCTTGTAGCCGATCTTCTCGTTGCGGAAATCGCCGTGGGCGCGGATGCCCTCGGCGAGGAGCCGCCGCTCCACCTCGCGCGCCGCGGGGATCTGCGCGTCGGTGATAGTCATCACCCGGGCCTGCACCGGGGCGAGCCAGGTGGGGAACGCCCCCGCGTAGTGTTCCACCAGCCCCCCGACGAAGCGCTCCATCGAGCCCATGACGGTGCGGTGGATCATCACGACCGGGTGGCGCTGGCTGTCCGGCCCGACGTAGCTCAGGTTGAAGCGCTTGGGCAGGTTGAAGTCGAACTGGATGGTGGGGCCCTGCCAGCCGCGCCCGAGGGCGTCGAGCATCTTGATGTCGATCTTGGGGCCGTAGAAGGCGGCCTCGCCCTCGTAGCGCTTGAAGGGGATGCCGCGCGCCTGTAGGGCCTCGCGCAGCGCGGCCTCGGCCTTCTCCCAGTCCTCGAGGACGCCCGCGTACTTCGAGAAGTTGGCGGGGTCGTGCACCGAGAGCTCCACCTGGAATTCCTCGTAGCCGAAGGTCTTGAGCACGAAGTGGGCCAGGTCGATGACGCCCAGGACCTCCTCCCCCGCCTGCCCGGGGGTGCAGAAGATGTGGGCGTCGTCCTGGGTGAAGCCCCGCACCCTGAGCATGCCGTGCAGCGCCCCGCTCCGCTCGTAGCGGTAGACGGTGCCCAGCTCGGCGAAGCGCACGGGGAGGTCGCGGTAGCTGTGGATCTGCTGCTGGTAGAGAAGGATGTGGCCGGGGCAGTTCATGGGCTTCAGGACGTACTCGTCCTGGTCGATGTTCAGGACGTACATGTTCTCGCGGTAGTAGTCGTAGTGCCCCGAGATCCGGAAGAGGGTGTCCCGCGCGATATGGGGAATAGAGACGAGCTGGTAGCCCCGGCGGACGTGCTCGTCCTCCCAGAAGCGCTCGATGACCTTCTTGACCACCGTGCCCTTGGGCTGCCAGTAGATGAGCCCGCTGCCCGCCTGGTCGTCCACCAGGAAGATGCCCAGCTGCTTCCCGAGCACCCGGTGGTCGCGCGCCTTGGCCTCCTCGAGCCTCTTGAGGTGGCCCTCGAGCGCCTCCCGCCTGGGGAAGGCGGTGCCGTAGATGCGCTGGAGCATCTTGTTCTTCTCGTCGCCCCGCCAGTAAGCGCCGGCCACGCTCAGGAGCTTGAAGTGGCGCAGCCGCCCCGTCGAGGGGACGTGGGGGCCCCGGCAGAGGTCCACGAACTCGCCCTGGGTGTAGGTCGAGAGGGCTTCCCCGGCGGGCAGCTCGTTGATCATTTCGACCTTGTAGCTCTCGCCGCGCTTCTCGAAGAGCGCGAGGGCCTCCTCGCGGCTCACCTCGGCGCGCGCGATGGGAAGGTCCTCCTTGGCCAGCTCGGCCATGCGCTCCTCGATCCTGGCGAGGTCCTCCAGGGTGAAGGGGCGCTCGCAGTCGATGTCGTAGTAGAAGCCGCTCTCGATCGGGGGGCCGATGGTGAGCTTGGCGCCCGGGAAGAGCTGGAGGACGGCCTGGGCCATGAGGTGGGCGGTGCTGTGGCGGAGGATCTCCAGGCCTTCCTCGGAGTCCGCGGTAACGTACTCGATGCCGGCGTCGTCGGGAACGGAGCGGTTGAGGTCCACCACCCGGCCGTTCACGCGAACGGCCAAGGCGTCCATGGGGGGCTGCTTTTGTGGGGATCGGACAGCCATAACGGGGGCGAGTTGCCTATCGCTCCTCTGCAACGGGACAGCGGGCCCCTGCGCGCACCGCGAAGGGTTTCGGGGACGGCGGGCCCGGGATCATCGGAATGGTAGGCGCGGGCGGTTTCGAACCGCCGACCTCTTGCGTGTCAAGCAAGCGCTCTCCCCCTGAGCTACGCGCCTTCACGTTGCGATCATAGAAAGCGCCGCGGGGCTTGTCAAACCTGGGTTTCCGGCCACGGGCCGCGCGGCCCTCACCGGGGGGGCTGGGCCGGGCGGCGCCCGCCGCCCTTGCGCCGGGCCGGGACGGCGGCCTTGGCGGGACGGGAGGCTCCCGGGGCAAGCCGCCGCGCCCCGGCGGGAGCCCCCGCCTTGGGGGCCTCCGGCGCCTTCTTCTGGCGCGCGACCGGAAGCAGGCAGGCGCGGACCACCTCGTCCATGCTCTCGACGAAGGCGACCTCCAGCCCCAGGGGAGAGTCCACCTCGATCTCGCGCACGTCCTTCTCGTTCTCCCGGGGGAGCACCACCCGGGGGAGGCCCCCGCGCCGGGCGGCGAGGAGCTTCTCCTTCACCGCTCCGACGGCCAGAACCCGGCCCCGGAGGGTCACCTCCCCGCTCATGGCGGCATCGTGGCGCACCTTGCGGCCCGTGAGGGCGCTCGCCATGGCGAGGGCCATGGTGATGCCCGCCGAGGGGCCGTCCTTGGGCACCGCGCCCTCGGGGAGGTGGATGTGGATGTCGCGCTTCTCGTGGAAGTCGGCCGGGATGCCCAGCTCGCGGGTGCGGGCCCGCAGCCACGAGAGCGCCGCCTGGGCGCTCTCCTTCATCACGTCGCCCAGCTTGCCGGTCAGGATGAGCTGGCCCTTGCCCTCCAGCACGCTCACCTCGACGGGGAGAAGCGCTCCCCCCGAGGGGGTCCAGGCGAGCCCGGTCGCCACCCCCACCCCGGCCCGGGTCTCGGGCCGCTCGGGGAAGTAGCGCGGGGCCCCCAGGTGCTTTTCCAGGTCGCCCGGCTGGAGGCGCGCGGCGCCGCGCGGGCGCTTGGCCCCGCCCTTGGCCTGGCGCCCCCCGTTCTTCCCCTCCTCCACGAGCCCGCGCGCCACCTTGCGGCACAGGGTGCCGATCTCGCGCTCTAAGCTGCGCACCCCCGCTTCGCGCGTGTACTCGTGGATGAGGCGGGCGACCGCCTCCGGGGCGACCACGAGCTGCTCGGGTTTCAGGCCGTTCTCGGCCACCTGCCGGGGGAGGAGGAACCGCCGGGCGATCTCCATCTTCTCCTCGTAGGTGTAGCCCGGGATGTGGATGACCTCCATTCGGTCGAGGAGGGGGGTGGGGATGGCGTCGGTGGTGTTGGCCGTGGTGATGAAGAAGACCCGGCTCAGGTCGTAGTCCACTTCGAGGTAGTGGTCGCTGAAATTCTTGTTCTGCTCGGGGTCGAGCGCCTCCAGCAGGGCCGAGGAGGGGTCCCCCCGGAAGTCGGCGCTCATCTTGTCCACCTCGTCGAGCATGAATACGGGGTTCGCCGTCCCCGCCCGCTTCATGGACTGGATGACGCGCCCCGGGAGACTCCCGATGTAGGTGCGCCGGTGGCCGCGGATCTCGGCCTCGTCCCGCACC
>MGDP01000173.1 GCA_001790955.1 Candidatus Tectomicrobia bacterium RIFCSPLOWO2_12_FULL_69_37
TCCCCTACGACCTGACCAGCCAGGAGCGCATCATCCGGGGCCGGATGCCCACCCTGGAAATCATCCACCAGCGCTTCAGCCGCCTGTTCCGCAGCGCCATCAGCGCCATGCTCCGCCGGGTGGTGGACGTGGCCCTGGTGAGCACGGACATGATCAAGTTCGGCGAGTTCCTCAAGACCCTCCCCGTGCCCACGAGCCTCCACATCTACAAGATGGAGCCCCTGCGCGGCTTCGCCCTGCTGGTGCTGGAGACGAAGCTCGTCTTCTCCCTCATCGACGTCCTCTTCGGGGGCACGGCCCGCACCCAGGTCAAGGTCGAGGGCCGCGACTTCACCCCCATCGAGACCTACATCATCAAGCGCATCGTGCTGAAGCTCCTCGAGGAGCTGCGCACGGCCTGGCGCCCGGTGCACGAGCTCAACATCGAGTACTCGCGCTCCGAGGTAAACCCGCAGTTCGCCGGCATCGTGCCCCCGAGCGACCTCGTGGTCGTCGTGACCTTCGAGATGGAGATCGAGGACCAGCAAGCGAACCTCTCCTTCTGCATCCCGTACTCCATGATCGAGCCCATCCGGGCCAAGCTCCACGCGGGTTTCCAGTCCGACCGCCTCGAGGTGGACCAGGTCTGGCTGAGCCGCCTCCAGGAGCGGATCATGGACTCCGAGGTGGATCTCGTCTCCACCCTCGGGAAGGCGAAGATCAAGGCGGGCGACCTGGTGCGGCTGCGGCCGGGCGACATCATCCCTCTGGAGACGGAGGAGACCGACGAGATCGACATCATGGTGGAAGGGGTGGTCAAGTTCCGGGGCCATCCCGGGGCGCTCAAGGGGATGGCGGCTATCGAGGTCAGCTCCCTCGTGGCCCCCACGAACATCTGAGCTAGAGGGCGGGAGGCGGAGCAATGGCGAGGGACGACCGGCTGGATGTGGGCGTGCTGGACGACGACGCGGACCGGCAGGACCGCTCCTTCGAGGAAATCGAGGAGCAGCGGCCGCAGATTCCGCCCGAGCTAGACTTCATCCGCGACATCCCCATGCGGGTGTCGGTCGAGTTGGCACGCACGAACATCCTGGTGAAGGACCTCATCCGCCTCTCCTCCAACCAGGTGATGGAGATGGACAAGCTGGTCGGCGAGCCGCTCGAGATTTTCATCAACGACCAGCTGGTGGCCCGGGGCGAGGTCGTCGTCATCAACGACAAGTTCGGCATCCGCCTCACGGACATCGTCAGCCCGCTGGAGAATACCGCCCAGCAGCGCTGATTCGCGGACGTTGGGCTCCGGCGCCGCCCCCCGGGGCGGGGCAGGGTCCTCCCGCCCAGGAGAATCGGAGGGAAGGGCGTCATGAACGAGACGGGTGACAAGGAACTCGAGCAAGGCATTGGCGACCTGAGCCAGCTGGGCGACATGGGCCAGGCGATCGAGGACCCGGGCGCCGCGATGGCCGCCGTGGGGACCGCGGAGGGCGAGTCCGGCTGGACGGGCGAGGGCGGCGGCGGGCTGGCCGCTCCAGCGGCCGGAGAGGCCGGCCCCATCAACATCGACCTCATCATGGACCTCCCGCTCCAGGTGGTGGTCGAGCTCGGCCGCACGAAGATGCTCATCAACGACCTCCTCCAGATTGGCCAGGGCTCCGTGATCGAGCTCAACAAGCAGGTGGGCGAGCCCCTCGACATTCTCGTGAACGGCAAGCTCGTGGCCCGGGGCGAGGTGGTGGTGGTCCGCGATAAGTTCGGCATCCGCATCACCGACGTCATCAGCCCCGTCGAGCGCATCAAGCAGCTGGGTTAGGCCCCGCCCGGAGGTTTCCTCCGGGCGGTGGTTTCGCTTTTTCCCGTCACCGATTTCCTCACCAAATCACCTTCCTTGCCCTGATCTAGAACGTCAATTTACTGGCTAAATCAAAGACGGGAGAAGTCGGATTTTCGGCTCCTTTGCTTGCTCTGTAAGGAAAATCCAGCGCCGAAATGTCAAACGTTATCCATGTAACATATTGATATATAAAATATTAAATCTGATATCTTTAATGCTGACTTCCTGGTGGCACTCAGCCCCGGAATTCCCCTCCTGGTACAGTCCTTGCTTTTCCTCTCCCGCTAGATGGCTTTGGACTCGCATAAACGCCCAGCTGATGCGGATTTTGGAGACACAGCCATGGAGCGGAACGTCGGAAAATTGGCGATGTGGTGCGCCGCCGGATCCCTGCCGCGCCGGGTCTGCCGGGGAGGGTGCCTCCTCCTGGCCGGGCTTGTGGTTCTCCTGGGCTGGGGGACCGGCCGGGCCCAGGCGGCCGCGCCGGTCCTCCAGAAAGTGTTCGTCTACGCCGGCGAGGACCGCATCCGCCTCGTGGCCCTCTTCGACAAGGCGCTGCCCGCGCCCGCCCCCCGGCCCCAGGCCGAGGGAGGGGCGATCTCCTTCTTCCTCGGCGGCGTCCATGGGGGGAAGGAGCTGCGCCACTTCATCGTGGGCCAGGGGGGTTACCGCCGGGTCGAGGCCGAGGAACTGGACGGCGGCCTTCGCCTGACCATCCGGGGCGAGCAGGGCATCGCCCACCTGAAGGATCGCCTGGGGGTGGCGGCCGGCGGGAACGCCTTCACCCTCACGCTTCCCTCCCTGTCGGGGGCGCGCTTCCAGCCGAGCGATGCGCGCACGCCGGGTCAGGAGGCGGACTTCTTTCCCGCCTCCCGCGCGCCGGGAGCGGCCCCGAAGGGGGCGGCGAATCGCGACGAACCCCTGACTCCCGAGCGCATTCTCCGCCAGAGCCTCACTCCGGGCGCTCCCAAGCCGGCCCCGCGCGCCGAGCCCGCGGCGGCTCCCCAACGGCCCGCGGCCGCGCCCCCGACCAAGCTGCCGGCTCCCTTCGGGCCCAGCGAGGCGGAGGCCGCCCCGGCCCGCGCGAAGCCCCTGACCCCCGCCGATCTCGGCGCCGGGACCCCGAGTCTCGCGGGCCTCATGGTGCAGATGGGCGCGGCGCTGGGCGGGCTGGTCGCCCTGCTGCTGGGGGGGCTGGCGGCCTTCAAGAAGTGGGGCGCCAAGGCGGCGGCCCGGCTGGGCGCGGGCGGGAAGGTGGTGCGCACCCTCCACCGCGTCTACCTCGCCCCCAAGCAGTCCATCGCCCTGGTCGAAGTGGCGGGCGAGATCCTGGTCATCGGCGTCAGCGGCCAGAGCATCTCCATGCTGACCAAGATCGAGAACCAAGCCGCCGTCGCCAAGCTGCGCAACGGCGGCGAAGCCTCCTTCGTCGACCAGCTGACCCGGCTCATGGCAGGCAAGGAGAAGCCCCGGCCCCTTCCCGAGGGCAGGGAGAAGACGGCCGTCTCCATCGCCGCCCTCAAGGCTTACGCCGAGAACATCGTAGCCAAGGAAAACGGCCACGCCGGCCCCAACGGCGGCGGCGCCAGCCCGGCGAAGGCGCTGGCGGCTCCCCGGCCGGCCGGCGGCATCCCGTCCTTCGATCTGGACCAAGAAGCGGACACCAAGAAGGCGGTGGCCCGGCTCCGCGAGCGGCTCGGGCGCGTCTCGCCGCAGTGGACGGCCGCCGGAGCCGCATCGTGAGACCGAAGAGCCTCCTCTCCGCCGCGCTCCTCCCGCTCCTTCTTCCGGGCGGGGCGTGGGCCCAGGCCCAGAGGGGAACCGCCCTGGTGCTGCCCCAGGTGCAGCTGGGCTTCGGCCCCCCCACCACCCCGGCCGAGGTGGCGACGGGCCTCCAGATCCTGGCGCTGCTCACGGTGCTGACGCTGGCGCCCTCGATCCTGGTGATGATGACCTCCTTCACCCGGATCGTGATCGTGCTGGCCTTCATGCGGCAGGCGCTGGGGATGCAGCAGACGCCGCCCAACCCCGTGCTCATCGGGATGGCGCTCTTCCTGACGTTCTTCTCGATGGCCCCGGTGGGGACCGTCATCCACAAGGAGGCGCTCCAGCCCTACATGAGCGACGAGATCGACTACATGACGGCGCTGCGGCGGGCGGAGGGGCCCATCCGCAAGTTCATGCTCCACCAGACGAGGGAGAAGGACCTGGCGCTCTTCGTCCGCCTCTCCCGCCAGGGGCGGCCCGCCAGCCCGGCGGACGTTCCGATCACCACCATCATCCCGGCCTTCCTGATCAGCGAGCTCAAGACGTCCTTCCAGATCGGCTTCATGCTCTTCATCCCGTTCCTGATCGTGGACATGGTGATCGCCTCGGTGCTGCTCTCGCTCGGAATGATGATGCTGCCGCCCATCCTCATCTCCCTGCCCTTCAAGCTGATGCTGTTCGTCATGGTGGACGGCTGGGCCCTGCTCGTGGGCTCCCTCATGCAGAGCTTCATCTGAGCGAGGAGGACGGCGCATGGGTCCCGACACGGTCTTGACGCTGGTCCAGGGCGCTCTCGAGGTGATGCTCAAGCTCTCGGGGCCCATCCTCGTGGGCGGGCTGGTCGTGGGAATCCTGGTGGGCATCGTCCAGGCGGTGACCCAGATCCAGGAGATGACGCTGACGTTCATCCCCAAGATCCTGATCACGGTGATCATCGCCCTCGTCGCGTTTCCCTGGATGCTCCACCTGATGATGGATTACACGACCAACCTGTTCCAGGCCATCCCGAAGCTCGTCCGGTAGGAGATGGGGCGTGGAGTACCTGGGCTTCAGCACGGTCGAGTTCGAGCGCTTCGTCCTGATCATGATGCGGGTGGGCTCCATGCTCTTCTCCACCCCCCTGATCGGCTCGCCGGCGGTGCCGTCGGCGGTGAAAGTCGCCCTCGCGGCGGCGGTGAGCCTGACCCTCTTCCCCACCGTGGGGGCGACGGTGCTGCTCAAGGAGGTATCTCTCTATCACCTCGCCGGGTTGGCGCTGGGGGAGGTGATGCTGGGGCTGGCGGTCGGGCTGCTGGCGCGGCTGTTCCTGGCCGCCATGGAGCTGGGGGCCGAGGCGGTGGGCTTCCAGATGGGGTTCGGCATCGCCACGGCGGTGGACCCCTCCACCCAGGTCCACACGGCCCTGCTCGCCCAGTTCCAGAGCGCCGTCACGGCCCTCTTCTTCCTGGCGACGGACGCCCACTACTACTTCTTCCGTGCCATCTCGGAGAGCTTTGGCCGCGTCTCCCTGATGGAGTTCCAGCTGAACGAGGACCTCTACCTGATCTTCCTCCGGGTGACCCGCGAGGTGTTCATCATCGCGGTCCAGTTCGCCGCGCCGGCCACGGTGGTGCTCCTGCTGACGAGCCTGGCGCTGGGCATCGTGGCCCGCACCGTGCCCCAGATGAACATCTTCATCGTGGGCATCTCGGTCCAGGTCGCGGCGGGGTTCGGGGTGCTGTTCTTCTCGGTCTCGATGATGGGCCTGCTCTACGGGCAGGTGTTCGCCGCGATGGGGGGGAGCATCCTCCGCCTCGTGCGGTCCTTCTAGGAGACGGCGATGCCCGCCGAGCAGGACGACAAGACAGAGCCGGCGACCCAGCGGCGCCGGGAGGAGGTCCGCGAGAGGGGCCAAGTGGCCAAGAGCCGCGAGGTCACCTCGGTGGCCGTGCTGGTGGCCGCGGTGGTGTACGGCTATTTCTTCGCCGGATCGACCGGCGACGTCATCGTCCAGACGACGCGGCGCTTCTTCCAGGCGGCCTCGATCCGGATGGAGTCCCAGGAGGACCTCCTCGCCCTCCTCATCACCGCCGTGCTGGGGGCCGGCTGGGCCCTCGCGCCGCTCCTGGGCTTTGTCGTGGTGTTCGGCGTCTTCGCCCACGTCATCCAGTTCGGCCTCCTCTTCGCGCCCGAGGCCCTCGTGCCCAAGATGAGCCGCATGAACCCCCTCGAGGGGCTCAAGCGCCTCGTGGGCAAGCAGGGCTGGATGGACCTATTCAAGTCGCTGGGGAAGGTGGCCCTCGTGGGGTACGTGGGCTACCTGACCCTGTCCGAGGCCTGGCCTGAGCTCCCGAAGCTCTCGCAGATGCCTCCCGTGGCGGTCCTGCAATTCCTCCTCGCCTTCGCCCTGAAGATCGTCCTGCGCTCGACGCTCGTCCTGATCTTCCTGGCCGCGGTGGACTACGGCTTCCAGCGCTACACCTTCGAGCGCAGCATCATGATGAGCAAGGACGAGGTGAAGCAGGAGTACAAGCAGCGCGAGGGCGACCCCCTCGTGAAGGCGCGCGTCCGCCAGGTGCAGCGCGACATCAGCCGGCGGCGCATGATGGCCGCCGTCCCCAAGGCCGACGTCGTCATAACCAACCCCACCCACTACGCCGTGGCCGTCCTCTACGTCCGGGGCGAGATGGAAGCCCCCATGGTCGTGGCGAAGGGCCGGGGCTTCATCGCCCTGCGCATCCGCGAGGTCGCCGAGGAGAGCGGGGTCCCCCTGATCGAGAACAAGCCGCTGGCCCGAGGCCTCTACCGCGCGGTCCAGATCGGCCAGTCCATTCCGGCGGAGTTCTACAAGGCGGTGGCCGAGGTCCTGGCCTACGTCTACACGATCAAGCGCGAGGCGGCCTAGCCGCGGGGCAATAGGGAGGCGGCGCATGCCGCCCGAGGAGAGGGCAGGATGAACGAGGCGGCGGGAATCGCAAGGCTGACGCGGAACAGCGACATCGCCATGGCGCTCGGGATGGTGGGAATCCTGGTCGTCATGATCGTCCCCGTCCCGCCGCCCATGCTGGACGCCCTCCTCTCGTTCAGCATCACCTTCGGCCTCGTGGTGCTGCTGGTCTCCCTCTACACGACGGAGCCCTTGGAGTTCAGCGTCTTCCCCTCGCTCCTCCTGGTGACGACGCTCTTCCGCCTCTCCCTCAACGTGGCCTCGACCCGCCTCATCCTGATGCAGGGGAACGAGGGGCCCGGCGCGGCGGGGCAGGTCATCCAGGCGTTCGGCAACTTCGTCGTCGGGGGCAACTACGTCGTCGGCCTCGTTGTCTTCCTCATCCTGGTCATCATCAACTTCGTGGTCATCACCAAGGGCGCCGGGCGCGTGGCCGAGGTGGCCGCCCGCTTCACCCTGGACGCCATCCCGGGCAAGCAGATGGCCATCGACGCCGACCTCAACGCGGGCCTCATCAACGAGGGCGAGGCGCGCCGCCGCCGCGTCCAGATCAGCCGGGAGGCGGACTTCTTCGGTGCGATGGACGGCGCGAGCAAGTTCGTCCGCGGCGACGCGATCGCCGGCCTCATCATCACCTTCATCAACCTCCTGGGCGGCCTGGCCATCGGCGTCTTCCAGCAGGGCATGCCCCTCGCCCGGGCGGCCTCGACCTACGCCATCCTGACGGTGGGCGACGGGCTCGTGGCCCAGATCCCGGCCCTGCTCATCTCCACCGCCGCCGGCATCGTCGTGACCCGCTCGGCCGACCAGAACCACCTGGGCGCCACCATGGCCGCCCAGCTCCTCGGCCACACGCGGGCCATCGGGGTAGCCTCGGGCCTCCTGTTTGTCCTGGGGATGTTCCCCGGGCTGCCGCAGCTGCCCTTCTTCATGCTCGCGGGCCTGACGGGGGGGGTGGCCTACTACCTCACCCAGGCGAAGCAGGCCGAGGTCCGGCGCCAGGAGGAGGAGATCGCCGCCAAGCCCGTCCAGCCGGCCGTCCCGGCGCCCGAGAGCGTGGATGCCCTGCTCCAGGTGGACCTGATGGAGCTGGACGTGGGCTACAGCCTCATCCCCCTCGTGGACGCGCGCCAGAACGGCGAGCTCCTCGACCGCATCCGCTCCATCCGCCGGCAGTTCGCCCACGACATGGGCCTGGTGGTGCCGCCGCTGCACATCCGCGACAACCTCCAGCTCAAGCCGGGCGAGTACGCCATCCTCCTCAAGGGGGTGGACGTGGCCCGGGGCGAGATCATGATGGACCACTTCATGGCCATGGACACCGGCTCCGTCGAGAGCCCGGTGCCCGGCATCCCCACTACCGAGCCCGCCTTCGGCCTGCCGGCCATCTGGATCACGCCGGCCAACAAGGAGAGGGCCCAGCTCGCGGGCTACACCGTCGTGGAGCCCGCCACCGTGGTGGCCACCCACCTGACCGAGATGGTCAAGAAGCACGGCCACGAGCTCCTCACCCGCAGCGAGGTGCAGCGGCTGCTCGAAAAGGTGGGGCAGACCCACGCCAAGGTGGTGGAGGAGCTGGTGCCCAACCTCCTCTCGCTGGGAAAGGTCCAGAAGGTGCTCCAGAACCTCGTCCGCGAGGGGGTGAACATCCGCGACATGGTGACCATCCTCGAGGCGCTCGCCGACTACGCCGTCATCTCCCAGGACGGCGACGTCTTGACCGAGTACGTGCGCAGCCGCCTGGCCCGGGGCCTCACTTCCCAGCACGCGGCCGATACGGGGGCGATCAGCGTCATCACCCTCGACCCCGAGGTGGAACGCTCGGTGGTGGGCGCCCTCCAGCACACCGAGCACGGCAGCTACCTCGCCCTCGACCCCGCCCTGGCCGACCGCCTCCTGCGCGGCATCCAGGGGCAGATGGAGCGGTTCGAGACCTCCAGCACGCCCCCGGTCCTGCTGGCCTCCCCGGCCATCCGGGGCCACCTGCGGAAGTTCATCGAGCGGTTCATCCCCCAGCTCGCGATCCTGAGCCATAACGAAATCGCCCCCGGCGTCCGGATTCAGAGTCTCGGAAGCGTGAGGTTGACATGAAAAGACACCTGTTCCGCGGAAAGGACCTGCGCGACACGCTCGCCAAGGTGAGGGGGTCCCTCGGCGCCGAGGCCGTCATCTTCGCCACCCGGCGGGTGCGGGGAGGGGAGGACGGCGAGCGCTTCGAGGTGGAGGCCTCGGAGTGGAGCGAGAGCCTGCCGGGCGGCGCCGCTCCCTTGGCCGGGGCGCCGGCGGCCCCCGCCGCCGCCGTCCGGGCGGGGAGGCCGGGGCCCGCCGCGGGGCGGGCGGAGGGCCACTCGCAGGCCGCCGCTTCCCCTGTCTACGCCGAGCTCGTGGAGAGCGGGCTGGGGGAGGCGACGGCGCGCGAGCTCATCCTCCAGGCGGCGGGCAGCCTCTCCCTCTCGGAGAAGGACTCCGCCGAGCCCCTGCGCGAGCGGGTGGGGGGGCTGCTGACCTTCCTCTTCGAGGCGGGAGGGCCCGTCCGCGCCCGCCGGCCCGAGGAAGAGGGCCCGGCCGTGGCGAATTTCATCGGGCCCACCGGGGTGGGGAAGACCATGACGGTCGCCAAGATCGCGGCCGAGTGCACCCAGCGGCGCCGCCTGCGGGTCGGCCTGATCGGGATCGACTCCCCCGGCACGGGGGCGGCCGAGCGCCTGCGCGCCTTCGCGGCCTCGATGCGCCTGCCCTTCCTGGCGGTGAGCACCGCGGCCGGGGTGGACGAGGCCGTCGCGCGCTTCTCGCGGGCGGACGTCGTCCTCGTGGACGCCCCCGGCACGGTGCTGGGGAACCCCTCGAACGTGGCCGCGCTCCAGGCCCTTTTCGGGGAGGGGAGGCCCGGCCAGAACTACCTGGTGCTGGCCGCCAACACCCACCCGGACGACATGGCCCGCATGGGCGAGCGCTTCTCCTGCGTGCCCCTGCACCGGCTCGTTTTCACGAAACTGGATGAGAGTAGCCGGTTTGGTGTAATCTTCGAGAGGCACATGGAGCTGGGGGTCCGCGTGGCCTACTTCACGGCGGGCCAGAGGGTGCCGCAGGATCTCGAGGTGGCCTCCCCCGCCCGGATGGCCCGCCTGATTCTGCCCGCGGCGCGCCGCTACGGGGCCGCCGTGGGCGCGCCGGCGTGAGGAGCGTGGGGACGATGGCGCTTGACCAGGACGGCCGGCGGATGCGGGTCCTCTCCATCACCAGCGGCAAGGGGGGGGTGGGGAAGACCTGCGTCGCCGTCAACATCGCCTACTGGCTCTCCAGGCTGGGCGCCAAGGTGCTGCTGCTGGACGCGGACCTGGGCCTCGCCAACGTGGACGTCGTCCTGGGCCTGCGGCCCGCCCACACGCTCGAGCACGTCCTCTCGGGCGAGCGGACCCTCCCCGAGATCATGCTGGAGGGGCCGGGCGGGGTGAAGATCCTGCCGGCCGGCTCCGGTGTCGCCCGCCTGGTCGAGCTGGGGGAGGAGGACCGGATGCAGGTCTTCCAAGAGTTCGATTCCCTGGCCGAGCCCTTCGACTACCTGATCGTGGACACGGGCGCGGGCATCAGCCGCAACGTGCTCTACTTCAATTCGGCCGTCCAGGACGTGATCGTGGTCGCCACGCCCGAGCCCACCTCCTTGACCGACGCCTACGCGCTGATGAAGGTCCTGAGCGAGAAGGGCCGGGGCTACCGCTTCCGGGTGCTGGCCAACATGGTGGCCGACGAGCGCGAGGCGAAGGGAGTGTTCGCCCGGCTGAGCATGGTGGCGGACAAGTTCCTGAACATCTCGCTCGGCTACCTCGGCCACGTCGTGAGCGACCCGAACATGCCGCTCGCCGTGCGCCGGCAGCAGGCGGTCTCTGTCCTCTTTCCCAAGACGCCCGCCGTCCGGTGCCTGAGGGTGCTCTCTGATAGGCTCCACAACCTTCCCCCCGACGTGTTCCCCGCGGGCCACATGCAGTTCTTCTGGCGCAGGCTCGCGGCCCAGCGGGCGTGAGGGGAAGGGAAGCCGGAGGCTGAACGATGAGCCGCGCCGACTGGATGAATGCCTTGCCCCGGGTCATCGTCGCCTTCGGCGTCATGGCCTTCGGCGTGGCGCTGGGGGCCGCCCTGATCTCGGGCGTGGGAATGATGCTGGCCCTCTGGCGGGCCGCGGTGGGTGGAGTGGCCATCGCCGTCTTCGGCGGCCTGATGAGCTACCTGCTCCTGCTCTTCCTCGCGGAGAAGTAGAGGGGGGAACACCGTGGCCCCCGATGAGCAGTTCGATCCGAGCGACCGCGAGGGCCTCGTCCTCCGCTACGCCCCCCTCATCAAGTTCATCGCCAACCGCCTTGCCATCCGCCTGCCGCCCCACATCGACGTGAACGACCTGATCAGCGCGGGCGTGCTGGGGCTGATGGACGCCATCGGCAAGTACGACCCCTCGCGCGAGGCCCAGTTCAAGACCTACGCCGAGTTCCGCATCCGCGGCTCGATGCTGGATGAGCTGAGGGCGATGGACTGGATCCCCCGCTCGGTGCGCCAGAAGGCGAACATGCTCGAGGGGGCCTTCTCGAGGATCGAGCAGGAGCTGGGCCGGGCCGCCTCGGACGAGGAGGTGGCCCGCGAACTCGGCATGGACATCGAGGAGTTCCAGAAGTTCCTCTCCCAGTCGGCCGGCCTGGCCCTCCTGAGCCTGGACGATCTGGTGGACCCCACCAACCCCGAGGACAGCCGCTCCCTCCTCGACCACCTCGCCTCCCTCGACGAGGATGATCCCCAGGCCAAGCTCGCCTTCGAGGAGCTCAAGCGAATCCTCGGCCAGTCCATCGACGCCCTGCCGCAGCGCGAGCGCCTCGTGCTCTCGCTCTACTACCACGAGGAGCTGACCATGAAGGAGGTGGGCCAGATTCTCGACGTGACCGAGTCGCGCGTCTCCCAGCTCCACTCCAAGGCCATCACCCGCATCAAGGTGAAGCTCAAGAGGCTCGTGGGCGAGAAGCCGTAAGCGCCTCCCGTCGCCCGTCGCCTGTCCAACTTGCAGGGGCGACCGGACTTCGGCGAGCTCAGTCGAGCCGCCGGCCGCCCCTGCGCACTCACCCACGGTTTCTTGACAGACGAACAAAAGGGGAAAATATTAGGAGGAGAAATTCATGGATTCGGGCTTCCCTGCCGATACATAATCCGGGAGGAGTGTCCCGCAGGAAAGGTTTGAAAATGGCCGAATCCATCAGCTTCCCGATGGCGACTCCGCAGACCCCGGCGGCCGAGCGCGTGGCCAACCAGCAGGCGCATCAGCCCGTCAACCTTCTCCACGCCCAGATGGTGGATCAGGAGCGCCAGCGCCGGGTCCAGGCCGAGACGGTGGTGGAGAGCCGCGAGGCCGAGAACCCCAACGTGGACCAGGAGGGGCACTTGGGGGCGGAGTACCACGGGCGCAGGCGGGAGAAGGGCGAGGACGCCCCGGCCGAGGAGACCCCCCCCGCGTCCGCCCCCTCCCGAGTGGAGGAGTTCCAGGGCCGGTTCATCAACGTGGTCGCCTGATCGGGGCGTTCCCCGCCGATGACGCCGGACCTCCCCATCCCGGTCGTACCCCCAGGAAGCCCCGTCCAGACGGGGGCGATTCCGCCCGATGAGGCGGTGCGCCTCCAGCCGGGCGAGATCTTCGCCGCCACGGTGGAGACCCCCCCGCCGGGCGCGGCCCCCGGGGCCGTCCGCCTCAGCACCGGTACCCAGGAAATCCTGGCCCAGCTTCGTCTCGACCTCCTGGCCGGCGAAAAGGTGCTGGCCGAGGTGCTCCCCCGCCCCTCGGATGAGCAGACCCTCCAGATCCGCATCCTGGCCCGCTCGGGCGAAGCGGGCGCCAAACTGGAGATCCCGGTCCCCGGCGCCATCCGGCTCGCCCCAGGGGAGGAGATCCCCACCGCCCTCAGGCTTCTCCTCGCCCCCCCCAACGCCACTCTCACCGGGGAGATCCTCCCCTTTGCCCACCGCTCCTCGGCCGGGGTGCGCTTCGGGGGGACGGAACTGCGCTTCCAGCTCGACCCCTCGGCCAAGCCGGGAGACCAAGTATTCGTCCGGGCCCAGGACGCGGGCGGTTCCCTCACCCTCCAGGTCCTCGCGCGGGGAGGCCCCCGGGCGGGCTCTCCCCCGGCGGAGGCCGCGGCCGGTCCCCTCCTGCGGGGGACGGCCTTCCGCCCCCCCGTTTCAGGGGCCGCGCCCCGCGATTTGGGCCTCGTTCCGGGGAATATTCTGACGGGCGTTCTCGTCCGCCTTCTTCCCGCGGGCCTCCCCTCTCAGCCGGGGGCGTTGTTCCACGGGAAACCAGCGGCGGGCTCGGCCCCCCAGACCCCTCTGGCGGCCCGGGCGGGCGCCCCCCCGGAGGGTGTCCCTCCAACCCCTGTTTCTCCAGGCCGGACGGCGCTGATCCGTTTCGCCTCCTTCGAGATGGAGGTACCCTGGCCGCAAGAAGCCTTGGCCGCCTTCTCCCCCGGAGATCCAGTGCGGCTCTGGGTCCGGGGGACGGTCCCCCGCCTCGACCTCCAGCTTCTGCCCCCCTTTACTGGGGAGGAGGTGGGAACCCGCTGGGTGGGGACCCGCTGGGTCCCCTCGGGCGGGGCCGGGGAACGGAGCTTCGGCCCCGATCTCCTGGGCCTGGCTGAGGGCCTGGCCGAGCTTCAGGAAGATCCTGGCGAGGAGCCCGCCCTTGCCCGGGAGGCGGGCCGCCTCCGGGGGGCCCTTGAGCGGATCGTCCTGCGGGAGAACCAGATTACCCCCGAGCGGGTCCGGGAAGCCTTCGAGAGCGTCCGGCGGGAATTCGAGTCCGGGCGCCGGGCCCCGGAGGAGGGAGAGGCTCCCCGCGAAGCCCTCCTCCGGGAGAGCCTCCAGCGCTTCCTCGCGGCGGCCCGGGAGATCGGCCGGAGCGACTCTGCCCTCGCGAATCTGGGGGCGGGTGCCGGCCGGGCGCTCACTTCCATGGAATTCCTCAACGCCGCCAACGCCCTGCGCCAGCACGCCGACCAAGGAGCCTTCCTCCAGATTCCCTACGTCCTGGGGGGGGAGCGGGGAACCATGGACGTGGTGGTGCGGGGGGACCGCGAGGGTTCGGGAAAGGGCCGCGAGCGGGAGAATTATTCGGCTGTCCTGCTCTTGGAGCTGGAGGGGCTGGGCCCCCTGCGGGTGGACGCCTCCCTGGTGCGCAGCCGGGCGTCGGTGCGCTTCACCACCCCGAGCGAGGCGGTGGGGCGGTTCATCAGCCGCGAGCTTCCCAAGCTGCGCGAGGCCATTGAGAGCCAGCAACTCCAGGTGGAGCGCATCGCCTGGACCCAGGGGAAGGTGACACCCGAGCCGGCCGTCCCCGTGCCCCCCCAGGCGGAAGGGCCGGGAGGCGGGGCCCCCTTCATCGACCTCCAAGTGTAGGAGAGAGCCCGTGGAACCCCACCGCCGCCCGCTTCTGTTCATCCCCAAGGAGGCCGTGGCCCTGCGCTACGAGCCCCGGCTGGAGGATGCCCCCCGCATCGTGGCCAAGGGGAAGGGCGAGCTGGCCGAGCGGATCCTGGAGCTGGCCCGCATCCACAACATCCCCATCCGGGAGGATTCGGACCTGGTTGGCCTGCTGGGAAAGCTGGACCTGGAGGCCGAGATTCCCCCTAATCTTTACAAGGTCATCGCGGAGATCCTGGCGTTCGTCTACTTCGTCAACGAGAAGTGGAAGAAGGAAAAAGCTGCTTGAGCGTCAAGATCCA
>MGDP01000174.1 GCA_001790955.1 Candidatus Tectomicrobia bacterium RIFCSPLOWO2_12_FULL_69_37
CCTCGACCATGGAGAACCAGCGGCGGTAGAAGCCGCCGTGCTCGACGACGAAGGGGTCCTCCCCGGGGGCCAGGGGGAGGGTTTCGATGGCGGCGGATGGGGTCATGGGATGTGTCTCCTTGCGAATATGACGGATTTGATTCCGGTATTTCCTTCCGGTCGGTTGTGTAGGGGCGTATGGCCATACGCCCCTACGGAACCCGATTGCCGATCCCGTCCGTAGGGGCGGGTTTGAAACCCGCCCCTACAGAAAATTCATCGCCCCCCTCAGACGCTGATCAACTCGAAGGGGAGCTTGGTGACCCGCTCGCTGCCCTCCCCGGTGATGATGTAGGTGCGCCCGAAGAAGAGGCCGAGCCGCCCGTCCTTGGTGGCGGGGTTGGGCTCGCTCATGATGACCATGCCGGGCTGGAGGGTCTTCTCGTAGTCGTGGCCCTCGGCCGCCTCCATCCAGACGTGGGGGGCGGAGGTGGCGATGTCGATGCCGTGGATGAGGGTGGGGCGGCCGGTGTAGCCGTTGCGGACGATGACGTTCCCGGCCTCGCGGATGTCCTCCAGGGTCTTGCCGGGCCTGAGGACCTCCTCGATGCCCCGGGCGCTCGGGAGGACGGCCTCCTCCCAGAGCTTCTGGACCTGCTCGGTGGGCTTGCCGACGCAGATGGGGTTGCCGATCTGGGTGGTCACTCCGCCGTAGCCGGCCGCGAGCTCGTTGTTGATGAGGTCGCCCTCCTCCAGCACGCGGTCGGAGGGGTTGGGGTTGCCGAAGATCTGGGCGGGGTCGGTCATCGAGGTGATGCCCACGATGAGGAAGTGGGGGTAGCCGCCCCCGTCCGACATGGCGAAGGAGGCGCTCGCGGCGAGCTGGCGCTCGGTCACCCCGGGCTTGGCCCGCGCGGCGATGGCCTCGACGGCGCGGTCGCAGAGCTCGCCCGACTTGCGGTAGAAGGCCAGCTCCTCCTTGCTCTTCAGGTACCAGAGCTTGTGGAAGATGTCGGGGACGAGGACGAGCCTGGCCTTGGGGCAGGCCTCCTGGATGTCCAGGTAGTAGTTCACGGGCAGGAACTCCGGCCCCCAGCCCTCCATGTTGATGCTGGCGAAGCCGATGGCGCCGCTCTCCAGCCCCAGCTCCTTGATGCGCTCCGCGATGGCCTTGCCGAAGCCCCCCGCCCCCCGGGAGGAGCGCACGTCCTTCACCCCCACGGCCTGCTGCTTCACCGCCCAGATGTGGGTGCCCGCCATCGGGTAGAGGAGGGTGGGCTCGCCCTTGAGGGGGAAGACGACGTAGTTCGAGACCGAGCGGTGGTCCATGTGGCCGCTCAGCCAGACCACGCCCCCCCAGATGCTCATCAGGTTCGAGCTCCCGCCCACGATGAGGCAGTCGAGCCCCTTCTCCCGCATGGCCCCGCGCAGGGCCTCGTGCCGCCGCTTGTACTCGGCGTCCGAGAAGCGGGGGTAGACGGCGTCCCGGTGCCAGGGGGAGTCCTCCAGGTTGCCGAAGTTCTTGTTGACGTGGAGCGCGTGGCTCACTTTCGAGAATTCGTACTGGCCCACGGGGCTTCTCCCTCCTGAACGGCGGGGCACCCCGCCCGCGGGCGGGTGCGCTGGATGGGGGCCGAGCGCGTTGCCGGGAAGTCACAGGCGGCGCGATTATACGCCAAGGGGGGGGCGCGTTCTATCGCGGGAGGGAGGGGGTCTGGCATACTCCGGGCGTCGGCCGTCCGGAATCCGATTCCGTGAAAGGAGAGGGCATGAGCAAGGAGGGGATCCCCTACTTCACCCCCGGGGAGTACCAGCGCCGCTACGAGGCCGTGCGGGCGCTCATGGACCAGGAGGGGGCGGACGCCCTCCTCGTCTTCGGCCACAGCGGGAACCGCCAGCACTACCAGGCCCACGTCCACTACCTCGCCCACGCCGCCCCGCGCCACGAGTGCTATCTGATCTTCCCGAAGCGGGGCGAGCCGGTGCTCTTCACCACCCACTACAACCACCTGGCGAGCGCCAAGGAGGTCTCGGTCATTCCGGACGTGCGCCGCTCGGGGCGGGACGCCGCGGGGGCCGTCGCGGCCGAGCTCAAGAAGCGGGGCTTCGCTTCCATCGGGGTGGTGGGGGACGTCTTCTACCAGGCGATGGACGCCCTCAGGCGCGACCTCCCCTCGGTCCGGTGGAAGGACCTGACCGCCCCCTGCCGCCTCCTCCGCTCCCGGAAGAGCGATGAGGAGATCGCCTTCCAGCGCAAGGCGGCCCTGGGGGTGGACGCGGCGATGGACGCCCTCATCCGCGAGCTCAGGCCCGGGGCGAGCGAGCGCGACCTCCTCGTCGCCACCGAGAAGGCGGCCTGGGACGCGGGCTGCGAGCCCGTGTTCCTCTACCTCAACAGCACCCCGATGGCGGCCTCCGAGAGCTGCGTGCCGAACCAGAACGTCTCCCGGCGGAAGATCCGGATGGGGGACGTCCTCAACACCGAGCTCACGGTGGGCTACGGCATGTACACCGCCCAGATACTCCGGCCCTTCTTCCTGGGGGAGCCCACCCCGGCCTACGCCCGGCTCTACGAGGTGGCCAAGGCGGTGCACGACCGGGTGGCGGGGGTGCTCAAGGCGGGCGCCACCGCCCAGGAGGTGCACGACGCCACCGGCCTCATCGCCGAGAGCGGCTTCACCATCGTGGACGGCCTCATCCACGGCTTCGGGGTGGACATCCTCCCCCCTTCCATCCGGTGCACCCTCTTCACCCCCCCGGCCCCCTTCACCTTCGAGAAGAATATGACCGTTGTGGTCCAACCCAACCCCACGACAAAGGACGAAAAAATGGGGGTCCAGCTCGGGGAATTGGGCCTGATCACCGAGGGGGGCTTCGAGCCCATGCACCGGCTCCCGGCCGAGGTGGTCCGGGTGGGCTGAGGGGGGCCGAACTTCTTGCGGCGGGGCGGGGCTTCTGCTAGGGTCTAAGCGCTCGATTGGCTTGAGCGGAGCGCCCGCGCGCATCCAGCCGCCGTTCCCCCGCCGGGGGAGCTTCCCGTGCTCCGGCGGGGCGGAATCCGACGGGAGGGCGGACGTCCCCCATGACGTGGAGCTATGTCGTCCGGCGCCTCCTTCAGTCGCTCATCGTGCTGAAGGGGGTGCTGGTCATCACCTTCCTCATGCTGCACCTCACGGGGGACCCGGCGTCCCTCATGATGCCCGAGGACTCGACCACCGACGAGATCGCCGAGTTCCGCCAGCGGATGGGCTTCAACGATCCCCTCCTCGTCCAGTACGGCCGCTTCTTCGTGAGCGCCCTCAAGTTCGAGTTCGGCGTCTCCTTCCGCCAGGGGGAGCCCGCCATGAAGCTCGTGCTGGAGCGCATCCCGGCCACGGCGGAGCTGGCGCTCGCCGCCATCCTCATCGCGCTGGTCATCTCGCTCCCGGCGGGGGTCATCTCCGCCACCCGGCGGAACAGCGTGTGGGACCGGGTGAGCATGCTGGGGGCCCTGCTCGGGCAGTCCATGCCGAACTTCTGGCTGGGGCTGATGCTCCTCATCGTCTTCGCGGTCTGGCTCAACCTCCTGCCCTCGCACGGGCGGGGCGGCCTGGACCACCTGATTCTCCCCGCCGTGACGTCGGGCCTCTACGCCACGGCGCGCATCACCCGGGTGCTGCGCTCGGGCATGCTGGACGTGCTGGGGGAGGACTACGTGCGGACGGCCCGCAGCAAGGGCCTGCGGGAGAACATGGTGATCTACCAGCACGCGCTCAAGAACGCGGCCATCCCGGTGGTGACCGTCATCGGGCTGGAGCTGGGCATCGTGCTGGGGGGCACGGTGGTGGTCGAGACGGTCTTCGCCTGGCCGGGGGTGGGGCGGCTCACGGTGAACGCCATCATGAACGACGACTTCCCGATCGTGCAGGCGGCGGTGTTCTTCCTGGCCTTCATGTTCATCTTCATCAACCTGGTCGTGGACCTCCTCTACGCCTGGCTCGACCCGAGGATCAGCTACAAATGAAAGAAGAGTTCGCCGTCACCGCCGCGGCCCTGGCCCCCGCGCTCCCTCCCGAGGAGATGGTGCCCGAGGAGCCGCCCGTCTGGCGGGCGGCGTGGGAGAGCCTCTACCACAACAAGGTGGCCTTGGCCGGGTTCCTCATCCTCCTCTTCATGTCGCTGGTGGCGCTCTTCCCGCAGTACTTCATCCTCCACAGCCCCTACGATCAGAACCCGGCGCTGGGCCCCAAGCCGCCCCTCTTCACGGACAAGGAGACCGGCCGGCTCTTCCTTATGGGCACCGACTCCATCGGCCGCGACCTCCTCGCCCGCATCGTCTACGGCGCGCGGGTCTCGCTCACGGTGGGGCTGACCACGGTGTTCATCTCGGGCACGATCGGGGTGCTCATCGGCCTCGTCTCCGGCTTCTTCGGCGGGTGGGTGGACAACCTGCTCATGCGCATCGTGGACATCTTCCTGGCCTTCCCCTTCGTGCTCCTGGCGCTCTGCCTCGTGGCCATCCTGAAGCCGAGCCTCTTCATCGTGATCGTGGCCATCTCGGTGCGCATCTGGGTGCCCTACGCCCGCCTCGTCCGGGGCTCGTCCCTCGCCGTGCGGGAGATGGAGTTCGTGACGGGGGCGAAGGCGGCCGGGCTGAGCACCCTCTCGATCATGTTCAAGTACGTCCTCCCGAACGTGCTGGCCCCCGCCGTGGTGGTGGCCACCCTCTCGGTGGGCCGGATGATCATCATCGAGGCGTCCCTGAGCTTCCTCGGGCTGGGCGTGCCTCCCCCCAACCCCACCTGGGGCGGCATCCTGGCGGACGGGCGGAACTACATCGACACGGCGTGGTGGATCTGCGTCTTCCCGGGCCTGGCCATCATGCTGACCGTCCTCTCGACCAACCTCCTGGGGGACTGGTTCCGCGACTTCATCGATCCCCGGCTGAAGGGCGTAGACTGACCCACCCCCGGAAACAACACGCGGGAAGACAGGAGAGGCGAATGAAGGGAAAGCCCTTCGCCGAGGTGTGCGGCGCGCTCCACCTGGGCGAGAACTTCCACCACCTGGCCGACGCCCCCTGGTACGAGGACGCCGTCTACCCCTCCTTCCCGGAGGCCGAGTACCGGCGCCGCCACGAGGCGCTCAGGGCCGCCATGCGGGAGAAGGGCCTCGACTGCCTCATCGTCCCGGGGAGCATGAACAACGGGAGCATGGGCTACGGGCTGGTCTGGCTGAGCGGCCACCTGGACGCCCGGGCGCTCGCCCAGTACGCCGTCTTCCCGCTGGAGGGGGAGCCCACCCTCTTCTGCTCCATGGCGGGCGCCCACATCTGGGCCACTCGCAAGTGGAGCGCCATCCGGGACGTCCGTGCCGCGGGGGGCGGGGGCTTCGGCAAAGCCCTGGCCGCCCGCATCCGGGAGCTGGGCCTCGCCGGCCGCGCCATCGGCCTGTGCAGCGCGAACTCCGAGGGCCGCTCGAACGAGTACCTCCCGGCGAACTATTACCTCGAGATCAAGGAGGCGCTGCCCGAGGCCAAGATCGAGTTCGTGGCCGAGATCCTCCACCCCCTCATGAACATCAAGAGCGAGGAGGAGCGGCGCTTCGTCCGCAAGGCGGGGGAGCTGTGCGACCGCGCCATCCTGGCCATCGCCGGGCGCGCCAAGCCGGGCGTGACCGAGTACCAGCTCAACGCGAGCGCCACCTTCGCCGTGAAGGATGGGGGCGGCTACATCCACCTCGACATCCTGGGCTCCACCCCGATGGCCCGGCCCGCGCTCCCCTTCGGCAACCCCAGGCCCTCGGGCCGCAAGGTCCAGAAGGGGGACGTGCTGGTGAACGAGTACGGCGCGGGCTACTTCGGCTACACGGCCCAGATCGGGGCCCCCATCTGCCTGGGCCCCCCCTCGGACGCCCTGAAGCGCATGCACGAGGAGGTGGCCGTGCCGGTCTTCCGCGCGGTCGAGAAGTGCCTGCGCCCGGGCGGCACCGTCGAGGAGGTGCAGGAGGCCGCCCAGCTCATCGTGCGGAAGGGCTACACCTCGCGGCCCACCGTCATCCACGGCATCGACATCGTCACCTGCTCGCCCCACGTGGAGATGGCCCACATCCGGGCCAAGCCGGCCGACCGGGTCTTCAAGGAGGGGATGGTGATCATGAGCGAGCCCAACCCCATCACCCCGGACGGGAGGCTGGGCTGCTTCCTGGGCCGCACCTGCATCATCACGGCGGCGGGGTGCGAGTGGGTGACCCAGCTGCCGCTGGACCTGATCGTGGTTTGATTCCGCCCCCGGCCGTGCGGGCCATTCGGGGGCTTCAAGACCGGGCGCTGCCCGGCGTCTTTCGTAGGAGGGGAGGACATGCTGCACATACTCGTCACATCCGCGCTTGTGGTGCTGCTCGCGGCGCTGCCGTCCGGAGGGCAGGCGGCCCCAAAGGACGGCACGCTGGTCATCGCCTACAAGGCCGAGACGCCGACCATGGACCCCCATACCGAGAGCTCGGCCGTCTCCAACATGCGAAACCGCTGGGTCATGCAGGGCCTCATGCACAAGACCCCCGAGGGGAAGCTCATCACCCTGGTGGCCAAGAGCTACAAGTGGGTCGACCCCAAGACCCTCGAATTCGAGATCAAGCCGGGGATCAAGTTCTCGAACGGCGAGGAGCTCGACGCCCACGCCGTCAAGTACAGCCTCGACCGCGTGCATGACCCGAAGGTCAAGTCGCGCCAGATCGACCGCCTGCGCATCATCGCGCACAAGGACGCCGTCCAGGTGGTGGACAAGTACCGGGTGCGCTTCAACCTCGCGTTCCCGGACGCGGGCTTCGTCAACCGGATGGGGAACATCGGCCTCATCGTGCCGCCCAAGGCCTACGCGGCGAAGGAGCCCATCTTCTGGTCCTCGAACCAGATCGGCAGCGGCCCCTACATGATGAAGAAGTGGGAGCGCGACACCATCACGGAGTTTGAGGCGAACCCGCTCTTCTGGGACTCCCAATACCCCAAGGTGAAGCGGGTCGTCGTCAAGATCATCCCCGAGGAAGGCGCCCGCGTGGCCGCCCTCGTCAAGGGCGAGGTGGACGTCGTTTTCGACGTGCCGCCCGTCATGTTCGACCGCATCAACCAGAGCGGCAAGGCGCGGGTGGTCTCGAAGCCGGGCATCCGCATCTTCCGGGTGGGCTTCTTCAATAAGCACGGTGGCCTCTTCAACGACAAGCGGGTGCGCATGGCCGTGGCCCACGCCATCGACCGTGAGGCGCTCTTCAAGTCCATCCTCAAGGACACGGCGGTGGACGCCAGCACCCTCCTCCATCCCTTCAACGAGGGCTGGGGCCCCGTCGCGAAATACGAGTACCCCTACAAGTTCGACCTCGCGCGGGCGAAGAAGCTCCTCGCCGAGGCGGGCCACCCGAGCGGCATCGAGGTGGACTTCGTGGTGGAGCTCGGCCAGTACATGAAGACGAAGGAGGCCGCCGAGGTCCTCAACGGGATGCTGAACAAGGCCGGCATCCGCACGAAGTTCGTGGGCCTCAACCTGCGCGGCTACCGCAACTACTTCCGCAAGCACCGCGACGCGCCGCAGAAGGACTTCAAGCCCTACCTGTTCATGCACTCCTTTGGCGGCGGCAGCGGGGACTCCGACCTCCAGCTGGGCGCCATGGCGAGCTGCAAGGGGGCCTGGAGCGGCTGGTGCGACAAAGAGTTCGACAAGGCGCTTACCGCCACCTCCTCGGTTCTCGGCGAGGAGGAGCGCGAGAAGGCCTTCGCCGGCCTGGCGAGGAAGATCACCGAGGATGCCGTCGTGGTCCCCATCTACCGGCTGAACGCCACCTTCGGCCTCAGCAACCGGGTGGACTGGGATCCGCGGGTGGACGAGCGTGTCATGGCCTGGGAGATCGGGCTGAAGTAGGTTCCGCCTCCTGCGGAGGCCGCCGCGGCCGGGGGTTCCGGCCGCGGCGGCTTTATTTATTTCCGCCATCGCTTCGCCTTGGTCTTTCCCGCCGGATTTGGTATCCTCTCGTCACCATCTCATGCGGCTTGATCGGGAGGGTGTGCGGACCCTCGAAGGGGAGTGGTTCGTTTTACTTTTGAGCGGCTTTCTCGGCGGTTTCTTTTTGAGGAGGGAAGGATATGCGGAAGTTGTTCGTGGCATGGGCGGCGCTCCTGTGGCTGGCGGCGCCCGCCTCGGCGGCGCCCAAGGACGGCACCCTCGTGATCGCCTTCAAGCAAGAGAACCCCACCCATGATCCCCACACCGAGAGCTCGCAGATCTCCAACGCGCTCAACCGGTGGGTGATCCAGACGCTGATGCACCGCACCCCCCAGGGCAAGCTGGTCCCCCTCATCGTCAAGAAGCACAAGTGGGTGAACAACAAGACGCTCGAGCTCGAGCTCAGGGAGGGGATCAAGTTCTCGAACGGGGAGGAGCTCGACGCGAGCGCGGTCAAGTACAGCCTCGAGCGCATCCACGACCCCAAGATCAAGTCGCGCCAGAAGGAGCGCTTCCGGGTGATCGGCAAGAAGAACGCGGTCGAGGTGCTGGGCAAGCACAAGGTGCGCATCAACCTGGCCTTCCCGGACGCGGGCTTCCTCAACCGGCTCGGCAACGTGGGCGGGATCGTGCCGCCCAAGTATTATTCCTCGAAAGACCCGATTTACCTGACCTCCCACCCGATCGGCAGCGCCCCCTACCTCCTGAAGAAGTGGGTGCGCGACGACCGCGCGGAGTACGAGGCGAACCCGGTCTTCTGGGATCCCCAGTACCCCAAGGTGAAGCGCGTCATCTCGAAGATCATCCCCGAGGACGGCGCCCGCGTGGCCGCCCTCATCAAGGGTGAGGTGGACGTCATTTTCGAGGTGCCGGCCTCGATGTGGGACAAGGTGAACGCGAGCGGCAAGGCCAAGGTGGTGGCGAAGCCCGGCATCCGCATTTTCCGGATCGGTTTCTACAACAAGTGGGGCGGCATCTTCGCCGACAAGAAGGTGCGGATGGCCGTCGCCCACGCCATCGACCGGAAGACCCTCCAGAACACGGTGGTGAAGGGGGTCGCCGTGGACGCGACGCAGGTCCTCCACCCCCTCACCGAGGGCTTCCTGAAGCCCGGGGAGTTCCCCTATCCCTATGCCTATGACCCCGCGAAGTCCAGGAAGCTCCTCGCCGAGGCGGGCCACCCGAACGGCATCGAGGTGGACCTCGTCGCCCAGGTGGGCAGCTACCTCAAGGACAAGGACTCCATCGAGGTGCTCGCCGGCATGCTCCAGAAGGCGGGGATCAAGGTCAAGATGACCCAGCTGAACAACCGGGGCTACCGCAACCGCTTCCGCAAGCACCGCAAGGAGGCCGGCCCCGACTTCAAGCCCTTCCTCTACTTCCACTCCTTCGGCGGCGGCGGCGGCGACTCCGACCTCCAGCTCGCGGCCGTGGCGGGCTGCATCGGGGCCTGGAGCGGCTGGTGCGACAAGGACTTCGACAAGATGCTGAACGCGGCCTCCGCCCTCACCGACGAGGAGGAGCGCGAGAAGGCCTTCGAGAACCTGACCCGGAAGCTGACGAACGACGTGGCCT
>MGDP01000175.1 GCA_001790955.1 Candidatus Tectomicrobia bacterium RIFCSPLOWO2_12_FULL_69_37
CCTCCTCGGGCCGGCCCATGCGGCCGAAGGGCATGGCGGAGGCGATCCAGCCCTTGAGGCCGTCCGGGGCGGCGGCGATGCGGCGCTCCCAGATCCCGCCCGGGAAGAGTATGCTGCCCGGCGCCAGGGAGTTCACCCGGATGTTGTCCTTGGCCACCTGCTGGGCCAGGGCCTTGGTGAAGCTGATGAGGGCGGCCTTGGAGGCGTTGTAGGTCATGGCCGAGCCCGACTCGCGCCCGGCGATGGAGGCGACGTTGAGGATGGCCCCCCCGCCCCGCTTCTTCATCTCGGGGATGGCGAGGCGGGAGAGCGCGACGGCATGGTAGAGGTTGAGCCCGAAGACGCGGTGCCAGTCCTCGTCGGTGGTTTCGAGCAGGGGCTTGGGGTCGCTGCCGCCCACGTTGTTCACCAGGATGTCCACCCCGCCGAACTCGGCCAGGGCCTTTTGGAGGAAAGCCTGGGGGACGCCCGGCTGGGTCACGTCCCCCGCGAAGCCCGCGGCCCGGCCCTTCCCCCGGGCGTTGATGTCCTGGACCGCCCCCTGGAGGTCCTTCTCCCCCCGGGCGCCGACCGCGACGTGGCAGCCCTCGGCGGCGAGGTCCCGGGCGATGTGGAGGCCGATGCCCTTGCTCCCGCCCGAGACCATGGCCACCTTGCCGTTCAGCATCAAGTCCATGCGGCACCCTCCGAAGCGGGGAAACGGGCTGGCCCCCGGGATCTCCCCGCGAAGGCGGCAGCCATACGATGACAAGCATCCCGAAAAACTTACCCCCCCTTTCCCCCCCTTGAAAAGGGGGGAAAGGGGGGGAACCCATGTCAACCAGCCCAGATGTGAGTTCTAAATCGGTTGTTCACTGAGTGGATGTCCACCCGGAGAAAACACCTCCGGGCGGCCCCGGCTCCCCCTCCCTCCGGGCCTTCGCCCGCCGGAGCGGCCTGCCCGAAGGCGAGAGGGCTTCGGCCCGCAAAGGCGGGAGGGGGCGGGGGGAGGGAAAACCGCAACGGGCTTTTCCCCCACCCCAACCCTCCCCCGGAGGGGGAGGGGGGATGGCTCCCGTGTTCGCGGTGTGAACGGCGTGTTCGGATTCCACGCCTAGACCGGCTGGTCCATCGTCATGGCCGCCCGCAGCATGTTCAGCGAGTCCGTCCCGTCCCCGTGCAGGAAGGTGATGAGGTCGCGGATCATCTTCTCGGAGGGGCTCTCCTTCATGACGCCCATCCCGCCCAGGATGTCGGTGGCGAGGTAGATGGCCTTCATGGCCACCTGGTCGCTGAACACCTTGCCGTAGCGGGTCATGCGGGTGGTGTAGGAGGGGTCGTTGTCCACGCCCCAGCAGACGCGCCACATGTACTGCTCGGCCACCTCGATGTTCATGAGCATTTCGGCCAGCATGTGGCGGACGGTCGGGTGTTCGATGATGGGCTTGCCGCCCTGGACGCGGTCCTTGGCGTGCTGGTGGCACTGGCTCCACAGGCCGCGGCAGATGCTCGTGTTGCAGGCGGGCAGCTCGGCGGTGCCCCGGAAGATGGCCGCCTGGGTGGCGAAGCCCTCGTTCACGGGGCCCACCCGGTCGCGGTCGTGGACGCGCACGTTGTCGAAGAAGGTCTCGCCGTTGGGGTAGAGCCGGTAGCCCAGCTTGTCGTGCACCTGGCCGTGCATGACGCCCTTGGCGTCGCCGGGGACGAGGAAGACGCTGGTGCCCTTGTGGACGAGGGCGCCCGGGTCGGTGCGGGCGAAGACGATGAGCATCCTGGCCCAGGAGGAGAGGGAGTTGAAGCGCTTGGCGCCGTTCAGCACCCAGTACTCCCCGTCCCTCACCGCCGTCATCCGGATGCCGGTCTTCGGGTCGGTCTGGCGCAGGATGTTGTCCGAGCCGTGGTCGGGCTCGGTCATGAGGATGGCGCCGACGAAGTCGGGGTCCTCGACGAAGGCCTTGCCCCACCGGTTCTTCTGGTCCTCGTTGGCCATCTTGAAGAGGACGCTCGCGACCTTCCAGCACTGGGAGAGGCACTTGATGGTGCCGATCTCGATCTGCCCCCCCGTCCACAGGCAGAGCGTCTTGGTCATGGTGCTGGCGCCGCTGCCGCCGTACTCCTCCGGGACGGCCAGGGTGCGCAGGCCCAGCGCCGACGCCTTGCGGATGAGCGCCGCCGGATAGCAGTCCCGGGGATCGGCCTTGCGGTCCAGCTCGGCGGCGGCGGGCCTCACCTCGCGCTCCATGAAATCCTTGGTGAGCTGGGCGAGGGCGAGCTGCTCTTCGGTGAAGGGGTATTGCATCGTCGCTCCATCCTAGAGAAAAGGCGCTCCACGAAGATGCTCGGAGGGCCGGCGCGGGGCATCCAAGATGGAGTGCGTATCCTCTCTGCATAGCGGTGTCAACCGCGGGAGGGAATCCCGGACAAGCGCCTCCTGTCTGGGCGGGGGGGTGAGCGAAGATCTCTCCAAGGGGCGGGTGGCGAGTGAGTTTAGACCGTGATTCCAAGGGATAATCCGAGGCGCGCTCCAGCCTTGGGCCGGGACAATAAAATTGATAATTTATCAATGGAATTGACAATTCATCAAATTCAAATGATAGTAATTGCATGGACAGGCTAGGGAGGCAGGAGGCCACAGACTTAGCGAGGCGAATCGTAGAAAGCGGGTTTATCGAAACTCCACAGCATCAACGAGATCGCGCAACTGAGAGAAATGTGACCTCTCGGGATATCGCACACTGTTTAGCGGTGGGCCGGGTCGCAAGAGAGCCGGAATGGAATGATCGGCATCAGGAGTGGAGATACAGGTTCGAGGGAGAAGATTCAGAAGGCGTGGAATTGACCCTGATCGCGGCTTTCGAGGATGAGGAAACGCTGGTGGTGGTGACTGTTTTCTAGGAGATGGACATGGGGCACCGGTGCAGGGAATGCGGCGGGGAAATGCGCCAGGTGGGCGGGCGCCACCATTGGGTGGAAAGCGGCCTCGGCAATGTTTATATCGAGGGGGATCAGGTGAAGCAGTGGGAATGCCCCAACGGGCACAAGACGGTGCAGATTGGGGGACTGAAGAACCTGTTGGACACGCTGGCTGAAACGTTGGCGAACAAAAGGGGGCGCCTGACGTGGCCGGAGGTCCGGTACTTGAGGAAGTCGCTCTACTGGAAGGCGGGGAACATGGCCCGGGCCTTGGGCGTTGACGCCGCCACCCTCTCCCGCGTCGAGAACGGCCATGCCCCCGTGAGCGCGGCCGTCGACCGCATGGTAAGGATGATTTACCAAAACCCCTCCGAAGCCGAGCGCAACCTCATGGCTCTTACAGACGAACCGGGTGAGAATGAGGAATTCCTGATTACGGCTACCGCCGCAGGGATAGTGGTGACAACCAAGCCGCCAATCGTCAGGCAAGAAGCCTAACTGAACGTGGCACCGCCTATCGCGCCAGCCACGCCACTAAAAATCGGCGAACTTCCATCACCCATCTTTCTCGTCCCCGTGCCTGTCCGGATACACCAGCGGGTCCTTGGCCCCGGCCTCGGCGAAGCCCCGCCGGCGGAGGAGGCAGGCGTCGCAGCGGCCGCAGGCGCGCCCGGGGCCGGGGGGGTCGTAGCAGGAGTGGGTGAGCCCGAAGTCCACCCCCAGCTCCAGGCCCCGGCGGATGATCCCGGCCTTGCGCATCCCGATGAGGGGGGCGCGGATGGTGAGGGGCCGCCCCTCCACTCCCGCCTTGGTGGCGAGCCGGGCCATGCGCTCGAAGGCCTCGATGTACTCGGGCCGGCAGTCGGGGTAGCCCGAGTAGTCGAGGGCGTTCACCCCGATGAAGATGTCCTCCGCCCCCCGCACCTCGGCGAGCGCCAGGGCGAAGCTCAGGAAGACGGTGTTCCGGGCGGGGACGTAGGTGACGGGGATTCCCTCGCCGATGCGCTCGCGGTCCTTGGGGACGTCGAGGCCGCCCGTGAGGGCGCTGCCCCCGATGGCGCGCAGATCGATCTGGATGGTCGCGTGGGCGGCGGCCCCGAGGGCGGAGGCGACCCGGCGGGCGGCCTCGATCTCCTCCCCGTGGCGCTGGCCGTAGTCGAAGGAGAGGGCGTGGCACGCGAAGCCCTCCGCCCGGGCGAGGGCGAGGGCCACGGCGGAGTCCATCCCCCCGCTCAGGAGGACGACGGCAGCTCTCTGCGCACCCACGGGCGGATCAGGGCCTCGGCGGACTTCATGAGCTCCTCGCGGGAGCGGGGAAGGCCTTCGTTCACGAACTGGACGCGGAGGCGGTAGGGCGGCTCCTCCCCGGTGGCGAACTCGGCCCGCACGGTCGAGACGGGCAGCCAGTCCGCCCCCGCCGGGTCGAGCCGGGCGTTGGAGGTGCCGATGAGGCCGCCGCCCGCCCCGAACATCTCCACCAGCAGCCGGAAGGCCCGGCCGGGCGCCGCGCCCAGGAAGATGATGAAGCCCCCGAGGATCACCAGCCCCCCGTCGAGCCGCTCCCACTCCCAGCGCTGGAGGGTGCGCGGGGAGGCGCTCAGCACCTCCAGGTTGAAGATGGGCTCCATCGGGGACCCTCCGGGCGCCTCCCGCCCCCCGCGCCCCTTCCGGCGCCCCGGGCGGATGTATTAGGGTAGTCCATACACGGAAGCGGGCCAACCCCCCTCCAGCGGCCCCACGGCGACAGGAGATCATGCCCATGACCCGGGACCAAGCCCTCGCCTTCCTCGCCCAGTGCACGCACGGGGTGCTGGCCACCCTCCTCCCCGACGGGCGGCCCCACCCCACCCCCGTCGTCTTCGGCACCATGGGGGATGCCGTCGAGATCTCCATGACCGCCTCCCGCGTCAAGACCCGCAACCTCAAGCGCGACCCCCGGGCCACCCTCTGCGCCTTCCCCGAGGGGGCGTGGCACCCCTACCTCTGCGCCGAGGGGCGGGCCGAGCTCATCGAGGACCCGGACGGCCAGCGGAACCTCGCCCTCTACCGGCGCATCACGGGCAAGGACCCCGGCGACCTCGCGGAGTACCTCCAGGCCATGAAAAGGGAGAAAAGGCTCGTCTGCCGGCTCATGATCGAGCGGCTCTATCCGCTGGGGTGAGGAGGGCGGTGAGTGGGCGGTTCTGAGCGGGGCCGCTGTTCGGGGAGGCGAGGCGCGTCAGGGTCGATGCGCTTTGCAGCGGCTGGTTCCCGCGGCGGCTTGGCCAGCCGGTTCAGGCCGGTGTCGTTTCAAACGAAAGACGAAGCAGATCAGGATGGGGCGCCGTGAAGTTGAGTTTCTCGAAACCGATCACTTTGCCCGAGCCATCCTTCATCAGGATAACCTCGTCGCCGGTTTCCTCCGAAACATGCTCCTGGCTGGGATCGGCGAACCAGACGGTGAGGGTGTTGCCTGCCTTGTCGTAGAACACCTTCACTTCGGCCATATCTTCATCCCTTCCTTGATTGCGTCCGTGGGGTACGTGGTGATCAGAAACCCTTCCCCATCCGACCGTTTTGTCACTGCGCAGACCCACCGTTTCAAGGCTTCGGCTTTGTAAAACAACAAAACGGAACCGTCGGTTTTGCCCCGCCGCACTTCGTCAGGACTTTCAAGGGCCGACTTGACGTCCCATTCTCGCCCTTTCATCGCTGGATGCTTCTCGTTCACTATCAAATCCCAACGCATTCGGTCGACTCGGACCCGAAACCCAAGCGGCGTGGCGGCCTCAAACAACGATTCAGGATTTGCATCCATGCCTCATTGTAGCTTCTGGCCGAACCTGCCGGCAAGCTGGCGCTTCAGGGCTCTTCACAGCTGCGTGTCTGGCAAACGCTCGCGCCCAGCGGCGAAAGGACGAGCAACGCGATGCCGCCGGTATTGCTACGCCCATCCCATGCAGGTGGCCTTTGCCTGGGCGCTCGTCCTGGGGGGCTGGCGGGGTTCGCGCTGGTCCTTGAGGGGTGGCTCTGAGCGGAGGCGCCGCCGTATTCCGCATGAAAGTGCGGCGGGTTGTGATCGCCGAAGAATATCGCGTGCCCTGTCTGGTGAGTTCGTTGAGTAAGTCATCGTGTAGGCATGTCATTCTGAGGAAGCGAAGCGACCGAAGAATCTCGGTTTCGATGTATGGCTTTTCTCAAAACCGAGATGCTTCGCGGAGCCTGCCCTGAGCGGCGCGAAGGGCTCAGCATGACAGCCAGAGGCCGTCCGACTTCTTCTGCGAATTTACCAAGCAGCACACTTGATGACGATGCCGAAGAAACGGCTGATCTCAGGCACGGATGGGCTGATCGCGCAGCGCGGGGAAAAGTTCTTCCGGCTTCTTGCCCGTCACCTTGAGGTAGAGCGCGTCGGGGCACAGATCAATCCGGCCGCCCCAGGCCAGTTCGCCGGACGAGCCGATGCGGACCTGCTCGAAGGCGAGCGGGTCGCGCCACAAGGCGAACACACCCTTGCCCACGGCTTCGGAGAGGTCCACGGTTCCGCATACCCCGTCATCAAATTCAAGCTCCAGCGGGTATCCCGGCAACGCCTTGACCCTGGAAATCCTTCTCATGGCCCAATCCCTCCGCGCCTCCCGATGGTACCAGGAAAGAAGGCGGTCGGAAAGGAATTCATTCGCGCGCGCCTCACGGCCCGGCATCAGCGGGCGGCCGGGGCCGGGGCGGAACCGCGCCAATCGCCTGCCGGCTGCAGCGCCAGGTTAGACCGCCGCACTGACGCCGACGTCGTCAAGCCACTTGTCAATTGCATTAGGAACGGTGGGGTCGATATTCAGAATGTCGAAATCTTGCCAGATCGTCCCGAGTATGTCGGCACGGGGCTTAAATCGTTTCTCCTTCAGGAGAAGCGCCGGCTTACCCATTGCTCGCATGAACCCGTACTCTAGCGCGACGTTTGGATTGAACTCATCGACAATGATGTTCTCAAGTACAGCCACACCGTACTTGCAACAGAGCATGTAGGTGCAAACGTTATCCCAGAGATTGCGATCGGTGGGATAGCAGCGATCATCAGCCCGGTGGCCGACTAGCCCACGGGAACTCAGCGTTGCTCGAATAGCTTCGTCGAGCTCTCCGAGCGTCTCATCCCCTTTCTGGAATCGCGTCATGATGAAAACGTTTCGGTCGTAGTTCTGACACTGATGGACAGTGTCCTTAAAGAAGAGTCGAACCGAATCGGCGAGCTTTTGGTACTCTCGCGGGAGCGGCGTAGCCGCATCTGCCACCTCGCTGTGCCCACGTGTAGC
>MGDP01000176.1 GCA_001790955.1 Candidatus Tectomicrobia bacterium RIFCSPLOWO2_12_FULL_69_37
CGTCTCAGCCCTTCCCCAGGTAGATTTCCTTGACCTGCGAGTCGTTCCGCACCTCGTCGCTCGGCCCCTCCAGCAGCACCTTGCCGTAGTGGAGGACCGTGATCTGGGAGACCACGCCGAAGAGGACGTCCAGGTCGTGCTCGATGATGAGGATGGAGAGGTCCTTGTCGAGCGAGTTGAGGAAGTCGGCCATCTCGCGCGACTCGCCCGTGGCGAGGCCGGCGGAGGGCTCGTCCAGCAGGAGCACCTTGGGGTCGCTGGCCAGCCCGAGGACGACCTCGAGCTGGCGCTGCTCGCCGTGGGAGAGGTTGCGGACCTGCTGGTTCCGCAGGTGCCAGAAGTTCACGTCGGCCAGGAGCTTCTCGGCCTTCTCGTACACGTCCTTGTAGCTGGCGAGGGGGCGCCACATGACCAGCTTCATGGGGCGCAGGCCCTGGACCGCGAGCAGGACGTTGTCCAGAACCGTCAGCCTGGGGAAGAGGCTGGTGATCTGGAAGGTCCTCGCCATCCCCATGGCCGTCCGCTTGTGGGTGGGCCAGTGGGTGACGTCCTGGCCGAAGAGGGAGATGCGGCCCGAAGTGATGGGCAGCACGCCCGTGATGAGGTTGAAGAGGGTGGTCTTGCCCGCCCCGTTCGGGCCGAGGATCCCGTGCCGGCTCCCCGCGTGCAAGCGCAGGTTCACGTCCTCGACGGCGTGGAGGCCGCCGAAGTGCTTCGAGACGGCCGCCAGTTCCAGGCGGGACTCCGCTTCCTCGGCCACGTCGTCTCTCTCTTCCGCTGAAACCCGTACAAGGAACCGCCGCCGGGGGGTGTTCCCCCCGGCGGCGGGGTTCCCTCGTCCGCTTACTGCCCGCAGAACTTGCAGGGCGGGAAGTTCTTGTCGTACACGGGGTGCTTCAGGAAATCCTCCGGCTTGTAGTTCCAGAACTGGCTCACGGCCGGATAGGTCTTGATCACGATGTTCCACAGCGAGTTGGGCTTGACACCCAAGTTGTTGCGGTCGCCGGGGACGCGCTCGATCTTGCGGATGTAGCAGTTCTGCACGGGGTTGGCATACGCGTCGAGGTACACCGGGCCCCGGATGGCGTCCACGCGGATCTTCTTCAGCTCTTCGAGCCAGACCTCGATCTTGTCGGGATTGTAACCGGTCCGCTTGAGAGCCTCGTTGATGTAGAGCGCCGCCGTGAAGGAGTTTTCGGCGTAGTAGGAGGCCATCTTCCCGAAGCGCTTTTGGAAGTCCCTGACGAACGCGTGGTTCTTCGGGGTGTCGATGGCCGCGCTGTAGTGGGAGGTGGTGACGTAGCCGATGGCCTCATCGCCCATGTTGGGGAGGATGAACTCGTCCGTGCTCGTCGTCCCGCCGAGGAGGGCCATCTTGAAGCCCGCCGCCTTGAACTGCTTGGGGAAGGCGAGGGACATCGGGCCCACCATGAGGGCGTAAACCGCGTCCGCGTTGCGGGGGATGAGGGGCAAGTAGGGGCCGAAGTCCACGGTGCCCAGCCTGGGCCAGACCTTGGCGACGACCTTGCCGCCCTTGTCCTCGAAGCCGCGCTGGAAGCCGCCGACCGACTCGTAGCCGAAGGCGTAGTCGGCGCCCACGGTGACGATACGGCGGTGGCCCTGCTCATAGGCCCAATCGCCCAGGGCGTGCTGGCACTGGCCGCTCGTGAAGCTCAGGCGCGCGTAGTACTTGTGCCGCTTGCGCTGGGTCTGGTCCTCGCCCGCCGGGGCGGGGGAAATGTAGGGGACCTTGAACTGGTCCGCCACCGGGGCGAGCGCGTAACCCGTCGGGGCCAAGAGGCCGCCCAGGAACACGTGCACCTTGTCGCGCTGGATGAGCTTCTGGGCCTTGGCCACGGCCAGGGCGGGCTTGGCCTCGTAGTCCTCGGCGGTGAACTTCACCGTGAGTGGGCCCATCTTGTACTTGTTCTGCTCCAGCCACAAGATGAAGCCGTTGACCTGGTCCTTGCCCACCTGGGCGAATGGGCCCGTCAGCGGCGCGATGAAGCCGATGCGGACCTCCCGGGGAGCGGCCTGGGCGGCTCCCGCTCCGAACGCGAGGCCGGCCGCTGCGAGTAAGACGAGCCATTTCGCTTTCATGGTCATTCCTCCCGTAATGGGAATGGTTAGCCCTCGCGCGCGGCTTTGCTCTGCGCATGGGGCGGAACGCTCCTTCCGGAGGAAAAACTTCACGTGCGGAGCTCCTCCGGCTGTTCCTGGACCTGGGAGATAGCCGCGTCGGCCTCTCCTCTCGCCTTCCGCTGGGCCAGGAAGGCCTCGATCTTGCCCAGGATGCCCTCCCGGGCGTAGAGGATGGTGATGATGTAGGTGGCCCCCAGGATTACGTACCACCGTTCGATGAAGGTGCTCACCCAGTACCGCAAGAACATGATGATACCCGCTCCGATGACGGGCCCCACCAGGGTGGCCGGGCCTCCCAGGGCCACCATGAGGAGGGCTTCCACCGAGGTCACCAGCTCCACGTCGGTCGGCGCGATGAACCGGTTCAGCATCGCCCAAAGGGTGCCGGAGATCCCGGCGAAGGTTCCGGAGATCACGAACGCGAGGTACTTGTGCAGCCAGGTATTATAACCCAGCATCTTCATCCGGGCTTCCCCCTCGCGGATGCCGACGAGGGTCTTGCCGAAGGGGCTCCTGACCAGGAGGTAGAGGAGCGCCAGGCAGATCATGAAGATGATAAAGGTGAAGTAGAAGAACGCCACGGGGTTCGTCAGGGGGATCCCGAAAATGGGGGGAGGGATGACGCCCGCGATGCCGTTGTCTCCGCCCGTGACCGTGTGCCAGCGGTAGGCCAGGCCCCACACCACCATCGAGAAGGAAAGCGTGATCATGAGGAAGTACACCCCCACCGCCCGGATGGCCAGGAAGCCCAGGAACGCCGCGACGAGCGCGGAGAGGCCGAGGCCCACGCCGAACACGGCGAGAAGGTTCGTCACCTTCATCGTGGAGATCAGGATGGCGGCCGAGTAGGCGCCGAAGGCGAAATAGACGCCATGCCCCATGGACCGGAGCCCGGTGTAGCCCATAAGGATGTCCAGGCTCATCGCCATGATGGCAAAAACGAGGGCGCGCATTATGATGGTTTGCGTGTAGTCGTCGAGGAGGGGCGTGACGACCGCCAAGACGCCGAAGGCGGCGAGCACCCAGATGATCCGCTTCAGCTCGGAGGAAAACTGGCTCACCGTTCAGCCTCTCCCAAAGAGCCCGGTGGGCTTGACCGCGAGGATGATGGCCATCGGGGCGAACAGGGCAAAGTAGGAAAGCTCGGGGAAGAGCGCCGTGCCGAAGTTGTCCATGAAGCCCACCACGATGCTCCCGACGACCGCGCCCGTCAGGCTCCCCAGCCCCCCGATGATGACCACCGCGAAGGCGTAGGGGAGCACCTGGAAGTCCAGCCCGGGCGCCACCCCGAGGAAGGAGCCTCCCACCACCCCTCCCATCGCCGAGAGGAACACCCCCAGGGCGTAGATGCTCATCTGGACGACGTTGGTGTTGATGCCGATCCCGCGCGCCATCTGGGGGTCGTCCACCGTGGCGCGCACGATGGCCCCGGCCCGGGTGCGCTCGATGACGAAGTAGAGGATCGCCCAGGCGAGGACGGCCGCGAGGATCATGAAGGCCCGGTAGCGGGGGAAGGAAATGCCGCCGATGACCGTGCTGTCGTCCAGCGGCCAGGGGCGGTGGAGCATGTAGTTGTCCCCCGTCCAGATGAGAATGTTGGTGTCGAAGAAGATGAAGGCGAAGCCGATGGTGACGAGCACCTGGGCCACCGTGTCCTGCCCCAGCCGGCGCAGGAAGTAGCGCTCGATGAACACGGAGAGCGCCGCCACGACGCCGCCGCCCACCACCATCGCCACCGGGAGGGTCCAGAGGGCGGTGCCCAGGACCCGGTAGGTCGTGAGGGCGATGTACCCTCCCAGCAGGAAGAAGGCCGCGTGGGCGAGGTTCACGATGCGCATGACGCCGAAGATGATGGAGAGGCCGCTCGCCAGCAGGAACAGCAGCGCCGCGTAGGAGAGGCTGTTGTAGCTCAGTTCGATGAGGTTGTGCAGCGTGAATACGTCCATCCCGTCTTCTTCCGATCCGCGGAAAACCGGAACGTACCCCTGCCTTCCGCTGGGAAGCGTGCGCCCTTTGCCCGGGGGAAGATTCGAATTCCCGAACAATTCGGAGGGCCGACCTAAGAGGATTGTTTTCTCTCATGTTTCCCGGGGCCGGTCAAGGGGCAAAAAAGGTTCTGCGGGTATTCCCTTGATTCCTGTCCCCGGGACGGGTTATGGATGGCCGCGGCCGGATTTTCGCCGGGTGGGCGGCGGGGTGCCGGCCCGGTGCGCCGCGGCCCGGGAGAGGTGACGCGTGGACGGTGGAGCCGGCGTGGAAGCGGTGTTCCGGAACGCCCGCCTGACGGCCGGGGGGCCGCTCGCCGACCTGGCGGTGGGCGGCGGGAAGTTCATGGGCGTGACCACGGCCTCCGCCGCTCCTCTCCGGACCGGGGAGGTGGATCTGGAGGGCCGGGTGGCGCTGCCCGGCTTCATCGAGAGCCACATCCACCTCGACAAGGCCTTCCTTGAGGAGCGGCGCTCCAACCTCTCCGGCACCCTCCCGGACGCCATCGCCATCACCCTGGAGCTCAAGCGCGCCGTCACGAAAGAGGACATCCGCGGGCGCTCCGAGCGGGCGCTCGGGCTCCTCCTCCGCCACGGCACCACCCGCGCCCGGGTCCAGGTGGAGGTGGACCCCATCGTCCGCCTCCGGGGGATGGAGGCCGCCCTCGAGCTCAAGGAGGCCTGGCGCGGCCGGGTCGGCCTCCAGCTCGTCGTCTTCCCCCAGGAAGGCATCGAGCGGCAGCCCGGCACCGGGGAGCTCATGCGCGAGGCCATGCGCATGGGCGGGGACGCCGTGGGCGGGGTGCCCTACAACGACCTCGACCCCGAGCGCCACCTCGACATCGTCTTCCGCCTCGCCACTGAATTTGGGAAAGACATCGACCTCCACCTCGACTTCTCCGACGACCCCGGCGACCGCCGCATCGAGTCCGTCGTCCGGCGCACCCGGGCCGCCGGCCTCCAGGGCCGGGTGGCCGTCGGGCAC
>MGDP01000177.1 GCA_001790955.1 Candidatus Tectomicrobia bacterium RIFCSPLOWO2_12_FULL_69_37
TGCTGCTTCGCGGGCCCCACGGCCAGCAGGCCGCTCTCATCCTCGCCGGGGCGCCGGGTCTTCACCTCGACGAAGGCGAGGACGCCCTTCTCCTCGGCCACGATGTCCACCTCGTAGCGGGGCCCGCGGTAGTTCCGCACCAGGATCCGGTAGCCGCATTTTTCAAGGTGGCGGCCGGCCGCCTCCTCGCCGCGCGCCCCGCCGCTCCGGGCAGGCTCCCTCGCCATCCTATTCCCCGAAGCGGCCCGGCACGCCCCGGAAGGTGCGCCGGTGCAGCCGGCAGGGGCCGTGCGCCTGGAGGGCCGCGAGGTGCTCCCGGGTGGGATAGCCCTTGTGGCGGAGGAAGCCGTAGCGGGGGAAGAAGCCGTCCAGCCGCTCCATGAGCCGGTCGCGGAGCACCTTGGCCACGATGCTCGCCGCCGCGACGCAGGCGCAGCGGGCGTCCCCGGCGACAATCGGGGTCTGGGGCAGCGCCAGGGGGATGCAGCGGTTCCCGTCCACGAGGATGTGGTCGGGCCGCGGGGCCAGGCGGCGCGCCGCGCGGGCCATGGCCCAGAGCGAGGCCTGGAGGATGTTCCGCCGCTCGATCTCCCGGGGGCCGGCCGCCGCGGCGGCCACCGCCCGGGCGCGGAGGAGGATCTCGCCGAAGAGCGCTTCGCGCCGGCCGGGGGCGAGTGTCTTGCTGTCCGCCAGCCCCTCGATGGGGTCCCCGGGGTCGAGCACCACGGCGGCGGCCACGACCGGCCCCGCGAGCGGCCCCCGGCCCGCCTCGTCCACCCCGGCCACGGAGCGGAACCCCTCGGCCATCAGGCCCTGCTCGGCTTCATACATGAAAGGCTCGCTGCGGGCGGAGAGAGCTGCAATATAGCCGCTTTCCGCGGGAGCGTTCAATCGAACGCCCCGGGGGAACGCGGGGCGGCCCGCTTCAAATGGCCCGGCCCCCTTGGGCGGCGGGCCGGTTTCTGCCAGAATGGCGCTCCTCATCCCCCTGGAGAAGGAAGGGACTTCATGCCCGCCCGCGCCATCGTGCAAGAGGACCACTTCATCGAATCGCTCGACCCCGGCATACGCCTCCACCTGCGGGAGAAGCGCCTCCGGGGCAGGCGCCGCGCCGATCCGGCCGCGGCCGTGCTGTGCCTCCACGGCCAGAGCATCCCGGCCCCCGCCGCCTACGACCTGCCCGTGCCCGGCTACTCCTGGCTGGACTGGATGGCCGCGCGCGGCATGCACGTCTTCGCCCTCTCTATCCGCGGCTACGGGCTCTCCACCCGCCCGCCCGAGATGAGCGCCCCGCCCGGGAACGTCCCCCCGGCCTCGCGCGGGCTCGTCGCCCAGCGGGACATCGAGGCCGCCGTCCGCTTCATCCGCAGACGTCTTGAGATCAAGCAGCTGAACCTCCTGGGCTGGTCGTGGGGCACCACCACCAGCGCCACCTACACCGCGAACAACGGGCCCCTCGTCCGCCGGCTCGCCCTCTACGCGCCCTTCTACGCCTACCTGGACCCCGAGGCCGCCGCGCGCGCCGAGGATCCCCGGCGGCCCGGCCGCTGGAACCCCGGGAACGGCGCCTGGCGCTGGGCCACCGAGGCGGTCCAGCGGGAGCGCTGGGACGGGAGCATCCCCAAGGGGCAGCACGCGAAGTGGCGGGAGGAGCGCGCCGTCCGCCGGTTCTGGAAGGAGCAGCTCCGCTACGACCCGGCGGGCCGGCGGCGGCGGCCCCCCGCCGTCCGGGTGCCGAACGGCGCCATGGCGGACGCCTACGACCGGGCGAAGGGGAAGGCCACCTACGACGCCGCGGACATCGCCTGCCCCGTGCTCCTCATCCGCGGGGACCACGACCGCAGCTCGCGCGACGCGCACGGGACGACGCTCTTCAACGCCCTCCGGAACAGCCGGCAGAAGCGCTACGTCATCCTCGGGAACGCCACCCACTTCGCGCAGTACGAGTGGTGCCGCGAGCAGCTCTTCCGCGAGGTGCAGCTCTTCCTCGAGGGCTGAGGGAAAGGGCGCAACGCTTCCGCGGATTCGCCCTCTCACCCCAGCCCTCTCCCAGAGGGAGAGGGGCCGGGGGTGAGGGAGGATGGCCCTGCCTTCGCGGCGTGAGCAATGTGCTTGGATTACACGCCTAGCCCTTGAGGGCCGAGTAGTCCTCGGTATAGTCCGGCGGCGGCGCCCCCCCCTGGCCCTGGATGATGTGGAGCTTCCCGCCGCGCCGGCCGGCGTTGCGGAAGCCCCGCTGCACCCCGCTCGGCACCCAGCAGGCGTCCCAGGGGTCCAGCACCGCCTGGTGGAGGCCCTCCCGCCCGTCCAGCCAGTAGACCACCCAGCGGCCCTCCAGGGGGATGAAGATCTCCTCGCAGGGATGGTCGTGGAGGGGGGCGCCGCACCCGTTGCCGCACTCGACCATGGTGAAGGCCACCTCGCCGTCCGGCAGGGAGGGGGGAGGCCCCTCGCCTTCGCGCTCGCCCGAGACCCCGCCGATGTAGCGGCGGAGGCCCCGGCGGTTCCCGGGCAGCTTGGCCTCGTGGTAGACGTTCCAGTTCAGGGGCACGTCCCGGTGGCGGAGGAGCTGGGTGGCCGGGTCGCAGGCGGGCTCGCGGACCGGGGAGGCCGTGGGCGCGCCCTCGGGCAAGCCGTCCCGCTCGCTCTCGTGGTAGACGGGGTAGCGGTACTGGCCCTGGCCGTGGATGAAGTGGAGGAAGCCGTCCTCCTTCCCCGCGTTGCGGAAGCCCCGCATCACCCCGGGCGGGATGCGGATGGCGTCGTAGAGCCCCAGGACGGCGCTCCTGCGCTCCCGGGTCCCGGGCGCCTCCCAGAAGACCTCGAACTCCCCGTCCCACACCATGAAGATCTCCTCGTCGTGGTGGTCGTGGAGGGGAGCCCCGTTGCCGGGAGGGGCCATGGCGGCGCCGCAGCAGAAATCCCAGCCCGGCAGGGGGGCCCGCAGCTTCTGGCCGGGCAGCCCGCCGATGTAGCGGTAGATGGCCCGGTGGTTCCCGGGCCGGTGGGACTCGTGGTACTCGCCCCAGTCCGGCACCAGCTCGGCGAAGCGGATGACGGTCACCGGCGCGACTCGCGTCGCGCCCGCCGCGGCGCGCGCGGGAGCCTGCCCTGCCTGGACGCTCATCGCCCTGCCCTCCCTTCGAGGACGCCGTCCCGCCTCCGGGAGCCGGGACACCTCCGGCCCACCGAGGCTCGGGCGTCCGATCCGTTTCCGTGGAATATCGGGAAAGGCTATGGGCGGGGCGGCCCCTTGTCAACGGGCGGCCGCGCGCCGGGAAAACAAAAAGCCCCGGGCGGGGCCCGGGGCTTCGGGATGCGGCGGGGAGGAGAGGGATCAGGCCCTGCGGCGGCGCTCCTTGACCACGGCGGCCCGGCCCTTGCGGCCCCTGAGGTAGAAGAGCTTCGCCCGGCGGACGCGGCCCTTCCTGACGAGATCGATCTTCTCGATGCGGGGGGAGTGCACCGGGAAGATGCGCTCCACCCCGACGCCGTAGGAGATCTTGCGCACGCGGAAGCGCTCCCTCAGGCCCGAGCCGCTGCGGCCCATGACCACGCCCTCGTACACCTGGATGCGCTCCTTGTCGCCCTCCACGATCTTGACGTGGACGCGCACGGTGTCGCCCGGCTCCATGTCGGGGACGTCCTTCCGCATGTCTTCGCGCTCGATGCGATCGATCAGGTCCACAACCCGGCTCCTTCTTGCGGCGCTTCCCGCGCCCCCAGCAGGCGGTCCAGGACGACGGCGGCCGCCGATCGGACCGACAGGTGGTTGAAGCCCTCTTCCCCCGCTCCCCGGAGGGAAGCCAGGCGGATATCCGACCTCTCGAATACCTCGGGCGCCAGCCCCCAGCTCGTGCCGAAGAGGAGGAGGATGGGCGCCGGCTCCCGCCCGATCCGCTCCCGGAGGGCCTCGTAGCCCAGGGCGCCGGGATCCTCCCGGGCCGAGGTCGCGGCCAGCAGCGGCCGCCTCCCCTCCCGGGCCTCCACCGCCTCAAGGGCGGCGTCCAGGTCCGCCACGACCTGGACCTGCGCCAGCGTCTCCCCCCGCTGGGGATTCAGCTCGCGGCCCTGCCCCTCCAGGAAGTGGTCCAGCACCCGGCGGACGAACAGCCGCTGGGGAGGGGAAGGGTGTACCACAAACGTGCCCGCCACACCATAGGTCCGCCCCGCCCGGGCCAGATCGTGCATGTCCAGGCTCGTGACCGAGGAGGTGACCACCCCTCCCTCCGGCCCCAGCACCGGGTGGTGGAGGAGGGCGACGTAGACGCTGCCCACCGCGCCCCCTAGGAGGAGGATTCGAGGAGCTGGCGGTCCTCCTCGCTCAGCCTCGCCCGGTCGAACAGGTCCCGCCGCAGCTCCCGGGTGCGGCGCAGGGCGGCGCCCCGCCGCCAGCGCCGGATGGCCTCGTGGTTCCCGGCCAGGAGCACATCGGGCACCCGCAGCCCCCGGAACTCGGGCGGCCGGGTGTAGTGCGGATGGTCGAGCAGGCCCTCGGAGAAGCTCTCCTCAAGAGCCGACGCCTCGTTGCCCAGCACCCCGGGGAGGAGCCGGGCCACCGCGTCCGCCACCGCCATGGCCGGGACCTCGCCTCCCGAGAGGACGTAGTCCCCGATCGAGAGCTCCTCGTCCACGGCCAGCTCGCGCACCCGGTCGTCCACCCCCTCGTAGCGGCCGCAGATGAGGAGCAGCCGCTCCCGCCCGGCCAGCTCCCGGGCCTTGGCCTGGCCGAAGGGGCGGCCCTGGGGGCTCAGCAGCACCCGCCAGGGGGCCGCGCCCCCCCCGGCGGAGATGGCCTCCACCGCCCGGACGATGGGCTCGGGCTTCATCACCATGCCCGCCCCGCCGCCGTAGGGGGTGTCGTCCGTCTGGCGGTAGGCCCCCTCGGCGAAGTCGCGGAGGCTCCACACCCGCGCCTCGATCACCCCCCGCTCCACCGCGCGCCCGAGCACCCCCTCGCGGAAGACGCCCTCGAAGAGGCCCGGCAGCACGGTCAGCACGTCAAAGCGCATCCGGGCCCTCCTCCTCCGCGTCCTCCATCCGGGGCAGCCGGACCACCCACCTGTCGCCCTCCCGGCGGAGGAGCACCTCGCGCAGCGCCGGGACGAGGAGCTCCCGCCCCTCCGGGGTGCGGATGACCAGCACGTCGTTGCCGCCCGCGCCGAAGAGGTCCTCGAAGCGCCCCAGGAGAGCGCCCGACTCGTCCACCGCCCGGGCGCCCTCGAAGTCCTCCCAGTAGAGCACCCCCTCCGCCTCGCCGGGGAGGGAGGCCCGCTCGGCCAGGAAGACGGCGCCGCGGAGCGCCTCGGCCGCCTCGGGGGTCTCGATCCCCCGGAACTTCCAGACGACGGAGCCCTTCCCCGCGAGGTGGAAGGACTCGACCTCCAGCTTCCGGCCGGGATCGGACCGGAGGAACACCTCCCCGATCCGCCGGTAGGCCTCCGTGTCCTCGAACCAGGGCCGCACCCGCAGGGCGCCGCGCACCCCCTGGGGGCGGACCCCTTCGCCCACGGCCACCAGCCGGCTCATCGCGGGGAGGCGGCCCTCAGACGGGGATGCCAACCTTCTCGAAGAGGTTGCGGACCGTCTGGGTGGGGGTGGCGCCCTTGCTCAGCCACGCCTTCGCCTTCTCCTGGTCGATCTCGATCAGGGCGGGGTCGAGCGAGGGGTCGTAGCGGCCGATCTTCTCGATGAAGCGGCCATCCCGGGGCATCCGCTCATCCTGGATGACCACGCGGTAGCGAG
>MGDP01000178.1:0-4366 GCA_001790955.1 Candidatus Tectomicrobia bacterium RIFCSPLOWO2_12_FULL_69_37
CGCGCTCCCGGCCAACAAGAAGCTCTGCGGCGACCCGCCCCGGGGCGGGCGGCTGCTCCGCTGGCTGGGCGAGGCGGGCTTCGAGCACCGCTACGACTTGCAGGCCGGGGTCCCCCTGCGCGCCGCGATGGAGGTCTACCCCCATCCCTCCTCCGTGGCTCTCCTGGGGCTGACGAAGATCTTCAAGTACAAGCGCAGCGCCACCGCCCAGAACCAGGAGGGCCTGGCCGCCTTCCAGGCGAAGCTCTACGAGCGGCTGGGCAGGATCGACCCGCCGGTCGAGCTGGGGGGCGAGCTGGCCGGGCGCCTGCGCCGCAACCCGACCCTCCTGCGCGGGGCGGACTTCGAGCGCCAGGGGGACCTGGTGGACGCCCTGGTGTGCGCCGTGACGGTCTTTCATTTCTGGAGGTGGGGGGCCGCGATGTGGGAGATGGCGGGGAGCGCCGCCCAGGGCGCCATCCTCCTCCCCCGGGCGGAAGCCTTCAAGGTCCCGCCCCCGGGCGGCTCGGGCTGAGGACGCCGGGCCCTCAGGCCCGGACGGCTTCCGCCAATCCATCCAGGAAGGCGGCCAGCTCCTCCCGCCGCTCGTCGCTCATCAGAACGAGCATCCCGAAGGTCCAGAGGCCGGACGGGCCGCCCTCCCGGCTCCAGGCCACGAGCGCCTGGAAGGGGCCCAGGACCGCCTCCCCCACCCGCAGGATCACCCGGTAGTCGACCCCCTCCAGGGGCTCCCGGAGAGCGGAGGCCCCGAAGCCTCCCGCCGAGATGTCCCCGACGGGGATGGGCTCCGCCGCGAGCGCCGGGCACGAGACCCACGCGGGCATCCGGAACCGGGGGAACCCGCGATCCGCCTGGGGGAAGCTCATTTCAACGGCCCCCTGCCTTTCTCCCCGGCCGACTCGCCGGAGGAGCCTGGCGACCAGCCCCGCCGCCCCATGCGGCAGGGATGAGCCGAAGGGCGGCTCTGTCAGGGAAACACCAGCGGCGGGGGAAAGGTTCCGGATTCCTCCCGAGGGGGAGGGACGGCGAAATTCACGTGCCCGCAACGGGATGGAAACCATGCCGGGCCCCGGCGGAGGGGCGCAGGCGGCGCCCCTCAACCCCCGGCCCCCCCTTTCGCGCTTGCCTCGGCCCAAGGCCCTCTGCTAGCATCCGGGGGTCCGCCGCGGCCGGGAGCGGGGCGCCCGCCCAGGCGCGCGGACGGCCCGTTGGAAACCGTCTCGGCATTCCCGTTGCCAGGGTTGGCATTTCTTCGGAGGAGGTTCGGTTCGATGCCTTTCATTATCTCACAGAAGTGCCTCGGCGAGCGCTATGCGACCTGCGTGAGCGTCTGCCCGGTCGACTGCATGCACCCTGGCGAGTACAAAGGGCAGCCGTTCCTGGTCATCGACCCCGACGAGTGCATCGACTGCGGCGTCTGCCAGCCCGAGTGCCCGATCGATGCCATCCTCGAGAGCGAGGACGATGACCCCGAATGGGCGAAGATCAACGCCGAGCTCGCCCCCAGCTTCAAGAACAACGAGCCCGTCGACCCCCGGCCGGCGAACGACCCGCCGCGCCGCCCCGACAACAAGCTCCGCTAGCACTCCCCGGAATCCGCCGCGGCCCCTCCGCCGGGCCGCGGCTTTTTTCCGCCCAAATTGCGGTTCCGCGCCCTTTTCCATATAATCCCCGGATTCCAATCGCATGCCCGAGGCCGATCATCGGGCCGTATGAGCGTCCGCCGCGCAACCCGGCGGGGAGGTGGCATGCTCCCGAAACTCTCCATCCGCGGCCTGGAGAAGGCCTTCGAGGTCAACGAGGGCTTCGGCCGCACGCGCACGGTCCGCGCCATCGATCGGGTGGACCTGGAGATCCCGGACGGCGAGTTCGTCTGCGTGATCGGCCCGAGCGGCTGCGGCAAGTCCACCCTGCTCATGATCCTGGCGGGCCTCTACCCCCGGACGGCGGGCGAGATCGCCCTGGACGGGAAGCCGCTCGCCGGCCCCGGGCTCAACCGCGGCGTGGTGTTCCAGGACTTCGCGCTGTTCCCCTGGCTCAACGTCCGCTCGAACATCCTCTACGGGGTGCGCCAGAAGGGGGTTCCCGCCGGGAAGCACGAGGCCATCGCCCGGCACTACATCGAGATGATGTCCCTCCAGGGCTTCGAGCGCACGTATCCCTACCGGCTCTCCGGCGGGATGAAGCAGCGCGTGGCCATCGCCCGGGCGCTCGCCCTCGACCCGGAGCTCCTCCTGATGGACGAGCCGTTCGGCGCCCTGGACGCCCAGACCCGCTCGGCCCTCCAGCGCGCGCTGGTGGACGTATGGGAGAAGACCCGCAAGACCGTCATGTTCGTCACCCACGACGTGCGCGAGGCCACCTACCTCGCCGACCGCGTGATCGTGATGAGCGCGCGGCCGGGGCGGATCACCGCGGAGGTGCCCATCGGCCTGCCGCGCCCCCGCGACATCCTCTCGCCCGGCTTCGTGGAGATCGAGAGGAGGCTCGCGGGCCTGATCGAGACTCAGCGGCCGGCCCCGCAGGAGCCGGCCGGGGCCCCGGGGGCAAGGGATGGAAACCCGGGGCAAGGGATGGCTTCCCATCAGTGAGAAGGAGGAAAAAGATGCGGAGAGTTCGATCTCGCTGCGCGAAAATGCTGGCGGCGGCCGCGGCCTTCGGGCTCGCGGCGGCGGGGATGGCGGCCGGGGCGGAGTCCGCGGAGAAGGTGCGCATCACCTTCACGGAGGGCAGCGCCGCCGTCGTTGTCGTGACTGCCATGGAGAAGGGCTTCCTGAGGGCCGAGGGCCTCGACGTCGAGCCCAAGCCCATGCGGGCGGGCGTCGAGGGCATCGAGAGCGTCACCCAGGGGGTGATGGACTTCGGCACCGTGCACATCGCCCCCATCATCGCCACCGCCGCCCGGAAGCTCCCCCTGAAGGTGGTCGCCGTGAACAGCTACGGCACCCAGTTCGTCGTCGTGGTCCCCCCGGCGGACAAGGCCAGCAAGACCATGGCCGACCTCAAGGGCAAGCGCATCGCCGTCCAGCGGGGCACGGGCGCCCACGCCGTGTGGCTCCGTTACATCGAGCACACGGGCCTGAGCGAGCGCGACTTCAAGATGAAGTACATCCGCAACGCCGACATCGCCTCGGCCCTGGCGGGCGGCGAGGTGGAAGCGGGGGTGCCCTGGTACCCCTTCGCGCTCTCCATCGTGAACAAGGGGCTGGGCCGCGTGCTCCTGAGCCAGGACGACATCGCCAAGCCGCTCAACGACAAGTACACCTTCACCCTGTTCACCCGGGCGAGCCTCGTGAAGGAGAACCCCGCGCTGGTCCAGAAGGTGGTCAACGCCTGGGTGAAGGCCCAGCGGTGGATCATCCAGAACCCCGGCGACGCCGCCCGCCTCTTCCACGCCTTCACCACCCGCCGGGGCCAGACGCTCGAGCTGAAGGACGCCGAGTTCCTCATGCGCATCAACTACTTCGATCAGCCCGTGTTCAACCAGGCGTTCCTGGACGACATGATGAGCAACGCCCGGATCATGAAGAAGATGGGCTGGATCAAGGAGATCCCCGATCCCAAGTCTGTCGTCGACTCGAGCTTCGCCCTGAAGGCCGTCCAGGCCAAGTGAGCCGCGCTCCCCGGCCCCCCTTCCCCCCGGGAGGGCGGGCGGGGAGCTGGAGGTGACCGCATGCAAGCGCAGCTCCCGGCGCTCTCCCGCCGGACCGTCTTCTACTCGCGGGCCCTGACGGAGAACGTGGGCCCCATCCTCCTCCTCCTCGTCATGTGGGAGATCTTCGCCCGGATGGAGATCGTCCACAAAGCCCTCTTTCCGCCCGTCAGCACCGTCCTGGGGACGCTGGCCGGCATGGCGGCCCAGGGAAAGCTCATCGAGCACATCCTCCAGTCGTTCTACCGGCTGTTCGTGAGCATGGGCTTCGCCATCGTGGCGGGGACGGCCCTGGGGGTCTTCATGGGCTCCGTGCGGCCCCTGGAGAAGCTCTTCGTGCCCCCCATCAACTTCCTCGGGGCCATCCCGGGCATCGCCCTCTACCCCGCCACCATCCTGTGGTTCGGCCTCACCGAGAAGGCCGTCGTCTTCACCATCGCCTTCTCGTCCACCATCCCCGTGGTCCTGAGCACGTGGACCGGGGTGAAGACGGTCAACGACACGCTGGTGAACGCCGCCCGGTCGATGGACACCCGGGGGCTCGGCCTCCTGTTCCGGGTGCTGCTCCCCGGGGCGCTCCCCGTGCTCATCGCCGGCTACCGGATCGCCTTCGCCCAAGGATGGCGGATCCTGGTGGCGGGGGAGTTCCTCGCCTCCCCCGAGCGCGGGATGGGGATCATGATCTTCGAGGCGCGGGAGTTCCTCCAGTCCGAC
>MGDP01000178.1:4386-5828 GCA_001790955.1 Candidatus Tectomicrobia bacterium RIFCSPLOWO2_12_FULL_69_37
CCTCCCCCGAGCGCGGGATGGGGATCATGATCTTCGAGGCGCGGGAGTTCCTCCAGTCCGACGTCGTCTACGGGGGCATCATCCTGATCGGCGTCCTGGGCTTCGCGATGGAGCGCCTGATCCTCCGCCCGCTCGAGGCCGCCACCGTCCAGCGCTGGGGGATGCTGCGGGAGCTCGAATGAAAACCCCCGGACAGGCGCCCGCCGCCGCGGCCCCTCCGGGGGCCGCGGCTTTTTTGCCCGATCAAATTGCGGCCCCGGCCCGCGGCCCCTATACTCCCCACCGCCCTGGCGGGAGCGCCGGGAGCGTCATCGCGCCATCGTCCGGGAACGTCCCGCAGGAGCCCGCATGAAAACCGCCAAGCAGCCGCTCGTCGTCGCCGTCGCCGGGACCCGGTTCGGCCCCCTCACCATCGAGCAGGAGGTCCTCGCCCCCCTCAAGTGCCGGGTCGTCGAGGGCCCGGGGGCGGACGACGCCTCCCTCGTCGAGCTCTGCCGGGAGGCCGACGGCGTCATCTCGGGCTCCATCCCCCGCTTCACCGAGACGGCGATCAACGCCTTCCAGAAGTGCCGCATCATCGCCCGGGGCGGGATCGGGGTGGACAACATCGACGTCGAGGCCGCCAAGCGCCGGGGCATCGCCGTCACCAACGTGCCCGACTACTGCATCGAGGAGGTCTCGGACCACGCCATGGCCTTCATCCTCTCCTTCGCGCGCAAGCTGGAGGAAGGCGTGGCCGAGGTGCGGCGGGGGGGCTGGGGGGTGGCGCCCATCCGGCCCATCGCCCCGCTCCAGGGGGCGGCGCTGGGCATCCTGGCCATCGGGCGGATCGGGGGGGCGCTGGGGCGCAAGGCCCGGGCCTTTGGCATGAAGCTCCTCGCCCACGACCCCTACGCCCCGGACGCCGCCTTCAAGAAGCTCCGGGCGGAGAAAGTCTCCCTCGACCGGCTCCTGCGGGAGTCGGACTACCTCTCCCTCCACGCCCCCCTGACCCCGGGGACGCGGGGGATCATCGGCCAAGAGGCCCTGGCCAAGATGAAGCCCGGCGCGGTGCTCGTGAACGTGGCCCGTGGGGAGCTCGTGGACGAAGGGGCGCTGGCCGGGGCGCTGCGGGAGAAGCGCATCCGGGCGGCGGGGCTGGACGTCCTCTCGGAGGAGCCCCCGCGCGCCGGCCACCCCCTCGTGGCGCTGCCCAACTGCTGCATCACCCCGCACAGCGCCTGGTACAGCACCGCCGCCCAGGACGAGCTGCGCCGCAAGTCGGCGCTGGAAGTGGTCCGCTGCCTGAAGGGGAAGCCCCTCAAGTACCGGGTGGGGTGAGGGCCTACTTCTCGATCGGGAAGCCTACGATGCTCCCCCACTCCGTCCAGGAGCCGTCGTAGATCTTCGCGTCCTGGTAGCCCAGCAGGTGCTTCATCGCGAACCAGGCGAGCGTGGCGCGG
>MGDP01000179.1 GCA_001790955.1 Candidatus Tectomicrobia bacterium RIFCSPLOWO2_12_FULL_69_37
TGATCGGGAGCAACGGGGCGGGCAAGTCCACCACCCTCATGGCGGTGAGCGGGGTGAACGCCATCGCGCGCGGGGCCATCCGCTTCGAGGGCCGGCCGGTCCACGGGCTTCCGCCGGATCAGATTGTGCGCCTGGGGATCAGCCAGGCGCCCGAGGGGCGCCGCATCTTCCCGCTGCTGACGGTGCTGGAGAACCTCGAGATGGGGGCCTTCCTCCGCCGGGACGCCGGGGAGGTGGAGCGGGACCTGGACCAGGTGTACTCCCTCTTTCCCGTCCTCCACGAGCGGCGGCGCCAGCGGGGGGGTACCCTCTCCGGGGGGGAGCAGCAGATGCTGGCCATCGGGAGGGCGCTCATGGCCCGGCCGCGCCTCCTCTTGCTGGACGAGCCCTCGCTCGGCCTCGCCCCCCTGGTGGTGGAGGCCATCTTCGGCGCCCTGGGGCGCGTCCGCGCGCAGGGGACGGGGATCTTCCTGGTCGAGCAGAATGCCCACCTGGCCCTGGGCTTCGCCGACTGGGCCTACGTCATGGAGACGGGGCGGATCGTGATGGATGGCCCCCCGGAGGAGCTTCGACGCTCCCCGGCCGTCCGGGAGGCCTACCTGGGGGAGTGATCCCGCCTTGCCGGTTTTCCCTTCCCGGCCTACACTGGCCCCACGTTTCCCGTCACATTTCTCGCGAGGAGGGGCCTCCGGATGATCTACGAGATACGGATTTACGCCCTCACGGTGGGCGGGGTGGCCGAGTTCGAGAAGAACTTCGGCGCGGTCGCCGAGAACCGGATGAAGGTGTCCAAGCTGGTGGGCTTCTTCCACTCGGAGATCGGGGACCTCAACCGCGTCATGCACATCTGGGAGTACGAGAGCGCCGAGCACCGCGCCAAGGTGCGGGCCGAGACCATGAAGCAGCCCTGGTGGCCCCCCAAGGGGAACGAGTCCATCATGCTGAAGCAGGCCTCCAAGATCGCGACCTGCCCCCCCTTCCGGCCGCAGCCGCGCTCGGGCTCCCTGGGCGGCGTCTATGAGTTCCGGACCTACACGGTGATCCCGGGCAAGATGGGCGAGGTGATCAGCCGCTGGACCCAGCACCTGCCCGCCCGCGAGGCGCTCTCCCCGCTCGCCGCCTGCTTCACCACGGACATGGGGCCCCTCAACGAGTTCATCCACGTCTGGCCCTACAAGGACCTGAACCACCGCGACGAGATCCGCAACGCCTCCCACAAGCTGCCCAACTGGCCCCCGGGCTCCCGGCCGTTCCTGATGTCCCAGAACTCGGAGATCTGGGCGCCGGCCTCGTTCTCGCCCCTGCACTAGGCGGGAACTGCGGAAGAGAAGAGGGGGCGCTCCCGCGCGCGGGAGCGCCCCCTCTTCTCTTCGTTTTGACGGGGCGGAAAGCTACATCAGGAGGAGGCCAAGGAGGCCCGCCGCCCAGCAGTAGTAGGCGAACCACTGGATGTTCCCCCGCCGCACCACCTGAATGAGCCACACCAGCGTCAGCGTGCCCACCACGGCCGAGGTCAGGGTTCCCACCGTCATGGGCGCCCAGGCGCCCGGCGGGGTGGCCCCCAGGTCCTTGGCCTGGAGGACGAAGGCGCCGAGGATGGCCGGGACGGAGAGCAGGAAGCTGAACCGGGCGGCCAGCTCGCGGTCGAGGCCGGCCCAGAGCGCGGCCGCGATGGTTGCGCCCGAGCGGGAGATGCCGGGCAGGATGGCCACCGCCTGGAAGGCGCCGATCCACAAGGCGTCGCGCCAGGTCAGCTGGGCTTCCTTGCGGGTGCCCTTCATCTGCCCGCCGCTCAGGAAGAGCAGGCAGCCCGTGATGAGAAGGTTGGCGGCCGCGAGCCGGGGGGCGGCGAAGGTCCGCTCGATGGCGTGCTTGAAGAGCATCCCCACCACGCCGGCGGGCACCGTCCCCAGGAGGATGAACCAGGCCGTCCGCGCCGAGGCGCGGTCCTCGCCCGCGGCCCGGCCGGCCAGGGACAGGAGCCACGCCCGGGTGATGCGCCAGAGGTCCTTGCCGAACACCAGGACGACCGCCGCCAGGGTGCCGATGTGCAGGAGGATGTCGAAGAGGAGCATGGGCTCCTGGAGACCGAGGAACGCCTGTCCCATCACGAGGTGAGCCGAGCTGCTGACGGGGAGGAACTCGGTGAGCCCCTGGAGCACGCCCAGCGTGATGGCCTGAACCCAAGTGACCTGCGCTTCCATGGGGCCTCCAGGTTACAGGAAGCGGGCGTACCCTTCCGCGAGGAGCTTCTTGACGAGATCGCCCACCGACTGGTCCCGGTTCCCACCGCAGAGGAGGAGGGCGTCCTCGGTCTCGATCAGCACCAGGTTCTCCACCCCCAGCGCCGCGACGAGCGGCTTGGAGGAGCGGACGATGAGGTTGCGGGAGTCGAGCGACACCGGCCGGGTGTTCCGCGGGACCAGCCACAAGTTGCCCGATTCGTCCTGGGGGAGGAGGCGCCGGAGCACGGTCCAGCTGCCGAGGTCGCTCCACCCCATCTCGGCCGGGAGCACGACCACTCCGTTCGCGTGCTCCATGACGGCGTAGTCGACGCTGATCGGCTGGCAGGCGCGGAAGGCGCGCGCGAATGCGGCCTGCTGGCGCTGGCGCAGGGCGGTGGCCGCGCGGCGCAGGAGCTTCCCCGTCTCGGGGATGCGGCGGTCGATCTCCCCGGTGAGGCGCTCGGGGCGGCAGACGAAGATCCCGGCGTTCCAGTAGTAGCCGCCCGAGGCGAGGAAGCGCCTCGCCTGGGCGAGCGGGGGCTTCTCGATGAAGCGCTGCACGGCGCAGGCCTCTCCACCGCCGGGGATCCGGAACTTCCGGCCGGCCTCGATGTAGCCGTAGCCTGTCTCGGGCCACTGGGGCGGGACGCCCAGGGTCACGATGGCGTCCCGCAGGCCCGCCAACGAGGCGCCGGCACGCACTAGCCGCCGCAGGGCGGCGGGCCGGCCGATGTGGTGGTCGGCCGGGAAGGCGGCCATGATGGAGCCGGGCTCCCAGCCGTCGATGAGGTGGGCTGCCAGCCCCAGGCAGGGGGCGGTGTTCCTCCCCTCGGGCTCCAGGATGATCCGGCTCGGCGGCACGTCCGGCAGGGCCTCGCGGATGAGGCGCCGGTGGGCGGCGGAGCCGGCGATGAGGGTCCGCTCGGGCGGGACGAGGCCTTTCAGGCGCTCCACGGTCAGGGCGAGCAGCGAGCCCTGCGCCTGCCGGCCCTTGGGGGCGGAGGGGCTCCCCCCGCCCGGCGGGAGGAACTGCTTGGGGCGGCGCGCGCGGCTCACGGGCCAGAAGCGGGTCCCGCTCCCCCCGGCCATGATGACCGCCCACAGCTTCGGGTCCACGCGCGCCATCTCAGAAGACCCGCCGGACGCTACGCATTCGGGAGCTTGACGGAAGGGAACTGCCTGAGGCGGTCGAAGACTTCCTTCTGGTAGGCCTTGAGCGAGGCCTCGTCCGCGGCCTCGAAGCGCAGGACGAGGACGGGCTGGGTGTTGGAGGCCCGCACCAGGCCCCAGCCCTTGGGGAAGTTGACGCGCGCCCCGTCCACCTCGATGGTCTCGTATTTCGTGCGGAAGTGCGCCTTGATCTCCTCGACGATGGGGAACTTCTCCTCGTCGGTGCAGTCGATCCGCATCTCGGGGGTGGCGAGGGCGGGAGGAATCCCGCGCATCCGCTCGGCCAGGGTGCGCTTCTCCGTGCCCAGCAGGTGGAGGAGCCGGGCGGCGGAGTAGATGGCGTCGTCGTAGCCCAGGTAGCCGTCCTCGAAGAAGATGTGGCCCGAAAGCTCCCCGCCGAGGGGGGCCTTCTCGGCCACCAGGCGCGCCCGGATGAGGGAGTGGCCCGTGGCGGACATGACCGGCCGCCCGCCCATCCGCCGGACCGCTTCCGAGAGGCGGGAGGAGCATTTGACGTCGAAGACGATGGCCTCGCCCGGCCGCCGGGCCAGGATGGGCCCGGAGTAGAGGATGAGGAGCTCGTCTCCCCAGATGATCCGGCCGGTCGCGTCCACCACCCCGAGCCGGTCCCCGTCCCCGTCGAGGCCGACCCCCACCTCGGCGCCCGTCTCCTTGACCTTGGCGATGAGGCTCTCGAGGTTCTTGGGGATGGTGGGGTCGGGATGATGGTGGGGGTAGGTGCCGTCGGGCTCGGTGAAGATTCCGATCACCTCGGCGCCGATGGCCTGGAGCACCCGGATGGCCACCGGCCCGCCGATGCCGTTCCCGGCGTCGATCACCGCCCTGACCGGGCGCCCCAGCCGGAGCCCCTGGCTCGCGCGGGCGACGTAGGCGGGCTGGATGTCCACCTCTTCGAAGCCACCGGGCTGGCGGGCTTGATGGAGCTTTCCGTCCCGGATGAGGTGGTAGAGATGCTGGATCTCCTCGCCGTGGATGGCTTCTTTCCCCTTGGTGACCTTGAGGCCGTTGAATTCTGGAGGGTTATGGCTTCCGGTGATCTGTACCCCCCCCTGGACGGCGAGGTGGTGGGTGGCGAAGGAGAGGCAGGGGGTGGGCACCATGCCGATGCCGGTGACCCCGCACCCGGCCGCGCACAGGCCCTCCCGCATGGCCTGGTAATAGGCCGGGGAGGAGAGGCGGTTGTCCCGGCCGAGGGCGACGCGCGCCCCCTGCGCCCCGCCCAAGTGAGTGCCGATGGAGTGCCCGATCAGGCGGACCACCTCCGGGGAGAGGTCGCGGTCCACGACCCCCCGGATGTCGTATTCACGGAAGATTCGGGGGTTCAACTCCATCCCGGTGGTGTCCCAATGGCCAGGGGCGGGTTTCGAATCTCAAAACGAGCGGATTATTGCATCCGCCGGGAACCCCGGCAAGAACAAAACGATGGCGAGGGTGGCTTGTTCCGGGGGGAAGGGGAGCGCGCCCGCGGCTCTCCCGGCCGCGCCGGAGAGGCGGAATGCCTTCTTTCCGAAGGGGTTGTATAATCATCCGGATGGGCAGCCGCCCCCGGCGCCCTCCGGCCGGTTTCCCTGGGGAGTGAGCAGAGAGGAGAGATGGGCGGTCCGGGTCCCTGGAAAGAGCGGATCATGATCTGGCTGGGGTTCTCCCTGCTGACGGTTTTCTTCCGCCTCTTTCTCACCTTCCGGATCTCCGGCCTGGAGAACGTCCCGCCGGGGGGGAGGGTGCTTTTCCTGTGCAACCACCGCTCGGCGCTGGACGTGCTGGTGGTGCCGTGGTGCATCTACACGAAATTCCCCCAGGAGGCGCTGCGCCTGGCGGGGAAGGAGGAGCTCTTCCGCATGCCGGTGGTGGGCTGGGTCCTCACCCAGTGGCGGGGTTTCCCCGTCAAGCGGGGAAGGGGGGATTTGTCCTCCATCCGCAAGGTTGAGGAATATGTCCGGCGGGACAAGGTGATCCTCTACCCCGAAGGCACCCGGAGCCGCGACGGCTCGCTCGGGGAGGGCAACCCGATCGTGGGCCGGATCATCCGCAACGCCCGGCCCGTGGTGATCCCCATGTCGATCCGGGGAGCCGAGGACGTGGTCCCGATCGGAAAGACGCTGCCTCGGCCGGGCGCCACGGTGGAGGTGAAGTTCGGGAAGCCCTTGCCCCTGGACGATGAGATTGCCCTCCCCAATCCCAAGGAGTCGAGCCGGGCGATCATCGCCAAGGTGATGGCCGCCATCACGGGCCTCCTCGGGGAAGGGGAGGCGCAGCGCCCGGCCGCCTCCGCGAGCGGGAGGGGCTGATGGCCGCCGGCGGCTGGCGCGAGATGGCCGACTTCGCCCGCCTGCTGGGGGACCTGCGGCGCCGGGAGCCCTGGGGCCGGAAGCTCTCGCGCCACCGCGTGTTCCGGGTATGGGAGGCGGCGGTGGGCGGGGCACTCGCCCGGGTGGCCCGGCCGGCGGCCGTGCGGCACAAGCGGCTCTTCGTGGAAGTGAATGATTCGGCCTGGCTCCAGGAGTTGAAGCTTCGCGAGGCGGAGCTCCTGGGCCGGCTCAACGAGGCTCTGGGCGCGGAGGAGTTCACGGCCCTGACGCTCAGGCTGGGGGAATGGGCGCCCGAGGCCGGATGGACCGGGGGGGACTCGCCCGCGCCCTCCCCCGCCCGCATCGCCGCGGAGGATGAACCCGCGATTGAGGCCGCGCTTGCAGGCCTCGGCGATCCCGAACTGCGGGAAAGCGCCGAGCGCCTTCTTCACCGGGCCCGCCGGCGCAGCGGTGCGCTGACGGAACCCTCTCGGGCAGTGGATAGGGGGAAAAAAGGATGAGGAAGCGGACCCTCCGGCTGGCGGCGGCTTGCCTGCTGGCCGTGCTGGGATCGGGATGCGCCGCCGTGGAAGTCCAGGTCGATCTCGGACCGGCCGAGCCGTCCGGGCAGCCGGGGACGGCCGAGTCCTACTATCACTTCATCCTGGGCTACCGGGACGAGCTGAACAGCCGCCTGGACGATGCCCGGGATAAGCTGTCCCGGGCGGTCCAGGAAGACCCCAAGTCCGCCTTCCTGCTGACGCGGCTGGCGTCGCTCCTGGTGCGGCAGGGGAACATGAGCCGCGCCGAGGGGCTCGCGCGCCGGGCGGTCGAGCTGAACGCGCAGGAAACCCAGGCCTACCTGATCCTCGGCGGGATCTACACCGCGCGGGGCAAGCTGGCCGAGGCCGTCGCGGTCTACGAGAAGCTGCTCAAGCTCAAGCCCGGAGAGACCGAGGTGCAGCTCCTCCTGGGGACTTCCTACCTGGAGCTGGGCCGGAACCAGGAGGCTGTGGACCTCCTGCAGAAGCTGGTCAAGGCCGAGCGCGGGGACGTGCTGGCCCGTTTCTACCTCGCCCAGGGGTACATCCGCCTGCGCAAGTACGACGAGGCCGAGCGGGAGCTCAATTCCCTGGTCGATCAGCAGCCGCAGTTCACCCGCGGCCTGCTGATGCTGGGGGGCCTGCACGAGTCGCGGGGCAACTTCAGCAAGGCGGAGGAGATCTACAAGAAGATCCTCTCATACGAGCCCGACAACCGGCAGGCGCGCGCCCGGCTGGGGCAGGTCTACATCCGCAAGGAGAACCTGGAGGGCGCCCTCAAGGAGTACGAGCGGCTCCGCCAGGAGGAGCCGGGCAACCTCGACGTCCACCGCACCCTGGGCTTCCTGCGCTTCGAGCGGCGCAACTTCCAGGAGGCGCTGCGCGAGTTCCGCTTCGTCCTCGCGCGCAACCCCAGGGACGAGGCCGTCCGCCGCTTCGTCGCGGCCATCTACGAGGAGCTCGATCAGCCCGCCCTGGCCGAAAAGGAGCTCCGCGAGCTCATCTCCCTCGTCCCCGCCACGGTGGAGGGCCGCATCCAGCTCGCCCGCCTCTACGCCAAGGGCAACTCGGCCGAGAAGGCCTACGCCATCTTGGACGACGCCGCCAAGCAGCACCCCAAGGACGCCCGCGTCCCCTTCGCGCGGGGCGGGATCCTGATGCGGCAGAAGAAGTTCGCCGAGGCCGCGCCCTTCTTCCTGAGCGCGGTCGAGCTCGACGGGAAATCCGCCCTCTACCGCTTCAACCTGGCCTCGGCCTACTACGAGCTCAAGCGGTGGGATGAGGTGGAGGCCGCGACGCGCGAGATCGTCCGCATGAACCCCAAGCACGCCAACGCCCTGAACCTGCTGGGCTACATGTTCGCCGAGCTCAACAAGAACATCCCCGAGGCGGAGCAGCTGCTCAACCGGGCCCTCGCCGTCGAGCCGTCGAACCCGGCCTTCCTGGACAGCCTGGGGTGGGTCTACTACCGCCAGGGCCGGTTCCGCGAGGCCCTCCTGAAGATCACCCACGCCCTCAACCAGCAGCCCGAGGACGCCGTCATGCTCGACCACCTGGGGGACATCCATCTCGCCCTGGGCGACGCCCCCAAGGCCCTCGACGCCTGGCGCAAGTCGCTCAAGGCCGACCCGAAGAACAAGGATGTGCAGGAGAAAATCCGCCGCCACGAAGGGGCAGGGCGCAGAGCCCGGTAAAGCGCCATCGGACTATCGCGCGTGAGGCGTCTTCTTCTCGGCGGCGCGCTGGTGTGGGCCCTCGCGGCCGGCTGCGCCGCGTGGGAGCCCGCGCCGCCCGCTGTTCTGCCCGCTCCCGCCGAAGTTCTGGCCCGCCTCCGCGCCCGGCCCCACCTGCGCTCCCTGCGGACGCTGGCCTCCTTCCAAATCCAGTTCGCGCTGGCCGAAGCGCCGGCGGGGCTCCTCGCCCGGGAGCTGGGCCTGGGCGGAACCTATGCGGGCAAGGCGGTGCTCCTCTGGCGGGCGCCCGCCGCCCTGCGGCTGGAGCCGTTGTCTCCCCTGGGCGCTCCGCTGTTCGTGGTGGCGGTGCGGGGAGCCTCCCTGCGGGCCTATGTGCCCGGACGGGCGAGGTTCTTCGAGGGAGGGGCGGATGCCCAGTCCATGGCCCGCCTGTTCGGGGTGCCGATCGGAAGCGGGCTCTTCGTCCGCCTGCTCCAGGGGGCCCTGCCCGCCGCCGAGGGGGTGGACGCGGGGCGGGTCCTCCTCGCGTGGGATGCCGAGGCGGGCGCCTTGCGCCTGGAGCTCCCCCCTGCGGAGGGCCTGGACCGCCGGCAGGTGGTCTGGCTGGAGCGCGAGAGCTGGCTGCCCCGGGCCGCGCGGCTGGGCGAGCCCGGCGCCGAGATTGAGGTCCGCTTCGGCCCCTTCCGCGAGTGGGGCGGGGCGCGCATCCCCGAGTGGGTGGAGGTCGCTGGCCCGAGGCGCGCGAGCCGGCTCCGGCTGGAGGTTTCCGGCGCCCCCGCTTCCCCGCCGGATTTCCCCGACAGCGTGTTCGACCTCCCCGTCCCGCCCGGAGCCGAGGTGCTTCCCCTCGAGGGAGAGACTCTCCGGTGAAAACGGCGAGGCTCTGGCTGGTGAGTCCGGCGAAAGTGAACCTGGGCCTGCGCGTGCTGGGCCTCCGCCCCGACGGCTATCACGAGGTGGTCACCTGGATTCAGCAGGTTTCGCTCTTCGACCGCCTCTGGATGGAGGAGGGCCGGGGGGCCATCCGCTTGAGCGTGGAGGGCCGGGGGGTGCCCGGGGGTGGTGAGAACCTGGTCCACCGCGCGGCGGCGGCCCTCAGGGCGGTGGCGGGGGATCGGACGCTCGGCGCCCGGCTCCATCTCGAAAAAAATATTCCGGCGGGGGCCGGCTTGGGCGGAGGGAGCGGCAACGCCGCGGCCGCCCTCTGGGGGCTGAACCGGCTGTGGGGGCTCGGGCTCCCGATCCAGGCGCTCCGCCGCCTCGGAGCCTCCTTAGGGTCGGATGTCCCCTCCTTTCTGGCGGGGCCGGCGTCGGTGTGCCGGGGACGGGGGGAGAGGGTGGCCCGCCGGGCCCCCCTGCGCCGGGGGTGGTTCCTCCTGGCCAAGCCCCGCTATTCTCTAGCGACATCAGTGGTTTACGGTTGGATGCGGGAGAGGGGATTACGGGGAGAGTCGGCCTCGGCTCCCGGGGATGCTGCCCCCGGTTACCGGAACGACCTGGAAGAGGTGGTGTTCAAGCATCACCCTGGCCTGCGCGCGGCCCGGGACCGTCTGCTCCGCCTGGGGGCTTCCCGGGCGCTCATGAGCGGGAGCGGGCCCGCGCTCTGGGGCTTGTTTCCGAACCGGGAAAGCGCGCTCGATGCCCTCGGCCGCTTCGGCCCGGGGCGGGGCTGGGAACGCTGGCTGGTGCGGCCGCTGGTATCTTCTCCATTCCTGGGAGCGGACGGGGGAGGAAGGGAGTTGCGCCGGCCTGGACGAAAATAAGACGAAGTTCCCGTTTTGCTCCTTCTCCCCTTCGATTGGGGGAGGACGACTTGACCCCATGGTGAAATTTGAGTACTAAAACCGCTCTTTTTGCGCTTCGGCCCTTCCAGGGGGTGCTCCGGGGTGAGGGAATACGAGCTGAAGGTGTTCGGGGGCCGCTCGAACACCGCGCTGTTCGCCGAGATCGTGAAGGCGCTCGGGGTGCAGCCCGGGATGATCGAGATCGAGGATTTCAGCGACGGGGAGACGTTCGTCCGGATCGAGGAGAACATCCGGGGGGCGGACGTCTTCGCCGTGCAGAGCATCTGCCATCCCGGCAACGCCAACCTGATGGAGATGCTCATCATGATGGACGCCTTCCGGCGTTCATCGGCCGAGCGGATCACGGCGGTCATCCCCTACTACGGCTATGCCCGCCAGGATCGCAAGGTCCAGCCCCGCGTCCCCATCACGGCCAAGCTGGTGGCGAACCTGCTCGCCGCGGCGGGAGCGGACAGGGTGATCACGATGGACCTGCATGCGGGCCAGATTCAAGGGTTTTTCGACATCCCGGTGGACCACCTCTATGCGGCGCCCATCATGATCGACTACTTCCGCCTGAAAGAAGTCGAGGACCTCGTGGTGGTCTCCCCGGACGCCGGCGGGGTGGAGCGGGCCCGCGCCTACGCCAAGCGCCTGAACGCGGGGCTCGGCATCATCGACAAGCGCCGCGATCGGGCGAACGTGGCCGAGGTGGTCCGGATCATCGGGGACGTGAAGGACCGCGACGTGCTCTTGGTGGACGACATCGTGGACACGGCGGGCACCCTGTCCCAGGGGGCCCAGGCGCTCATGGAGGCGGGCGCCCGGCGGGTGTTCGCCAGCTGCACCCACGCCGTCCTGTCCGGGCCCGCGATCCAGCGCATCGACGCGTCCCCGCTCGCGGAGGTCGCGGTCACCGACACCATACCGCTGTCTGAGGAAGGGGCCCGCTCGGAGAAGATTTCGGTGCTGAGCGTGGGCCATCTGCTGGCCGAGGCGATCCGCCGCATCCACGAGGGCGCCTCGGTGAGCAGTCTCTTCGTTTGAGGGGCCCGGGCAAAGGGCCACCCGCTGGAGTGACGCAGAGATGGACATCCTGAACCTGGAAGTGGAGCGCCGGACGGGGAAGGGCAAGGGCGCCGCGCGCCAGCTGCGGCGGGGGGGGCAGGTCCCCGCCGTGGTGTATGGGATCCATGAGCCCACCTCCCTGGCAGTCAAGCCAAAGGAGCTGGAGCGGGTGCTGGCGACCCGCGCGGGGGCCAACGTCATCATCCAGCTGAACGTCACGGGCGACGCGAAGGGGGAGCGCCCGGTCCTCGTCAAGGAGCTCCAGCGCGACCCCATGAAGGGGCGCATCCTCCACGCGGACTTCCTGGAAATCCGCATGGACCGCAAGATCAAGGTCGAGGTGCGCATCGTCCTCCGGGGCGACGCTCCCGGCGTCAAGCAGGGCGGCGTGCTCTCCCAGCTCATGCGCGAGCTCGAGGTGGAGTGCCTCCCCATCGCCATCCCCGAGGAGGTCCCCGTGGACGTCTCGGGCGTGAACCTCAACGGCGTCCTCCACGTGCGCGACATCGTGCTCCCGGAGGGGGTGGACCTCGTGTCCGATCCCGAGGAACCCATCCTGACGGTGGCGGCGCCGGTGGAGGAGGAAGAGAAGCCGGCCGAGGAAGCCGTGCCTGTCGGTGAGGAGGGGGCTGCGCCGGTTGAGGCTGCCGCCGCCGGCGACGGGGGCAAGGGCGAATCCGGCAAGGGCGACACGGGCAAGGAAGAGAAGAAGTAGAGGGCTGGGCCGCTTCTGGCGGCCGGACCGATGGCCGCGGCGGCGCTTCTGGTGGGTCTGGGGAATCCGGGCCCGGAGTACGCCCTGACCCGCCACAATGTCGGCTTCTGGGCGCTGGATCGGATTTCGCAGGCCCACCGGATTCCGGTCCGCACGTCCCGCCACCACTCGCTCATGGGCAGCGGCTCGATCGGCGGCCGGCGGGTGGTGCTCGTCAAGCCTCAGACGTACATGAACCTGAGCGGGAAGGCCGTCGCGGCCCTCCTGCGCGCGGAGGGTCTGGGGCCCGAGAGCCTCATCGTCCTCCACGACGACATGGACATCTTCCTGGGCCGGGTGAAGCTGAGCACGACCGGCGGGGACGCGGGCCACAACGGCATCGGCAGCATCATCGAGACGCTCGGCACCGAGGAGTTCCGGCGGCTCCGGATCGGGCTCGGAAGGCCTCCGGGGGACGTTGAGGGAGCGGACTGGGTGCTCGCCCCGTTCCTGGAGTCCGAGCGGGAGCCGATCGAGGAAGCGGTGGCGATGGCGGCCGAGCGCGCGGTGGCGCTCGTGTGCGAGGAGGCAAGAGGGGGCGCCTAGGACGCCGGCGCCTCCTTTCCAAGGGAGTCCCCGGTTCTGCTGACGCCCGCGGCGCTGAGGGAACCGGGAAAGGGCGGAGGAGAACGAAGCTGATGATTGCACTATCCAATTGGGCTGCGGTGTTCGGACTCGCCGGCCTGGCGCTGGCCGGTTTCATCTACCAATGGATCTCGAATCAGCCCGACGGCAACGACCTGATGCGCAAGCTCGCGGCCCGGATCCACGAGGGGGCGATGGTCTTCCTCAAGCGCGAGTACAAGATCCTCCTCGTGTTCGTGGTCGTGGTGTTCCTCCTTCTTTCCGCCGCCATCTCCCTCTCCACCGGCTTCGCCTTCGTCGTGGGCGGTGCCTGCTCCGTCCTGGCGGGCTTCTTCGGGATGAACGCCGCCACCAAGGCCAACGTCCGCACGGCCGCGGCCGCCAGCCTGCCCGCGGGCCAGGCCGGCGCGCTCTCGATGGCCTTCTACGGCGGCACCGTCATGGGCCTCTCGGTGGCGAGCCTGGGCCTCCTGGGGGTCGGGTTCCTGTTCTGGTACTTCAACGTGCTGAACGTGGCGGCGAACGCCTCGATCATCAACGGCTTCTCCATGGGGGCCAGCTCGGTCGCCCTCTTCGCCCGCGTGGGCGGGGGCATCTACACCAAGACGGCCGACGTGGGCGCCGACCTGGTGGGGAAGGTCGAGGCCAACATCCCTGAGGACGACGCCCGCAACCCCGCCGTCATCGCCGACAACGTGGGCGACTGCGTGGGCGACGTGGCCGGCATGGGCGCGGACCTCTTCGAGTCCTACGTTGGGGCCATCGTCTCCACCATCTTCATCGGCTCCACGCTCGGCACCGGGCTGGGCGTCAACGGCGCCTCCGCCGCCATGGCCCTTCCCATGCTCCTGGCCATGGTGGGCCTGATCTCCTCGGCGGTGGGCATCGCGTCCATGCAGGTGCTCGCCTCCAAGAACCCGGCGCTCGCCCTGCGCAGCGCCACCATCATCGCGACCGGCGTGTTCATCGTCATCTCATACTTCCTCTCGGCCGCCATGGGCTTCAAGGCCGGCGTCTTCGGCGCCGTCCTGCTGGGGGCGGTGGGCGGCATCGCCATCGGGATGCTGACCGAGTATTACACCGGCTCGGGCGGCAAGCCGGTGGGCCGCATCGTGGACGCCTCCCAGACCGGGGTGGCCACCAACATCATCAGCGGCTTCGCCGTGGGCCTGGAGAGCGTGGCCGCCCCGCTGGTGGTGCTGGCGATGGTGACCCTGGTGTCGAGCAACATGTCCGGCCTCTACGGCATCGCGATCGCCGCCGTGGGGATGCTGGCCACCATCGGGATCACCATGTCCGTGGACGCCTACGGGCCCATCGCGGACAACGCGGGCGGCATCTCCCAGATGAGCAAGCTCGGGCCCGAGACGCGCAAGATCACCGACAGCCTGGACTCCCTGGGCAACACCACCGCCGCCATCGGCAAGGGCTTCGCCATCGGCTCGGCGGCGCTCACGGCCCTCGCCTTCTACGCCGCCTACAGCGAGGCGGCCAAGCTCAAGACCATCGACCTGACGGACGCCAAGGTCGTCGCCGGGATGCTCATCGGGGGCGCGGTGCCCTTCGTCATCGGCGCCCTCACGATGAACTCGGTGGGCCGGGCCGCCTTCGTCATGATCCAGGAGATCCGCCGCCAGTTCCGCGAGATCCCCGGCATCATGGAGGGGAAGGCCGACCCCGACAGCGCGCGCTGCATCGACATCAGCACCCAGGCCGCGCTCAAGGAGATGATCGTCCCCGGCGTCTTGGCCGTCGTCATGCCCGTCCTCGTGGGCTTCCTGCTGGGAAAGGAGGCCCTGGGCGGCATGCTGGCCGGGGCCCTGCTCTCGGGCGTCCTGCTGGCGCTGCTCATGGCGAACGCGGGCGGCGCCTGGGACAACGCCAAGAAGGAGATCGAGGACGGCAAGCTCGGCGGCAAGGGCTCCGACGCCCATAAGGCCGCCGTCGTCGGGGACACCGTGGGCGACCCCATGAAGGACACCGCCGGGCCCTCGATGAACATCCTCATCAAGCTCATGTCCATCGTGTCCCTCGTGCTGGCCCCGCTGTTTTAAGGAGAGAGTTGACAGGGGGATACATACTTTCGGTATAATTTCGCCGGCCGAGGCTTAGGACGGCCCCCTCGCGAGGCCGTCCGGCCCCGCGGTGGCCCGCGGGACCGTGTTTGTGGTAGGCTTCGGCCCCTTGCAGTTCCTCCTCGCTCCGGCCAATGGGGACCGGGGCCGCCTAGTCCATGGGGAGAATCGAATGCGTCAGTACGAAACGATGGTCCTGCTGTCCCCCAACCTCACCGAGGAAGTGGTCGAGGAGAGCGTCCAGAACTTCAGCGGCCAGGTGACCGCCGGAGGCGGGGAAGTCCTCAAGGTCGACCGCTGGGGCAAAAAGCGCCTCGCCTATCCCGTCCAGCGCCAGCGCCACGGATTCTACTACGTCATCACCTACACGGCGGAGTCCTCCGTCGTCCAGGAGATCGAGCGCGGCCTGCGGCTCAACGAGGACGCTTACCGCTACATGACCGTCCGCATAGACCCGGCCCTGCTCCGCAAGCTCGAAAAGAACGAGCAGAACGCCAAGCGGCAGGCCGAGCGGCAGCAGCTGGAGGGCCGCCGCGGCGACGACGACCGCGATGACCGCGGCGACCGCCGCGACCGCGGTGATCGCGGCGACCGGGGCGACCGCGGTGATCGGGGGGATCGCGGCGACCGTGGCGACCGGGGTGACCGCGGAGATCGCGGCGACCGGGGAGATCGCGGCCGGTCGAGGAATTCCGGCGACTAGCGCCTTCCGAAGTGAGGGGTTGCCATGGCCCAGATGAACTCCGTCTTCCTGAGGGGGAACCTGACGCGCGACCCCGAGAAGCGCTTCCTGCCCTCGGGCTCCTCGGTCGTGAACTTCGGCCTGGCCGTCAACCGCCGCTACCGCAGCGGCGAGGAGTGGAAAGAGGACACCTGCTTCGTCGACATCGTCGTGTATGGGAAGCAGGGGGACTGGATCATCGAGCAGTGCCGCAAGGGGAGCCCCCTGCTCGTGGAAGGCCGCCTGAGCTACCGTACCTGGGAGAGCCAGGAAGGCCAGAAGCGGAGCAAGCACGAGGTAGTGGCGAACACCGTCCACATCCTCGCCCGGCGGGACGACGGCGGCGAGGGCGGGGGCGCCCGCGCCGCCCAGGGGGGGACGGCCTCCCAGGGAGGGACGGCATCCCGGGGCGGGGACGATCCCCCCATGACCGACGACGACATCCCGTTCTAGCTGTATAGGATCGAGAGCAGCGCCAGGAGGAAACGGATGAGAATGGCACCGCGCCCCGCCGCGGGCGACAAGAAGAAGAAAAAGAAGAAGCGCTATGTGCGCAAGAAGATCTGCCGCTTCACGGCCGAGGGTGTGGCCTACATCGACTACAAGGACACGAAGACGCTCCGGAACATGGTGAGCGAGCGCGGGAAGATCATCCCCCGCCGCGTCACGGGCACCTCGGCCCGCTTCCAGCGGCAGCTGACCATCGCCATCAAGCGGGCCCGCTACATGGCCCTGATGCCCTACACCGTGGATCACGGCTAGAGGCGGGGAGACGAAGAGATGGCTCGCGTGATCCTGCGGAAAGAAGTCGAGAACCTGGGCGAGGTGGGCGACGTCGTCGAGGTGAAGGACGGCTACGCCCTCAACTACCTGATCCCCCGGGGGCTCGCCCTCCACGCCACGGCCAGCACCGTGCGCGCCACCCAGCACGAGCAGCGCATCCGGGAGGCCCAGGTGCAGGCCGCCCGCCGCACGGCCCAGGAGGCCGCCGGCAAGTTCCAGGGCGTCGAGGTGGAGATCCCCATGAAGGCCGGCGAGGACGGCCGCCTCTTCGGCTCGGTGACCAACCGGCAGGTCGAGGAGGCCCTCGCGGCCCAGGGGCTGGAGGTGAACCGCCGGCGCATCCTCCTCGAGGAGCCCATCCGCCGGGTGGGCGAGTACGAGGTGCCCATCCGCCTGCACGCGGAGGTCAAGACCGGGATCCGCGTCCGCGTGGTGGCGGAGGAGGAGGCCCCCCAGGAAGATGCGGCCGGGGCCGCGGGGGAGAAGGCCGCTCCCGGGAAGGCCGGAGAGGGCGCCTGAGGCCGGGCGGGGCGGAGGGCCCCTTCCCCGCCGCCCGGGATGGCGCGAACCGCGTGAAAAGGGTCGCCCGGAAGGCGGCCCTTTTCAATTCGTTGGCATGGGCTTCCGCTTCCGCCCCGAACTGCGGTAGGCTGTGCCCCACCGCCCGTGGTGTCCCGTTCGATTTGGCATCCTCGGAGCCGCTCCCTTGAGTCCCCCGTCCGACGCGCAGAGGCCACGGGGCCAGGACCGTCTGCCGCCCCAGAACATCGAGGCCGAGGAGCGCGTCCTGGGCGCTCTCCTGCTCGACCCCGGCATGGTGGCCCCGGTCATGGAGGTCCTCCGCCCCGAGCACTTCTACCGGATGGGCCACCGGGTCATCTTCGAAGGGATGGTCCGCCTCTTCGGGCGCTCCGAGCCCATCGACATCCTGACCGTCGTGGACGCCCTCAAGAAGGAGGGCAAGCTCGACACGGCCGGGGGGCCCGAGAGCGTCGCCCGCCTGGCGGACGACGTGTCGAGCGCCCGCCGCGCGGTCACCCACGCCAAGCTCGTCCGCAACGCCGCCATCCTCCGGAGCCTCATCCACGCCTCCAACGCCATCGCCGAGCGCGCCATCACGGCGGAGGAGGAGGTGGACGGCATCGTGGACGACGCCGAGCGCGCCATCCTGGAGGTCGCCTCCGACCGCTACCAGCAGAGCATGGGGAGCATGCGGGACGTCATCAAGGTCACCTTCCCGCACCTGGAGGAGCTCTACGACCGCAAGGAGCTCGTGACCGGCGTCCCGACCGGCTTCACCGACTTCAACCGCCTCACGGCCGGGCTCCAGCCGGGCGAGATGTGCATCATCGCCGGCCGGCCCAGCATGGGGAAGACCGCCTTCGCCCTCTGCATCGCCGAGCACGCGGCGGTTTCGGCCAAGATCCCGGTCGCCATCTTCAGCCTGGAGATGAGCGCCCGCTCCCTGGCCATCCGCATGATGTGCGGCCGGGCCGAGGTGAACGCGCGCCAGCTCCAGAGCGGCTACATGCCCTCCAACAAGTGGCCCGACCTCATCCGCGCGGCGGGCGAGCTATCCGAAGCCCCTCTCTTCATCGACGACGCCACCGACCTCTCCGTCTTCGACATCCGGGCCAAGTGCCGCCGCCTCCAGGCCGACAAGGGGCTGGGCCTGGTCGTGGTGGACTACCTCCAGCTCCTCTCCCACCGGGGGCGCGCGAGGGAGAGCCGCCAGATGGAGATCACCGAGATCTCGCGCGGGCTGAAGGGCCTGGCCAAGGAGCTGAACATACCCGTCGTCGCGCTGAGTCAGATCTCCCGCCAGGCGGAGCAGCGCAAGGACGCTGTGCCCACCCTGGCCGACCTCCGCGAGTCGGGTGCCATCGAGCAGGACGCCGACGTCGTCGCCCTCATCTACCGCGAGGAGTATTACAACCCCGAGTCCGAGAAAAAGGGTAGAGCCACCATCAAGATCGCCAAGCAGCGCAACGGCCCCACGGGTGACCTGGAGCTCAGGTTTTTCCCTGACTATGCGCGCTTCACCAACCTCGACACCTTCCACGAGGGCCCGGCGGCCGCTCCTGCGCCGGCTGGGGCCGGGCCTGACGCCTACGGCGAGGAAGAGGAGACGCCGTTTTGACCCTTCGGCGGCTTCGGCAAGCTCACCGCAGGAGGGCTCAGGGTCATGGACTTCGGCGGGCTCAGCCGAGCCGTGAGGCCCTCGAACCATGAGCGCGGGGCGGGTGGCCTCCCCGCCGGGGAGGCCGGCGGCGCACGCCTCCCTGCGGCCGGGGATGCGGACGGCCGCCTTCGTGGACCTCGACGTCCTCTCCCGGAACTACCGGGCGATCGCGGAGGCCGCGGGGCCGGGCCGCGAGGTCATGGCCGTGGTCAAGGCCGAGGCCTACGGGCACGGGGCGGTGGAGGCCGCCCGGGCCTTCCGCCGGGCGGGGGCGCGCTGGTTCGGGGTGGCGGCGGTCGAGGAGGCGGAGGCCCTGCGCTCCCCGGAGGCCGAGGAGGGGGAGGGGGGGCTCCGGGGCAGCCGCGTCCTCCTGATGAGCGGGGTTTTCCCGGAGTGCGCCCCGCGCATCGCCGCGCTGGGGCTCGACGCCGTGGTCTGGGACATGGCCCAGGCCGAGGCCCTCTCCGCCGCCTCCCTGGCCGTCGGGCGGCGGACGGCGATCCACCTCAAGGTGGATTCCGGCATGGGGCGGCTGGGGGTGCCGCCCGCCGAGGCGGCGGATTTCCTCCGCCAGGTGGCCGGCTTGCGCGGGGTGGAGGCGGCCGGGCTGATGAGCCATCTCTCCCGCGCGGATGAGAGGGGGGGCCGGGAGGCCACCCTGCGCCAGTTCGAGGTGATCCGCTCGGCGGCGGACTCCCTGCGGGGCGCGGGCCTGCTCCCCCCCCTCCTCCACTGCGCGAACAGCGCCGGGGGCATCCTCTTCCCCGAGGCGCCGGGTGGGTTGGTCCGGGCCGGGATCGCCCTCTACGGCTGCCCTCCGGCCTCCGCCCGCCCGGCGCCGGCCGAGCTGGCCGTGACCTGGAAGGGCGCGGTCCTCCAGGTGAAGGAGGTCGCGGCGGGCGCGCCCGTGGGCTACGGGGGCATCTACCGCCGGAAGACGGCGGGCGCCATCGCCGTCGTCTCGGTGGGCTACGCGGACGGCTACCCGCGCCTGCTCTCGAACCGGGGGGAGGCCCTCCTGCGCGGCAGGCGCGTCCCCGTCGTGGGCCGGGTCTCGATGGACATGCTGACGCTGGACGTGACGGGCCTGGACGGGGTGCGGACGGGGGACGAGGCGATCCTCCTCGGGTCGGAGGGGGGCGAGGCCGTCTCCGTGGACGACCTGGCCTCCCGGGCCGAGACCATCCCCTACGAGATCCTGTGCGGCATCTCCGTGCGCGTGCCCCGCGCCTACATGCGGGGGGGGCGGTGCGTGGGGGTGCGGGCGCTGCGCGGGCGCGCGTCCGGGGAAGGGGACCGGTGAGCGAACCGATCAAGATCGAGCTGCGCGGCCTGGAGAAGTCCTTCGGCGCCAACCGCGTCCTGCGGGGGCTGGACCTCAAGATTCCCGCTGGCAAGATCACCGTCATCATCGGGCGGAGCGGGGAGGGGAAGAGCGTTCTCCTCAAGCACATGATCGGCCTCCTCCGCCCCGACCGGGGCCAGGTGCTCGTGGAGGGGGAGGACATCGCCCGGCTGCGCGGCCGGGAGCTCAACCGCGTGCGGGGGAAGTTCGGGATGCTCTTCCAGGGGGCGGCCCTCTTCGACTCCATGAACGTCGGGGAGAACGTGGCCTTCCCCCTCCTGGAGCACTCCTGCCTCCCGGCAGGGGAGATCGCGGGGCGCGTGCGCGAGAAGCTCCGCCTGGTGGGCCTCGACGGGGTGGAGGACCGCATGCCCTCCCAGCTCTCGGGCGGGATGCGAAAGCGCGTGGGGCTGGCGCGGGCCATCATCCGCGAGCCCGAGATCCTCCTCTACGACGAGCCCACGACCGGCCTCGACCCCATCCTCGCCGACTCGATCGACCGCCTCATCGTCCGCACCCAGAGGGCGATGAACGTCACCTCCATCCTCATCAGCCACGACCTGGACCGGGCGCTCGCCTTCGCCGACCTGGTGGCCATGCTGCACCAGGGGCGCATCGCGGCCCAGGGGTCGCCGGAGGAGCTGCGGGCGATGGAGGATCCCCTCGTGCGGCAGTTCCTCTCCGGGAGCGCCGAGGGACCCATCCAGGTCCTGTGAGCGCCCCCGTCCGCTTCCAGGTGCGGGCGTCCGAGCCCGGCGGCCTGGCCCGCTGCGGCCGCCTCGAAACCCCCCACGGGGCGTTCGAGACCCCCGCCTTCCTGGCGGTGGGCACCCAGGCCACCGTCAAGACCCTCGACCCGCGCGACCTGCGCGAGGCCGGGTGCCGCATCATCCTCGCGAACGCCTACCACCTCGCCCTCCGCCCGGGAGCGGAGAGGATCTCCCGGCTGGGCGGCCTCCACCGCTTCATGGGGTGGGAGGGGCCCATCTTGACCGACAGCGGGGGCTACCAGCTCTTCAGCCTCGCCCCCCTCGCCCGGGCGACCGATGAGGGGGTCGACTTCCAGAGCCACCTCGACGGCGCCCGGCAGACGCTCACCCCGGAGCGCGCGGTGGAGATCCAGGAGGCGCTCGGGCCCGACATCGCCATGGTGCTCGACGAGCCGCTCGGCTTCCCCCACACGCGCGAGGAGGCCGAGGCCGCGCTCGCGCGCACGACGGCCTGGGCGCGGCGCTCCCGCTCGGCCCAGCGCCGATCCGATCAGGCGCTGTTCGGGATCGTGCAGGGAGGGGCGTTCGAGGACTTGAGAAGACGGAGCGCGGAGGAGCTCGTGCCCCTCGATTTCCCGGGCTACGCCGTCGGAGGGCTCTGCCTGGGGGAGAACAAGCGCGAGACGGACGCCCTCCTCGCCGCCGCGGCGGATGTGCTCCCCGAGGAGAAGCCCCGCTACGTCATGGGAATGGGCACGCCGGCCGACCTTATCCGCTCGGTCCGCCTGGGGGCGGACATGTTCGACTGCGTCATGCCCACCCGCCACGCCCGGCGCGGGAACCTCTTCACCTGGGGAGGCCGGCTCTCCATCAAGCGCAACGAGTTCGCCGAGGATCCCTCCCCCATCGACCCGGCCTGCGGCTGCCCGGCCTGCCGGGGAGGATTCAGCCGGGCCTACCTGCGCCATCTCTTCCAGGCCGAGGAGACGCTGGGCCAGCGGCTCATGACCCTCCACAACGTGTTCTTCTACCAAGAGCTGGCGGGGAGGATGCGGGAGCGCATCCGGGCGGGCGGCTTCGCCTCCTGGGCGGCGGAGACGCTGGCCGGCCCTCTCGGCCAGGACCCCGAGGGCCCTCCCCGCGGCCAGGGGCTCCGCCGCGGCCCGGCCGGGAAGCTCCTGCGGCCCACTCCGCCCGGGGAAGATTAAAGCCCTGATTCTCAAAGCCTTCGACGGTTGACAAGGGCCTGCGCCTTTGCTACCAAAGACAGGTTTTGCTCACAGCCTGACAGGCGGGAGGGAACATGCAGGCAGTTCTGTGGAGCAGGTTCGCGGAGGGGCTGATTCCCCGGGCCGAGGCGGCCGCCGCCAGCGGGGGCGGGGGCGGCGAGCCCAGCTTCATCCTCCAATTGGCGCCGTTCTTCCTGGTCTTCGTCATCATCTACTTCCTGATGATCCGGCCCCAGCAGAAGAAGCAGCAAGAGCACCAGACCATGCTGAACGCAATCAAGCAGGGCGACAACGTCATCGCGGGCGGGATCTTCGGCGAGATCACCAAGATCAAGGACGACGTGGTCACCCTCAAGGTCGCCGAGAATGTGCGCATCCGCGTCCACCGCTCGTCCATCTCCGCCAAGACGGCAGCGTCCGCAGCGGAAGAGAAAGCCGAGAAGCCGCAAGGCGCCTCGTGAGAGGCCACTGGAGTCCGGCGAAGGGAAGCGCCCCCCGTCCGGCGGGGCGGTTTCCCCGGCCGGAGTTTGAGAGGGAAGCATGAAGGGCATGGGCTGGCGCGCCGCCTTGATCGCCGTGGTGGTCGGGGCCGCGCTCTTTTACCTGTATCCCCCGAAGGATCGCCTCAACCTCGGGCTGGACCTCCAGGGCGGCATCCACCTGGTGCTGGAGGTGCAGGCGGAGAAGGCGGTGGACGCCAAGATCGACCGCTACTTCGGCGAGATCCGCGGCCGGCTGGGCCAGGACGACATCCGCACCCAGGCGTTCCGCCGGGACCAGCGGCGCATCACGGTCGGCCTGGTCCGCGAGAACGACCGCAGCCGCTTCCTCTCCTTGATGGCCGGCTACCCCGACCTCACCCTCCAGAGCACCGAGGGCGCACCGCCCACCTTCACCTACGCCATGTCGGACCAGCAGGCCCGGCACATCATGGAGCAGGCGGTCGCCCAGGCGATCGAGACCCTCCGCAACCGCGTGGACCAGTTCGGCGTGCGGGAGCCCGTGCTCCAGCGCCAGGGCGAGCGGCGGATCATCGTCCAGCTCCCCGGGGTGCAGGACCCCGCCCGCGCCAAGGCCCTCATCGGCAAGACGGCCCAGCTGGAGTTCAAGATGGTGGACGAGAGCGCGAACCCCGGCCAGGCCGAGGCCAGCGGGCCGCCCGAGGGGCTCCAGCTCCTCTTCGAGACGCGGCGGGACCCCGCGACGGGCCAGACCACCCGCCAGACCCCCCTCCTCGTGAAGCGCGAGGCCCTCCTCACGGGCGACAACCTGACCGACGCCCGGGTCGAGATCGGGGACCGCTTCAACCAGCCCTACGTGAGCATCGCGTTCGACTCGGTGGGCGCCCAGACCTTCGACCGGGTCACGGCGGCCAACGTGGGCAAGCGCTTGGCCATCATCCTGGACGGGGTCATCTACAGCGCCCCCGTCATCCAGGAGCGGATCGGCGGGGGGCGGGCGCAGATCACCGGCAGCTTCACCCTCGAGGAGGCGCGCGACCTGGCCATCGCCCTGCGGGCGGGGGCGCTCCCGGCGCCGGTCCAGACTCTCGAGGAGCGCACGGTGGGGCCCTCCCTGGGCTCGGACTCCATCCGCCAGGGCGTCATCAGCATCATCGCGGGCTTCCTTCTCGTCATGGCCTTCATGTGCTTCTATTACAAGTGGAGCGGGGCCGTCTCGGTGATGGCCTTGGCGCTGAACCTGGTGCTCTTGATGGGGGCGCTCGGCTTCTTCCAGGCCACCCTGACCCTGCCCGGCATCGCGGGCATCATCCTGACGGTGGGCATGGCGGTGGACGCGAACGTGCTCATCTTCGAGCGCATCCGAGAGGAGCTCCGCCTCGGGAAGACCGTGCGCTCGGCGGTGGACGCGGGCTACAGCAAGGCCTTCCTCACCATCCTGGACTCGAACGTCACCACCCTGGTCGCAGCCCTGGTGCTGCTCCAGTTCGGGACGGGCCCCATCAAGGGCTTCGCCATCACCCTGAGCGTGGGCCTCATCGCGAGCATGTTCACGGCCATCTTCGTGACACGCCTGGTGTACGACTTCGTGCTCTCCCGGCAAGACGTGAGGAGCCTGAGCATCTGATGGAATTCTTCAAGCCGGACCTGAACTTCGACTTCGTCGGCAAGCGGAGGATCTTCGCCGGGATCTCCTGCGCCGCCGTGCTCCTTTCGGTCCTCCTGCTCGCCGTGAAAGGACTCAACTACGGCATCGACTTCACGGGGGGCACCATCGTCCAGGTGGCCTTCAAGGAGAAGAAGCCGATCGCCGAGGTGCGCCGGGCGGTCTCGGGCCTGGGCCTGGGGGACACCGTCATCCAGGAGTTCGGCTCCGACCGGGAGTTCCTGATCCGGGTGCAGAAGATGAGGGGGGCGGCGGAGGGCGCCGACAAGCAGATCACCGACGCCCTGGCGAAGGCCTTCGGCAGAGGCGCCTTCGAGATGCGGCGCACCGAGTCGGTGGGCCCCCAGGTGGGCGACGACCTGAAGCGCAAGGCGATGAGCAGCGTCATCTTCGCCTGGTTCGGGATCCTGATCTACGTCGGCTTCCGGTTCCGCTTCGTCCCGGCCGCGGCCTCCATCGTAGCCCTCATCCACGACGTCGTCATCACCCTGGGCGCCCTGGCCCTGACGGGGAAGGAGTTCAACCTCCCCGTCGTCGCCGCCATCCTCACCATCATCGGCTACTCCATCAACGATACCATCGTGGTCTTCGACCGCATCCGGGAGAACACGCGCCTCTCCCGGCGCTCGGAGCTGGGCGAGCTGATCAACGCCTCCATCAACCAGACCCTCTCCCGGACCATCCTGACCGGCGGGACGACGCTCCTGACCGTCCTGGCCTTCCTCTTCCTGGGCGGGGAGGTGATCTCGGACTTCGCCTTCACCCTGCTCGTGGGCATCGTGGTGGGGACCTACTCCTCGATTTACGTCGCCAGCCCCATCCTCCTCGCGTTCCCCGGCTACTCGGGCGGCACCACCGCGCCAAGGCGCAAGAAGGCGCCCGCCCGGGCCTAGCCCCGGGCCCCGCGCCGCGCCATCCCAAAATCTCCCGATCCGGAACCAGAGGGAACTTGAGGTAAGAGCTTTGGAGCCCGGGAGGCGTATCTTCCCCGGCGGGGCGGTGGTGCGCCTTCGTGTTCGTAGGGGCGCGGCACCCGGCTCCGCCGGCCTCCCTTCGCCCGCCGACCCGTCCTCCGCAGCAGCGGGGCTGCCGCTGCGGAGGGTGGAAGCGGGCTTCGCGAAGGCGGGAGGCTACGCCGGAGGCAGCTGCCTCGCCCCCACAGAATCAGGGGTGAGGGGAAGCCGAAAATGCAAATTCCACAGTTTTCACGCACATTCAAGCGAAAAAATGGCTGGAGGGCCTGTTGTCCGGGGCTGTCTGGGGTTTTCCGGGGGATTCAGGCGGAAAAAAGGCCGGTGGGAGAAGGGAGGGAGGGGTGTTCAGTGTTTTTCGGCAAATTCCAGCGAAAAAAAGGGCCGGCCCTGGCGGGCGGCCCCGAGAATCCTTTCCGGCGGGCTTATTTCCCCCGCTGGGCCCGGACCTTGAGCCGGAGGGCGTTCAGGCGGATGAAGCCCTCGGCGTCCTTCTGGGAGTAGACCGAGTCGGCCTCGAAGGTGGCGAGGTCGGGCCGGTAGAGGTTTTTCTCCTTGGGGGCCTTGCGCCCCGCCACCTGGCAGGTGCCCTTGAACAGCTTGACCCGGGCGGTGCCCCAGACCGAGCGCGCCGCCTCGTCGACGGCCGCCTGGAGGAACTCGCGCTCGGGCGAGAACCAGAAGCCGTTGTAGACGAGCTTGGCGTACTGGGGGATGAGGGAGTCCCGCAGATGCAGCACCTCGCGGTCGAGGGTCAAGGACTCCACCCCGCGCCGGGCGGCGTGGAGGACGGTGCCGGCCGGGGTCTCGTACACTCCCCGGCTCTTCATCCCGACGAAGCGGTTCTCCACCAGGTCCACCCGGCCCACCCCGTGCCGGCCGGCCAGGGCGTTCAGGCGCTCCATGAGGGCCACGGGGGCGAGGCGCTCCCCGTCGAGGGAGACCGGGTCGCCGTTCTCGAAGCCGACCTCCACGTAGGCGGGCTTGTCGGGCGCCTTCTCGGGGGAGGCGGTCAGGACGAACATGTCCTCCGGGGGCTCGGCCCAGGGGTCCTCCAGGATCCCCCCCTCGAAGCTGATGTGGAGGAGGTTGCGGTCCATGGAGTAGGGCTTCGCGGCCGTCACGGGGATGGGGATGCCGTGCCGCTGGGCGTAGGCGACGAGCTCCGAGCGCCCGCCGAAGTCCCAGGTGCGCCAGGGCGCGATGATGGTGATGGAGGGGTCGAAGGCCGCGTAGCCCACCTCGAAGCGCACCTGGTCGTTCCCCTTGCCCGTGGCGCCGTGGGCCACGGCGTCGGCGCCGGTCTTCCGCACCACCTCCATCTGCCCCTTGGCGATCATGGGGCGGGCGATGGAGGTGCCGAGAAGGTAGTGGCCTTCGTAGACCGCCCCCCCCCGGAGCATGGGGAAGACGAAATCCCGGGCGAACTCCTCCTTGAGGTCCAGGACGTGGCAGGCGTCCGCCCCCGTGGCGAGGGCCTTCTTCTCCAGGCCCTCCAGCTCCCCGGCCCCCTGGCCGATGTCGGCGGCGTAGGCCACGACGGGACAGCGGTAGGTTTCCTTGATCCACTTCAGCATGACCGAGGTGTCGAGCCCGCCGGAGTAGGCGAGCACCACTTTGGTGGGCTTTCCGGCCATCACTTCCCCCCGAGGAGGATTTCGAGAAGGATCTTCTGGGCGTGGAGGCGGTTGCCCGCCTGCCGGAACACCACGCTGCGCGGGCCGTCGATGACCTCGGCCGTCACCTCCTCTCCCCGGTGGGCGGGGAGGCAGTGCATGAAGACGGCGTCCTTGTCCGCCCCGTGGAAGACCTCGCCGTGGACGCGGTAGGGCGCCAGGGCCTTGCGGCGGCTGGTCTCCTTCCCTTCCTGGCCCATCGAGGTCCAGACGTCGGTGTAGATGGCGTGCGCCCCCTGGCAGGCCGCCTGGATGTCGTTCGTCACGTGAATCTCGGCCCCGGAGGCCGAGGCGAGCCCCCGGGCGTGCGCCACGACCGCGGGGTCGGGGAGGAACTGGGGGGGGGACGCCACGGTGACGCCCGCCCCGAGCAGGCTGCCCACGATGAGGAGGGAGTGCGCCACGTTGTTGCCGTCTCCCAGGTAGGCGAGCTTGAGGCCCTCCAGGGAGCCGAAATGCTCCTGGAGGGTGAGGAAGTCCGCCAGGGCCTGGCAGGGGTGGTGCAGGTCGGTCAGCCCGTTGATGACCGGGACGGAGGCGTGCCTGGCGATTTCCTCCACTCGCTCGTGGCCGAAGGTGCGGACCACGATGCCGTCCACGTACTCGCTCAGGACGCGGGCGCTGTCCGCCAGCGTCTCGCCCCGGGCGAGCTGGGTGTCCTGGGGGGAGAGGAAGATGGACCGCCCGCCGAGCTGGGCGATGCCCGCCTCGAAGGAGACCCGGGTGCGCGTCGAGTGCTTCTCGAACAGGAGCGCCAGGGTCTTCCCGGCC
>MGDP01000180.1 GCA_001790955.1 Candidatus Tectomicrobia bacterium RIFCSPLOWO2_12_FULL_69_37
CACGTCCTCCTCCGCCGTTCCATGGGAGAGGCTGAAGCGCACCGCACAGTGGGCCTCTTCTTCGGAGCGGCCCATGGCGAGGAGGACGTGGGTGGGGTCGGGGGAGCCCGACTTGCAGGCCGAGCCCGAGGAGAGGGCCACCCCGTGCTGGTCGAGGGCGATGACGACGGATTCCCCCCGCAGCCCAGGCAGCGTCATGTTGAGGGTGTTGGGAAGCCGGCTCTCCGGGTGGCCGTTCAGCCGGGCGCCGGGGAGGAGCCGGCGGATCCCCGCCTCGAGCCGGTCCCTGAGGCGCCGCACCTCCTCCGCGCGCGGGAGCCGCCCGATGGCCAGCTCGGCCGCCTTCCCCATCCCCACGAGCTGGGGCACGTTCTCCGTCCCCCCCCGCAGGCCCCCCTCCTGCTGGCCGCCGTGGATGAGGGGCTCGATCTCCACCCCCTTGCGCACGTAGAGGGCGCCCGCCCCCTTCGGGCCGTGGAACTTGTGGGCGGCGAGGCTCAGGAGGTCCACCCCCAGCGCCTCGGCGTCCACGGGGATTTTCCCCGCGGCCTGGACGGCGTCGGTGTGGAAGAGCGCCCCTCCTTCGCGCGCCGCCGCGCAGAGTTCGCCGATGGGGAGGAGGGTGCCCGTCTCGTTATTCGCCATCATGACGGAGACGAGGATCGTCCCTTCCCGCAGGGCCTCCCGCAGCCGCTCCGGGTCCAGCCATCCCCGCTCGTCCACGGCCAGATAGGTGACCTGGAAACCCATCCGCCCGAGGAAGCGGCAGGCCCCCAGGACCGAGGGGTGCTCGACCGCGGTGGTGACGATGTGATCCCCCCGCTCCCGCCGGGCGAAGGCGGCGCCCTTGATGGCCAGGTTGTTCGACTCGGAGCCCCCTCCCGTGAAGACGATCCGCCGGGGGTTCGCCCCGATGAGGGCGGCCACCTGGCGGCGTGCCGCGCCCAGGGCCTCGCGGGCCCGGCGCCCCGGCGCGTGGAGGCTGGAGGGGTTCCCGCAATCTTCCCCCAGCCAGGGGAGCATCGCCTCCCGCACGGCCTCCGCCACCCGGGTGGTGGCATTGTTGTCCAGGTAGATGCGCCGCGCGGTCGGCTCCGCCGCGCCCGCGGGCGAGGCCCCGCACGCCGGCGCCGGCTTCCCGCCGCCGCGGGGGCGGGCGGCCCTCCCCCGGACCTTCGCCACCTCGCACAGGAGGGCCTTGTAGACCGGGAAGCCCGAGATCGCGTCGAAGCGGGCCAGCGAGGTCAACTCGTTCACGTTGGAGCCGCGCCACGCGGGGGGCCCCACGGGGCCGCCCCCGCCGAAGTTGCACTCGACCGCCCCCCGCACGATGTCCTCCGTCACCCTGGCCCGGAAGCGCACCGCGCCCCGGGGGCTGCGGACCTCGACGAGGTCCCCCGTCCGGATGCCGCGGGGGGCGGCGTCCTCCGGGTGGAGCTCGGCCACGGGCTCGGGGTTCTCCCCCACCAGGCCCGGGATGCCGTGGTGCTGGGAGCGGAAGTCCGTCTGGAGGCGCGCGCCCGAGTTGAAGACGAGGGGGAACTCCCGCGCCAGGCCGGGGCTGCCGATGGGCCCCTCGGCCGGCTCGGCGTACTTGGGGAGGGGCTCGTGGCCGTGCTCTTCGAGGAGGGTGGAGTGGATCTCGAACTTCCCGGTGGGGGTGTCGAAGCCGGGGCGGCCGTCGGCGCGCAGGCTCCCCTTGCGCCACTTCTGGTACTCCAGCATCGGCGCGGGGATGCGCACCATCCCCCCCGCCTCCCGCACCTGCTCCAGGGTGAAGCCCGAGCCCTCCAGGGCGAAGCGCAGGAGCGCCTCCTCGCTTTGGGGATACTGCTCCCCGTAGCCCAGCCGCCGGGCCAGCTCGGCCATGATCAGGTAGTCGTTCCGCGCCTCGCCGACGGGCTCGATGAGCCGCTCCCGCAGCCGGAAGATGGGGCCGTACGCCATGTAGGAATCGATCTCGAACATGGTGGTGGCCGGGAGCACGACGTCGGCGTAGGCGGCGTCGGCGGTGAGCTGGCGGTCGATGGTCACGAGGAAGTCCAGCCGGGCGAGGGTCTCCCGCCAGAGGGAAGTCTCGGGCCAGGAGGTGAGGAGGGAGGCCCCCTGCACGATGAGGGCGCGGATGGGATAGGGCTCCCCCTTCAGCACGGCGTCCACGAGGGCGCTCGCGTGGCACTCCCCCCGGTAGCGGGTATAGACCGGGAAACGGCTGCGGCCGGCCGCGAGGGCGGGGTTCGGGTTCCCGACGTTGCAGGATCGGTTGACGGGAAAGTGGCTCTCCCGCATGGCGAGCACGAGGCCGCCCGGCACGTCGAGTTGCCCGGCGAGCGCCCAGGCGGTGAGGACGGCCCGGATGGCCTGGACGCCGCTGTCCGAGTACTCAAGCCCCGTATACATGACGGGCGCGCACCCGGCGGCGCCGCACAGCCGCCGTGCCAGCCAGCGGATGGTCCCGGCAGGCACGCCGGTGATCGCCTCCACCGCCTCGGGCCGGAAGTGCTGGACATAGCCCCGCAGCCCGGGGAAGCCGTGGGTCCAGTTCTGCGCGAAGTCCTCGTCGTGGATCTCCTCCTCGATCATCACCTGGATGAGGCTCAAGGCCAGCGCGCCGTCCGTGCCCGGCCGGATGGGGATCCAGCGGGCGCCGGTGCGGGCGGCCGTCTCGCTGCGGCGGGGGTCGATCACCACGACCTCGGCGCCCCGCCGGGCCGCGGCGAGGATGCGGTGCATGTCGAGCGGCGGGGAGTCGGTGGCCGGGTTGGCCCCCCAGACGACCACCATCCCAGCGTGCTCGATGTCGCTGAACATGTTGACGAGCATGCGCCCCATCGTGACGTGGGGGGCGATCATGGCGAAGGAGACGTAGCACAGCGCCCCCACGCCCATGGTGTTGGGCGAGCCGTAGCGGAACAGGACGCTCGATGCGGAGGAGACGGCCACTCCCTTGGGCTGGAACATGTCGCAGAGGGAGAGCTCGAAGGCCCCCCGGCCGGTGTAGACGGCGGCGGCCTCGGGACCGGACTCCTCCTTGACGCGCAGAAGCCGGTCCACGATCCGGCCGTACGCTTCGTCCCACGTGATCCGCTCGAAGCGGAAGGTGCCCTTGGGCCCGACCCGCCGCATGGGATGGCGGAGGCGGTGGCGCGAGTGGACGATTCCGGGCGCGTGCCGGCCGCGGAGGCAGAGCATCCCGAGCGGATGGGTGGCGTCAGCCCGGATGTCCACGAGCCTTCCGCCCTGGAGCCCCGCCTCCACCCAGCAGCCCGCCGGGCAGATCCCACAGATGCCCCGCCGCCACTCCAATTTCTGCTCCTGCTTGGGCCTGTGTCTTGCCTCCGCCGCGATCTTCACCCGAGGTCCCCGCTCCGATATTTCAGATATTTTAATCCTATTTTTCCGCGCAACGAACCCTCCCCCCTCCGGAACACCGGCGGCAAGCCAGAAGCCCTCGCGGGCTCCGGGAAAGCCGCCTCCGCGCGCGGGCTACTTCCCGCCCCTCTCCAGGAGCTGGCGCAGGACGTACTGGAGGATGCCCCCGTGCTGGTAGTAGTGCACTTCGTTCGGGGTGTCGATGCGGACGATGGCCTCGAAGGTGACGGGCGCGCCCGTGGCGGGCCGGGCGGTAACCCGGACGGCCTTGGCTTCGCCTCCCTTGAGGCCCTCGATGTCGAAGACCTCCTCGCCGGTGAGCCCCAGCTTCTCCACCCCCTCGCCGGGGCGGAACTGGAGGGGCAGCACCCCCATGCCGATCAAGTTCGAGCGGTGGATGCGCTCGTAGCTCTCGGCGATGGCGGCCCTGATGCCGAGGAGGTTCGCCCCCTTGGCCGCCCAGTCGCGCGAGGAGCCGGTGCCGTACTCCTTCCCGGCCAGGACGACGAGGGGCACCCTCTCCTCCTGGTAGCGCAGGGAGGCGTCATAGATGGTCATCACCTCGCCCGAGGGGAGGTGGCGCGTCCAGCCGCCCTCGGTGCCGGGGGCGATCCGGTTGCGCAGGCGCACGTTGGCGAAGGTGCCGCGCACCATCACCTCGTGGTTGCCCCGGCGGGAGCCGTAGCTGTTGAAGTCGCGCTGGGTCACGTCGTTCATGACGAGGTACTTGCCGGCCGGGCCGTCCGCCCGGATGGAGCCGGCCGGGGAGATGTGGTCGGTGGTGATGCTGTCCCCCAGCAGGGCGAGGACGCGCGCGCCCTTGATGTCGCCGACCGGGTCGGGGCGGCGCTTCATGCCCTCGAAGTAGGGGGCCTTGCGGACGTAGGTGGAGTACTCCTGCCAGCCGAAGAGGTCGCCCTTGGGGGTGGGGATGGCCATCCACCGGAGGTCGCCCTTGAAGACGTCGGCGTAGCTCTTGCGGAACATGTCGGCCTTCACGTTCTGGAGGACGACGTCCTGGATCTCCCGCTGGCTGGGCCAGATGTCGCGCAGGTAGACGGGCTTGCCGTCCTTGCCGGTGCCGATCGGCTCCTTCACGAGGTCGATGTCCATGCGCCCGGCCAGGGCGTAGGCCACCACGAGGGGGGGCGAGGCGAGGAAGTTCATCTTCACTTCGCTATGCACGCGCCCCTCGAAGTTGCGGTTGCCCGAGAGCACCGCGGCCACCACGAGGTCGGCCTCGCGGACCGCCCGGGAGATGACGGGGGGCAGCGGGCCCGAGTTGCCGATGCAGGTGGTGCAGCCGAAGCCCACGAGGTGGAAGCCCACGGCCTCGAGGTAGGGGATGAGGCCCGCGCTCCGGAGGTACTCCATCACCACCTTGGAGCCGGGCGCCAGGCTGGTCTTGACCCAGGGCTTGCGGGCGAGGCCCTTCTCGACGGCCTTCTTGGCCACGAGCCCCGCCCCGAGCATGACCGAGGGGTTCGAGGTGTTGGTGCAGCTCGTGATGGCCGCGATGACGACCGCGCCGTGGGGGAGGGCGTGCTTCCGGCCGTCGATCTCCACCTGGACGGCGGAGGGGGCCGTCTTGACGCTCCCGACGGCGGCGCCCGCGCCTCCCTCGTCCACCATGCGCCCGTGCTCGTCGTCGTGCCAGACGCGGGCCGGGCCGCTGCGCTCGCCCAGCATGCTGTCGAGCGCGCCCTGGAAGGTGGACTTCACGCTGCCGAGGGGGATGCGGTCCTGGGGCCGCTTGGGCCCGGCGAGGCTGGGCTCGACGGTGGAGAGGTCGAGTTCAAGGGTGTCGGTGTAGAGGGCCTCGGGCGTCCCCTCGTCGTGGAAGAGGCCCTGGGCCCGGGCGTAGGCCTCGACCAGCTCGATGGCCTCCCTGGGACGGCCGGTGAGCTCGAGGTAGCGGAGGGTCTCCTTGTCGATGGGGAAGATGCCGCAGGTGGCGCCGTACTCGGGGCTCATGTTGCTGAGCGTCGCCCGGTCGGCGAGGGGCAGGTCGGCGAGGCCGGGGCCGTAGTACTCGACGAACTTGGCCACCACCCCCTTCTTGCGGAGCATCTGGGTGGCGGTGAGGACGAGGTCGGTGGCGGTCGCGCCCTCGGGGAGCCTGCCGGTAAGCTTGAAGCCTATCACCTCGGGGATGAGCATCGAGTAGGACTGGCCCAGCATGGCCGCCTCGGCCTCGATGCCGCCCACCCCCCAGCCCAGCACGCCCAGGCCGTTGATCATGGTGGTGTGGGAGTCGGTGCCCACCAGGGTGTCGGGGAAGGCGAGGGTGGCGCCGTCCTTCCGGGCGGTGCCGACCACGGTGGCCAGGTACTCGAGGTTCACTTGGTGGATGATGCCCGTCGCCGGGGGGACCACCCGGAAGTTGTCGAAGGCCTGCTGGGCCCAGCGCAGGAAGGAGTAGCGCTCGGTGTTGCGCTGGAACTCCACCTCGGCGTTCTTCTCGAAGGCGCCGGCGGAGGCGAACTCGTCCACCTGCACCGAGTGGTCGATCACCAGGTCCACCGGCTGGAGGGGGTTGATGAGCTTCGGGTCGCCGCCCATGGCCTTCATGGCGTCGCGCATGGCGGCGAGGTCCACCACGGCGGGCACCCCGGTGAAGTCCTGGAGGAGCACCCGGCTGGGCATGAAGCCGATCTCGCGCACGACCGGGTTCTTGGGGTTCCAGGAGGCGAGGGCCTCGATGTCCCCGGCGGTGACGGCCCTGCCGTCCTCGTTGCGGAGGAGGTTCTCGAGGAGGATCTTGAGGGAGAAGGGCAGGCGGGCGATGTCGCCCTTCCCCTTCAGGGCGTCCAGGCGCCAGATTTGGTAGGTCTTCCCGCCCACCTTGAGCTCGGACCGGGCACTGAAGCTGTTTGTCATGGATGCTCCCCACGCGCGAAAGGGACAGGGAGGCCGGGCCGCTGCGGTCCGGCGCCGCGCACCCGCATCCCCCCCTTCAAGCCCCGAGAAAGCCAAGTTACCATAGGCGCCCCGGGCGCGCGACGCCGCCCCGCCCTCAGCCCGGGAAGCCCTCCGGCTCCCCCGCGATCACCATGTAGGTCATGGTGGCCACGGCGCGGAGGCGGCCCTCCGCCTCGTCCACGGCCTGGACCTTCCAGACGGTGGTCCGCCGGCCCCGGTGGAGCATCTCGCTCTCGGCGAGGAGGGCGCCCTCCCCCTGGGGGGCGATGTAGTTGATCTTCATCTCGACGGTGACGAGGCGGGTCCCCCGGGGGTAGCTCAGGTGGGCGCCCACCCCGCCGGTCACGTCGAGCAGGGTGGCCACGGCGCCGCCGTGGACGGTGCCCCAGGGCTGGAGGACCTCCGGGCGCACGGGAAGGCGGATCTTGGCGAAGCCCTCCCCTCCGTCCACGAACTGGAGGCCCACCAGGCCGTTGAAGTTGCCCTTCCAGCGCTCCAGGATGAGGGCGCGGAGCTCCTCCTTCGGCAGGGTCTGGACCCCGAGCCGCCCCCAGTCGCCGGCCTTCTTCGCGTCCTCCCCGCCCCGGGCCACGGGCCTAGCCGAAGATCTGGGTGGGCACCCGTCCCCACTCGCCGGGGTCGGAGAAGATGGCGCCGCCCCTCTCCTCGAAGGCGAAGAAGAGGATCTCGGTCTCGGTCTTCTTCCCCTTCTTCTCCACCCGGCGGACGCTGATGGTGGGGACGTGGATGCCTTTCTCGAAGTTCTTCGCGTGGCTGAAGACGACGTTCGCCTTGGCCTTGGCGGCGCAGGCCTCGAGCTGGGAGCGGCTCGTCCTCACCTTCCCGTCGGGCAGCACCTCGGCCCCGAAATTCTCGGTCAGCTCCACCAGGAAACGTTCGGGCTCCAGCATGGGAAGCGCTCTCCTCGCTTAGGAAAGATGGATGGCCGCGCGGCGCCGGAGTCTAGCACCCCCTCCCCCCCGCGGCCAGCCCCGGCGGCTACCAGTCCCAGAAGAGGGTGTAGGCGCGGCCGGTGACGGGCCGCTCCTCCTCCCACAGGAGGGAGACCTGGCCCGTCTGGGGCAGGGTGCGGGGGAACACGCGGCGCTTGTTGAAGCTGTTCGAAGCCCCCTCGGACTCCTCCCGCCTCGCCCCGACCAGCTTCCGGCCGGGCGGAAGGAGCACCTCCAGGCGGAAGGCCTCGGTCGGGTATTCGACCACGAGGGTGACCCACTCGTTGCGGCCGCTGAAGGCGTTGTGGAGGCGGATCTCGTGGCGCAGCTCGAACACCTCGCTGCTCTTGATGGGGACGGCCATGCCGAGGAAGGCGGAATAGTCGGCCCCCGCGTCCTTGCCGATGCGGTACTCGACCGGGGTCCACTCAGGCTCCGTCTTGCCGCCGTCGGTGAGCATTCGGTACGCGTACTGCACCTCGCGGTCGCCCGTGCCGGTGTGGTAGCGGGTGCGCACCTGATCGAGCTCCCGGAGGGCCAGGCAGCGGCGGACGCTCACCATCCCGGCGGCGCGGCCGCGGATGTCCTGGATGGTGTAGCAGCGGGAGTGATGGAGGACGCGGTAGTCGTACGTCCGCACCTCGGCCGCCGGAGCGGCCGGGCCGGAGGGCTCGTCCCCCCGGGTTTCCAGGCGCCCCTCGAGCCGGGCCAGGCGGTCCCCCAGCGCCTTCTGCTGGTCGAGGACCCGGCCGAGGCCCTCGGAGAGCCGGCCGAGCAGCGCCTCCAGCGCCTCGCCGCCGTCCTTTTCCTCGCCGTCTTTCTTCTGCTCGGCCATCTCACCACCCAGAGCTTCAGCCGTCCCGGCCACCGGAAACCGATTATGGCAAGCTCTCCGGCAAATGTGTAATCCCGATGCCCCCTTCGGGCGCCCGCCGCCCCCCGGCCCCTCTCGTGATGGAAGGGAGCGCCGGCCGCGCGGGAAGGGCGCCGGTGCGGTTCCCCCGCCATGCCGCCTGATTTCACTTTCGTCAAATATTCGTCATGGCTGATTTTTTCATTTTGAAGGGTTGACAGCCCCGCCCGAATCGACTATTCCTAAAATTGCCATCAGTGAAGCGAAGCTGGGAGAGGAGCCAAGACCAGAGACTTCGTTCCAGCGGGGTTTTCGAGGACATGGGGAAAGGCCGTGCGGGGCCTGGGGCGCTCTGCATTTGCCTTTCCCCTTTTTGTTTTAAAGGAGCTACCGGAAGATAAGGAGCGGGGACGCCCGCTCCTTGGCGAAGGGGAGGGCCGCATGGGGCCGCACCCCCGCGTGATTCTCCCCTTCGCCTGAACGTTCCCGTTCCAGCCTCCAGAAAGAATCCTCCCCTCCGGAGGCGGGACGGGCCGGGGAGCCGGGCGACCGGCTTCTCACCAAAGGGGAAGGCCGTGCGGGGCCGCACACCCTCCCGGCCTTCCCCTTTGCCTTTGAGCGCCGGCCCCCGCGGCTTGGGGCCGAAAATAAAGTTGGCGGGGGCGGCTCGGGCCGTCCCCGCGGAGGGAGAGGCCGTGCGGGGCCTGGTGTCACCCGCCGCCTCTCCCTTTTTTGCGTCCGCCCACTTGGCCATCGCGGGAGAGGTGAAAGCCCATCCCACGTGGACAGGGGAAGAGCCAGAGGGGCCGCACCCCCGAGGCTCTTCCCCTCGTTTGCGCCCGCCGGATCGAGAGGAGGAGAAGACACCGGCAAACCCCACATAAGGCACCAACGCGTCTCTTCTTTTGTTGCAAGCAACAGCGGAAATTCTCACACAGGAGAAGCAAACATGCGGAAATACCTCTTGGCCCTGGCAGCGGGCCTGTTGGCGGCGAGCC
>MGDP01000181.1 GCA_001790955.1 Candidatus Tectomicrobia bacterium RIFCSPLOWO2_12_FULL_69_37
CACCGTCTGCGTCATCTTGAACAACTTCAACCTGGGCTCCGAGCGGGCCTACCAGCGCCACTTCTACGGCGGCCGCTACATCGGGGACCGGATCGGAAACCCCCGCTTCGACGACTACGCCCGCGCCTTCGGCGCCGCCGGCTACCGCGTCGAGGACCCGAATGACCTCGAACCCGTCCTCGCCGAGGCCCTCCGCCAGGACAAGCCCGTCCTCGTGGACGTGATCTGCGACGCCGACATCTTCCCCGAGCCGCGAAGGAAAGAGGCCGTGAAGGGGCAGGGGTAGGGGGGGATAATGATCGGAGGCAAGATCATGTCGCCAATTGTCATGCTTGTCGGATTTCTGATACTTGTCGGATGTGGAGCAGGAGTAGTTCATCGTCAACCTCCTCCAGAACCAGTCGATCAGGTTCTCCAAAGGAGGGTTAACGCATGTGTTTCTGTATATCAAAATGATTCAAAAACCGCTTTAGCTCGATGCTTTGCGGAACGTATTCCTCCAGTATTTCAGGAAAACGGTTATCCATACATGGATCTCATCAATTTGTATTTCGCGCATTTCTTGGCTGCCATTCATGATTTTGAGAAAGGAAGTATTTCAGAAGCAGATGTTAAAACTAGGCTGGCAGAAGTGGAGGTTCGGATTCAGACCGAGGAGCAGAGACGAAATGCCATCAATGTGCAAGTCAATACAATGAATGAGGCTGCTGAAAAACTTTTTGGGGGTATCCTCGCTGAGGGAAAACTCAGAAGAATTCGGTATCATAGTAGTGGATTTCCATCGTTTTTCGCTACCATTTCCATCGTTTTTCGCTACCATTGGACGAAATTCCGATTCTTTAAAGTCTGTTTAGGCGACTTTTTCAGCAGCCTCTTGAAGTCTGTTTAGGCGACTTTTTCAGCAGCCTCTGAATGCACAAGCAGAAGCACAAAGAAGGGCAAATGCATTGTTGCTCTTCCAGATGCTTCAGCCAAGACAGCCGATCCGATGTTACTCTTTCGGAAATATGACGCAATGCAATTGAAGAAATGGCCCTTCGCATGAAATACAAAATTTTTGCAGCTTTACATGAAGATATTGATTCCGGATGGGTGTGGCTCTCGCAACCGAAATATCCATCACGTTGTGTTGTCAAAATCACAGATAGGTTGTCTGGTAACTCTGTCTATTGTGAGGGCCTCCAGATTGATAACAATTTTATAGGGCGCTACAATGGGGGACGTCGTCATAAAATCGAAGATGAAGATGTCAGTACCGCTTTGGTTGTCAATGAATGGTATCGGCGACGATTGGGTGATATGGAGACTCAGCAGGAGCGGGATTTGGAAATCACAATTTCCGATTGTTATCGTGGCCGTCTGCTAGCCTGTATGCAGCATCCTCAAAATATTGTTCGAGTTGCCACGTGGTTAGGGATCGTTAGTGTAGCACTAGGTATATTTGGTTTTTTGTTTGGAATTGTCGGGTTTCGGAAGTAGCCCCCCCCTCAATCCACCTCCCCCATCCGCCTCATCTCCCCCGGCCTCAGCAGCCTCCCGTAGAAGAGGGCGCTCCCGGCCCCGGCGGCGAGGGCGAGGGCGCCGAGGCCCTCGAGGTCGGTCCAGGCGATGACGAGCCCGCCCAGGGCGGCGCCGAGCATCTGGCCGAGCTGGTTGCTCGTGGCGTAGCAGCCGATGATGGAGCCCCGCGAGCGGGGGGCGAGGCCGACCAGGGTGTCCATGACGACGGGGCGGCTCATCTGGCTCACGAAGCTGTAGAGGAAGCCCGCCGCGGCGGAGAGGGCGAGGGGAGGCAGGATCGAGAACTGGAGGGCGAGGAGGAGGCCCTGGAGGAGCACCATGAGGCGGATGGCCTGGAAGCGCCAGCGCCGCGCGGCGAGCAGGCCCCCGAGCAGCCCCCCGATGGCGGTGCCGGCGGACATGGCGGAGAGCAGCCAGGCCACCGAGGAGAGGGAGACGCCGTACCGCCGCAGGAAGAGGACGGCGACGTAGGTCAGGAAGAGGGAGACCAGCACCCGCTCCAGCACGTTCCCGGCGATGAGGTGCCAGGGGGCGGGCTCCCGCATCCATTCGAAGCTGCCGAGGTAGGTCGTGGGGCGCGCCTGGCGCTGGGCGGGGGGGAAGGCCCAGGCCGCGAGGGCGAGGGCGGCCAGCCCCGAAACCCCCGCCATAATGAACGCCCACCGCCAGCCGGCCCGGGCGGTCACCCAGGCCAGGAGGGGCAGCCCGGCGAGGAGGCTGGCCGAGATGCCCGAGCCCGCGAGGGCCATGGCGTTCCCCCGGGCCCCGGGGGCGAAGCGGTCCCCGATCGAGGCGACGCAGGTGGGGGGGACGCACCCGCCGAAGACCCCGGTCACGAGGCGGAAGAGGGCCACTCCGGCGTAGCTCCCGGCCAGGGCGGTGGCCATGCAGGAGAGGGCGAGCCCGGCCAGGCCGATGAGGAGGATGGGCTTGCGCCCGTAGCGGTCGGAGACGGGGCCCATGAGGGGGGCGGCGATTCCCCAGGTGATGAAGGAGAGGGCGGCGAGCTGCCCCATGGCGGGGACGGAGGCCCCCAGCTCCCGCCCCATGGCGTCGAGCATGGGGCCGAGCATGAAGGCGACGGTGTAGGCGCTGAAGATCGAGAGGAAGCAGCACGCGATGTGCGGCCAGCCCTCCCGCAGGCCCGCGCTGGGGGCTCCCGCTTCGGGGGAAGAAGGGGAAGAAGGCATGGGGCTCGTTCGCGGCTCCTACTCCCTCCCGGGCTGGAAGATGGCGACGAGCCGCACGTCCTCCTTGCCGGTGCAGACGTTGCAGTGGCGGGTGCCCTTGGGCATGAAGATGAACTGCCCCGCCTTGTAGGGGATGGCGCCGCCCTCGATGTCGTAGCGGCCCTCGCCCTGGACGACGTAGATGACCTCGTCCTCCTCGTGGTGGTGCCAGGCGTGGGTCTGGCCGGGCTTGATGAGGGAGTAGTAGACGGTGACGTCAGTGCCGTCCTTCCCCTTGGTGACGATGCTCTTGTGGGACGCGCCTCCGGCCATGCCCTCGGAGGGGAGATTATCGGGGACGATGAGGCGGGCGCGGCGCTCGGTCGCGGGCATGGGAGGGCTCCTTTCGGCTTCGCGGAAAGCGGGCTATCCTTCCGGGGCCATTCGGACCGGGGAGGCTTCGGCCATGTACATTACGATGAACCGCTTCCAGATCAAAAAGGGGAGGGAGGCCGAGTTCGAGGAGGTCTGGCGGACCCGGGACTCCTATCTCCACGAGGTGCCGGGCTTCGTGGCCTTCCACTTCCTGCGGGGACCGGAGGGGGAGTACATCAGCCACACCCTCTGGGAGAGCAAGGAGGCCTTCGAGGGCTGGGTGGGGAGCGAGGCCTTCCACAAGGCCCACGCCCGGGCGGGCCAGACCCCCAAGGACCTCTTCGACGGCCCTCCGAGGCTCTCCTTCTACGACGTGGTGCTGTCCCAGGGGAAAGATCGCTAGCCGTCATGGCCCGCAGGGGCGGGTTTTCTCCCTCCCCCTCCGGGGGAGGGTTGGGGTGGGGGAAGGCCATCCATGAGACCTCCCTCCCCCTGCCCCCTCCCGGAGGGAGGGGGAAACAAACTGCCCTTCCTCAGATGAACAACGTTGCGAGACTTCCCCCCCTACACCTCGATCCGCTGGCCCTCCATGGCCGTCTCGAAGGGGAGCTTCCCCCCGGCCATGCGCCGCAGCATGGTCTCGCCCAGGTGGGTGAGGAGGATGCGGCGCGCCTCCAGGCGGCCCCGGTTCCGCTCCAGGTCCTCGAGCGAGGTGTGGAACTTGAGCTGGAAGCCCGCCGTGAAGCACTCGGCGATGAGGAGGTCCGCGCCCCGGGCGAGGTCCACGACCGCCTCGTCCCACTGGGTGTCCCCGGTCCAGGCGAGGGTGCGGCCCCGCCAGGCGATGCGGTAGCCGTAAGGGATCTCGTGGATCTGGTGGACCACCTTCCGGGGCAGGACGCGCAGCCCGCAGGCCTCGCTCTCCCCCCCCTCCGGGAGCTCCCGGTACTCCACCTCGAAGCGCCGCCCCATCTCCAGGAGGGTGTCGGCGTAGGCGAGGCGGAAGAGGGCCTCGCACTTGGCCTCGGTCCCCGGGGGCCCGGCCACCACCAGCGGGTTCTTCCGCTTGGTGCGGAACTGGGCGTCCAGGAACACCATGGGCATGCCGAGGACGTGATCCCCGTGCAGGTGGCTGAGGAGGATGAGGTCGAGGCGCGCCATGTCGAAGCCCATGGCCATGAGCATGGGGACCGCCGTGGGGCCGCAGTCCAAGAGCACGCCGCGGGCCTCGCCCTTCCTCTCTTCCTGGGGCTCAAGGAGGTAGCTGCTGTAGGGGCGGCCGCCGGTCGCGAAGGCGTCCCCGGAGCCCAGGACGGTGAGGGCCAGGCCGCTCAATCGGCTCTCCTTCCGGAGTCAAGAGGGCAGCCGCCCCTCCGCCCTTCGGGCCGCGCGGGCCGAGGGCTGGAAGTCAGTCGGTGGGGATCAGGTCCTCGGCCTTGACGAGCTCGTTGTCCATCTCTTCCAGGATCTCCTCCACGGCCGAGAGGGAGAGATCCAGCTTCTTCACCACGTCGCGGTCGAGGACGGCCACGCCCGGGTCCCCGCCGCTGCCGAAGCCCACGGCGCGCACCAGCACGTCCGCCATGTGGACGACCGCGGCCGCCTCGATGGCCTCGCGGGCCACGAGCGGCCGGTGATGATAGATGATGGGCGCCCGCAGGGCGGCCGGGAGGTTCCACTTGTCGCAGAGCCACTCGGAGATCTTGGTGTGGTCGAAGCCCAGGACCTCCTGCTCCGCCTCGATGAAGGAGAGCCCCTGCTGCTGCACCTTCTGGTTGATCTCCTCGAAGTACTCCGGGCTCTCCACCTTGAGAACGACCTTGCCGATGTCGTGGATGAGGCCAGCCACCTGCACCTCCTCGGGATCCTTGAGCCCCAGGCGCCGGGCGATGACCCCCGAGGTGACCGAGACCCCCAGCGAGTGCATCCAGAGGCCGAGCATCTCGCCCGCCATGATGTCGAACACCGAGGCCGTGAGGACGAGTCCTTTCACAGCGTTGAAGCCCAGCAGGACGAGGGCGTGCGTGACGGTGCCGATCTTCCCGGGGAACCCGAAGAAGGCGGAGTTGACCAGCCGGAGCACCTTGGCCGAGAGCACCTGGTCGGCCTGGATCATGCCCCCCACCTGGGCCGTGCTGATGTTGGCGCTCTCGACCATGAAGGAAAGCTTCTCCACCACACCGGGCAGAGTGGGGAGGTTGTCCAGGTTCTCGATCTTGCGCCGGAAGGCGGCTGGGTCGACGGTCAAGGCGGCGGGCTCCTATTCGCTGGCGGGCGGGTTTTCCGCCCCGCCCTCCGCCCCGGCCCCCTTCCGGGCCGCCGCAGCCTCCACGCTTTCCATGCGGGCGTAGCGCTTCTCGATGTGCTTGTGGACCACCACCTTGAGGGCGGCCATCAGCTTGTTGTCCATCACCCTCTGGAAGCGCCGGTCCAGCTCGGCCAGCTCCGCCTCCAGCGTCTTGGGGGCCTTGCCGTCGTCGACGGGGTGGCCCTCGACCGTGACGTGAGTGAGGTCCATCTTCTGGAGGCGGGCGATGAGGGTCTCGGACAGGACGGTGCCCTTGGCGCACAGCACCTGCCCGTTCGGCGCCTCGATGGGACGGGCGGTCACCATGCCGGGCGCCGCCTGGCCAAGCTTGATGCGCTGCATCTCGCACGATGCTCCTGCGGCGGTGACCGGCGCCGCGGCCGGCAATACCCCTCCGAGAGAGCCTATGGGCGGCCTCGATGAGGGCCTGAGACAGGGAAAGGTGTAACAGGGAGCCGCGGGTGTCAAGGCGCCGCACGGGGGCTTCCCCCGCCGCTGGAGGTGGCCGGGAGCGACGTCTTGATTGGCCCTCCCCCGGATGCTACCTTGAGGCCGTCCGGAAGGCCTGGGTTCAAGGTTTTTCCCTGTGGACGGCCTTCTCGCCACGGGTCCCGGTGGGGTTGCGGCATGGTCAGGCCTTGGGTTCCTCTTCTTCTGCTGGGCGGCTGGCTGGCTCTCGCGGCCCTCTCCGCCCCGCCCGCTTCCGCCCAGGCGGCCCCCGGAGACGGGGGGGAGGGAGGGGGCATCGAGCGCCGCGCCGAGGGGTTCGACACCCCGGTCGTGGCGCGCTCGAAGTTCCTGGGGTGGGTGAGGCGGGACCTCTCGGAGCGGCTGCCGGGGGAGGAGACCCTCTTCAAGCAGTACGCCGACGAGTGGGGGTTCCAGTTCGAGACGGTGTCCATCAACGGAATCGTCTTCGCCATCAACATCGACGTGGACGGGAAGTACCCGTTCGACATCACCCTGATGGACACCGATTGCGACGGCGTCTTCGAGACGAAGGTGGAAGAGAAGCCGGGACAACGGATGGACCTCGCCATTCCGGAATGCGTGTTCCGGCCGGCGACCGCCGAGAGACGCTAGCTGGGCGGTTCGCCGGCGCCCTGCCCGGGGAACGATTGATGGCCTCACCCCGCATCACCCGATGGACCGCGGCGCTCCTGCTTCCCCTCCTCCTCGGGGCCGTGCCCGCCGGCCGGGCGCAGGCCGCCGGGGAGAAGGCCCCGCTTCGCGAGGTCCAGGTGCGGGGCGTGCTGGTGGACCCGCGGAACCAGCAGCCCGTCGTCCTGCTGGAGGACAAGGAGGCGGGCGTGGTGCTGCCCGTCTGGGTGGGGCCCGCCGAGGCGCAGGCCATCCTGATGGAGCTGAACAAGGTGGCCCCGCCCCGCCCCATGACCCACGACCTGATGCGGAACCTCGTCGCGGGGCTCAAGGGCGAGGTGCTCCGGGTGGTGATCACCGAGCTGAAAGGCGGCACCTACTTCGCCCTGATCGAGCTGAAAGGGCCCGGACGGAGCTTCTCGGTCGACAGCCGGCCCTCGGACGCCATCGCCCTGGCCCTGCGGATGAAGGCCCCCATCTTCGCGAGGCGGGAGGCCCTCGAATCGGCGATCCCGGTGGGGGAGGAGCCCCAGGCCACTTACCGCGGCCGGCTCGGCCTGGTGCTCCAGGCCATGACCCCCGCCCTGGCCAAGTTCTTCGGCGGCGGCAAGACGGAGGGCCTCCTGGTCTCCCAGGTGGAGGAGGGCGCGCCCGCCGCGCGGGCCGGCCTCCGGCGGGGGGACGTCATCCTCCGGGCGGGGGGCCAGGCGGTCGCCACCCCGGAGGCGTTCGAGGAGGTTTTCGCGAAGAGCGTGAACTCCCTCACGGTGGCGGTCCGCCGCGGGCCGGGCAACGGCGCGGCCGTGGAAATCCAGATCGACTTCGCGGCGCCCTCCGGGGGAAACCTGACGCCGTGAACATCCTTTTCGTCTGCACCGGGAACGTCAACCGCTCGCCGATGGCGGAGGCCCTCCTGCGGAAATTCCTCTCGCGGGAGGGGCGCAAGGACGTCCTGGTCCAGTCGGCGGGCACCCACGCCTTCATGGGTAGCCCCTCCCCGGCCGAGGCGATCAAGGTGGCCGAGGTCGCGGGGGTGGACCTGAGCCGCCACCGCTCCCGCCCCCTCTCGCGCGAGCTGGTGGACTGGGCCGACCGCATCGTCATCATGGGCCCCGAGCACCGCGACTTCATCGAGATGACCTTCCCCGACGCCCTCGGCAAGGTGGACGAGATGGCCGCCTTCAAGCCCGGCGGCAAGTCCGGCGACACCATGAAGGATCCCCAGGGACAGACCGCCTTCTTCTACCGCCAGTACTTCGGCGAGCTGACCCAGGCGATCCAGGGCTTCCTCGCCTTTCTCCGCAACGGCAAGCGCTGACGCCCGGGGGGGCCGGAGATGCCCGAGTTCGCCGTGGGCGCCTCGGACGCCCTGGTGGTGGTGGACCTCCAGGTGGACTTCTGCCCGGGCGGGGCCCTGGCGGTGAGGGGCGGGGACCAGGTCGTGCCCCCCGTGAACCGGCTCCTGGCCCTGCCGGGCTGGCTCAAGGTGGCCACCCGGGACTGGCACCCCCCCGGCCACGTCTCCTTCCGGGCCCAGGGGGGGGCCTGGCCGCCCCACTGCGTGGCGGGCACGCCGGGGGCCCGGTTCCACCCCGGGGTGGACGCCTCGCGGGTGGACCTCATCGTCTCCAAGGCCGCCCGGCCGGAGGCCGACGCCTACTCCGGCTTCGAGGGCACCGCCCTCGCGGCGGACCTGCGGGGCCGGGGGGTGAAGCGCATCTTCGTTTGCGGCCTCGCGACGGACTACTGCGTCCGGGCCACCGCCCTGGACGGCAGGCGGGAGGGCCTGGAGGTGGTGGTCGTCGAGGACGCCGTGCGCGCGGTGGACCTCAAGGAAGGCGACGGCGCCCGCGCCCTCGAGGAGATGCGCCGGGCGGGCTGCCGCATGGCCCGCTCCGGGGACATCGCGGGCTAGCCCCGCGGGGAGGAGGGAGACGGTGGCGCTTGTCCGCGTCCAGGTGCCCGCGAGCACCACGAACCTCGGCCCGGGCTTCGACGCCCTCGGCGTCGCGCTCCGGCTCTACAATCGCGTCGAGCTGGACGAGCTGCCCTGGGGGCTCTCGATCCACGTGGAGGGGGAGGGCCGCGACACCATCTCCCGCGACGAGTCGAACATCTGCCTCCAGGCCGTGAAGCGGGTATACGCGAAGGCGGGCCGCCCCTTCCGCGGGCTCTGGATGAAGCAGCGCAACCACATCCCCCTCGCCCGCGGCCTGGGGAGCAGCTCCGCCGCCCTGGTGGGAGGGCTCGTGGGGGCGAACCTCATGCTCGGCGGGCCGCTCACCATGGACGACCTCGTCCAGCTCGCCGTGGAGATGGAGGGCCACCCGGACAACGTGGTGCCCGCCCTGCTGGGGGGGTTCTGCATCTCGGCCATCGACGCCGGGGGCCGCGCCGTCTACACCCGGGCCCCCGTGGTGGACCGCTACCTCTGGGTGATCGTGGTGCCCTCCTTCGAGGTGAGCACCAAGGCCGCCCGCCAGAAGCTGCCCCGCCAGGTCCCCCTCGCCGACGCCGTCTTCAACGTCCAGCGGGTGAGCATGCTCCTCGCCGCCTTCGCCACCGGGCAGGACAGCCTCTTCCGCCACGCCATGGAGGACCGCCTCCACCAGCCCTACCGCGCCGGGCTGATGGGGCCGCTGGAGGAGGTCTTCGCCGCCGCCCGGCGGGCCGGGGCGCTCGGGGTCTGCATCAGCGGGGCGGGGCCCTGCGTGCTGGCCATCTGCGCCCACAACCCCGGCAAGGTGGGCAACGCCATGCGCGAGGTCTATCTCGCCCGCGGCGTCGGCTGCCGGATGCACGTCCTCCGCACCGACCCGCGTGGCGCCCACGCCGCCGACATCGCCATGGCCCCCCGCGAGGACGCCCCCCGGCCGGCCTAGGCCGCCGGGATCCCCTTCTCCCGCCAGCGCCGCACGAGCCGCCCCCCCAGCCAGAGCAAGGCGCCCACCGCCGCGAGGAGCAGGAGCGTGCGCTTCGTGCTGCCCAGGAACTCCCGCATGGCGTCCAGGTTCTCGCCGAAGAAATAGGCGAGGGAGAAGAGCAGGGGCACGCTGATGAGGGCGGCCGCCCCGTCCATCAGGATGAAGGTGCGCGGGGGGACGCGCGCGATCCCCGCCGCGAGGAAGATGGGCGCCCGCAGCCCGGTCACGAAGCGCCCGAAGAAGATGGCCTTCTTCCCGTGCCGGCCGAAGAAGCGGTTCACCTTGTCCATCCGCCGCCGGGTCATCACCAGCCGGAGGAGGCGGTGCTGCACGGCGCGGGGGCCCATCCAGTACCCGAAGGAGTAGATCATGAGGTCGCCGATGAGGATGCCCGTCAGGTTCACGGCCAGGGCGGGCCAGGGGCGGATGGTCCCCAGGTGGGAGAGGTAGCCCGAGACGAGGATGGGGACGTCCTCGGGCACCGGCAGCCCCAGGCCGCACAGGAAGAGGACGAGGAAGATTCCCGCGTAGGTGAACTCGGCCAAGTAGGCCTGAAGGACCTCAAACATCCCGGTTTCCCGTGCGGGGGCGGGGGAGCATGCCTACTTCGGCCCCACGCACTCCAGCATGTTGCCGTCGGGATCCGGGAAGAAGATGATGAAGCGGCCCGGCACCACCTCGGTGATCTCCCCCGCGAGCCGGACGCCGGCCGCCTGGAGGGCCTTGGCGGTCTCCCCGACGCTCTCCACCGCGAAGGTGATGTAGCGGTAGCCGGTCGCGCGGTCCACCTTCCCCCCGCCGGCGGGCGGGTTGGCGTCCGCCTGGACCACCTTGAGCTGCACCTCCCCGGCCTGGAAGGCCTTGAAGCGGAAGCGGCCCGAGGCGCAGCCCGCCTGGGCCGCCTTCTCCTTCGCGATCTCCACCTCCCGCACCACGGGTAGGCCGAGGACGCCGCCGTAGAACTTGGCCGCGCGCTCCAGGTCCTGCACGACGATGCCGATGTCGATGGAGCCCTTGGTCATCTTGATGAGGGGCATCTTCTCTCTCCTCGGGGGATCATGGCCCGCGCCGGGCCGCGGCGGCGCTGAAGGCGCGATCATACCACCGCCCTTCCGCCCGGGACAAGAAAACGGAGGCCGGGGGGGCAAGTCCGGCCGGACTCAGAGGGAGGAGAGGAAGTAGGCGGCGCCGATCGCGGTGATGGCCGCCCCCCCGGCGAGCTGGGCCGCCCCCGCCACCCACCGGCCCCGCCCGGCGTGGCCCTCCAGGCGCGCCATGACCGCGCGCCGGGCCACCATCCCGACCAGCCCGAGCCCCGCCATGGTGAGGGCCATCCCTACCCCGATGGAGGCGACCACCAGCACCCCCGCCAGCACGATGTTGTTCGCCAGGGCGTAGAGCATCACCAGGATCGCCCCCGTGCAGGGGACGAGGCCCACGACGAAGGAGAGCAGGCCCTCCTGCCCGAGCCCCTCGTGGGAGTGGTGATGGTGGCCGTCCTCGCCGTGGCCGCCGTGCGCCTCCCCGCGCGCCAGGGAGCGGAAGGCCCGCCCCAGCATGTAGAGGCCGATCAGGGCGATGGAGGCGTAGCTCGCCTGCTGGACGGCGCGGATCTCCCCCGCGGGCACGCCGAACACCCGGCGCGAGAGGAGGTCCGCCAGCCACAGCAGCGCGATGGCTGAGATCACGTGGAAGAGGGCGATCTGCCCCCCCATCAGGAAGCCCCGCCACGGCTTGGCGTCCCGCGAGAGGAAGTAGGTGAGCACGACGAACTTCCCGTGCCCGGGCCCCAGGGTGTGGAGGGCGCCGTAGAGGAGGCCGATGGCTGCGGCGAGGAGGAGGGCCGGGCCCGGCTCCCCGTCGCGGATGGCCCTGAGCTGGCGGGCGATGTGGCGGGTCATCTCCCGCTGCATGCCCAGCATGAAGTAGGTCACCGGCGCGAAGAGGCCGGAGGGGGCCATCGCCCGGCTCTCGGGCGCCGGGCTCGCGGCCGGCGGGGGGCCGGACGGACGGCCGAAGGGGCTCGCCGCTCCCGCCGCGCCGGGAAGGGCGAGCAGCAGGGAGAGGAGGGCGAGTGCCACGCCCCGCCGGAGGAGCGTCACCGCCGGGCGCATTCGAGGTAGATCGGAGTGGGGACGAGCATGTTCCAGCCCGAGATGACGGATAGGATGCTCTTCCCCATGCGGTAGGTGCAGGCGCCCGCCGAGGCGCCCTCGATGCGGACCGGGTCCTTCTTCTCGTGCACGAAGTCCACGTAGTAGGTCTCGTCGAAGATGTTGACCGTCACGGGGACGCGCCGGGGGTCCACCGGCTCGGGCAGGCGCACCGTGAGCCGGTAGCGCACGGTGTCCTTGCCGATGACGGCGGCGGAGAAGTCGTGCACCCCGGTCACGGGCACCTTCTTCTTGTCCAGCAGGATGTGGGTGAAGAACTGGAACTTCTTGAGGTAGGGGAAGGTCTCGGTCTGGATCTGCTGGACCTCCGCTGGGTCCAGCTTGCGGTTCTTGTTCTCGTCGAACTCGCGGAGGAGGGTGTCGCTGAAGAGCTCGTCGAAGGTCCACTCCAGCCGCACCCCGGTCAGCTTGTCCCCCTGGAAGAGGAGGGTGGTCGTGTTCGTGATCCAGACGTGGGGGTGGGCGCGGGCGGGGGAGGGCGCCCCCGCCAGCAGGGCGGGCACGAGGAGGAGAAGGAAGGATCGCCGGAGAAGCGCCATGAACGGCCCCAGACCCCGCGGCGGCGCGGGAGCGGCTCAATCACGGCTATTATATATCTTCCCCACTCCGGTCCAAACCGCCTTCCTCCCTAGCTGCCCGGCGCGAGGCAGGCGCGCAGGGCGCCGGCCAGGTTCCGCATGAGCTGGAAGTAGGCCCCCGGGCCCGGGGGGATGGTGGCTCCGCCGTCCGGGTCCAGGACGCCCACCTTGGCCTGGGTGCCGCTCACCACCGTCGCCACGAGCTTGGAGTCGAACTGGGGCTCGCGGAAGACGCAGCCGGCCTTCGACTCGATGATCTTCTTCCGGATCTCGTAGAGCCGCTTCGCCCCGGGGGCGTGGGCCGATGTGGCCGAGATGGAGCCCGCGGGGGAGAGGCCGTAGTACCGGTCGAAGTACTGGTAGGCGTCGTGGAAGACGATGTAGGGCTTCCCCAGGACGGGCTTGAGCGTTTCCTTCAGTTCATTGTCCAGGGCGTCGATCCGGGCCAGGAACCTCTCCAGGTTGGCGCGGTAGGCGGAGGCGTTGGGGGCGTCGATCTCGCTCAGGGCCTGGGCCAGGGCGCGCGCGATCGCCTTGGCGTGGACTGGGCTCAGCCAGACGTGCATGTCCTTCTCATGGTGTTCTTCTTTCTTGCCCGCGGCCTCCTTTTTCTCTTTCCCGTCGCCTTCCTCGTGGGCTTCCCAGACCCCGCCCTCGCGCGCGTCCAGGAGGGTGACTCCCGGCGCCTTGGAGAGCTCCAGCACCCGCGCCTTCTTCGCCAGGGCCGCGAGGGGCTTCTCCATGAAGGGCTCGACCTCCTCCCCCACCCAGACGATGAGCTGGGCCTGGGCGAGCGCCCGGGCGTCCGAGGGCTTGAGGGTGTAGTTGTGCGGCGAGGCCGTGCCCGGGACCAGGAGCCGGGGGGAGGCGACCCCCTCCATCACCGCGGCGGTGAGGGAGTGGACGGGGCTGATGGTGGCCACGACCCTCGGAGCGGCGGCCTGGGCGGCGGCCGCAAGGGCCGCGAGGCAGAACATCGAGAGCGCGGCCACGGCCGGGCGGACGGTTCGCATGCCGGTTCCTCCTTTGGACGCGTGATAAGATAACGTTGCGGTCGAATTCATTATGATATAATGTATCATCTCCGGCAGGGCTCCGCAAGGAGGAAGCTCATGGCGGCCGATCCGGGGCAGGCGCTCTTTCCATCCAGGGGTCACGACCACGCTGCCTGCGTGGCCGGGGCCCTGGAGCGCGCGGCCGGGATCTGCGCCCGACGCGGGGCGCGGCTGACGCCGATCCGCCGCCGGGTGCTGGAGCTGGTGTGGGCGAGCCACGCCCCCATCGGGGCCTACGACATCCTCGCCCGGATGGAGCCGGAGAGCCGCCGGAGCGCCCCCGCCACGGTCTACCGCGCCCTCGACTTCCTGATGGCCCACGGCTTCGTCCACCGGCTGAGCAGCGTGAACGCCTACGTGGGCTGCGGCTTCCCGGACAACCCTCATATGGCCCAGTTCCTCATCTGCAAGGAGTGCGGCGCCGTGGCCGAGATGGACGAGCCGCGCATCGAGCAGGCCATCGGCAGCGCCGCGGCCCAGGCGGGCTTCGCGGTCGAGTCCCCGGTGGTCGAGGTGCGGGGCCGCTGCCCCGCCTGCCGGAAAGAGGGAGCGCCCGATGCCCGCCCCTGAGCCCCTGGTGCCACTGGTGGAAACTCTCGGTGTGAGCGTCCGCCTGGGCGGGCAGGAGGTCCTGAGCCGCATCGATCTCGCCGTGCGGCCCGGCGAGGTCGTCTCCCTCATCGGCCCCAACGGGGCCGGGAAGACCACCCTCATCCGCGTCCTCCTCGGCCTCCTCCCCCCGGCGGAGGGGTCGGTCCGCCGCCGGGCGGGGCTGGTGGTGGGCTACCTGCCCCAGCGCGTCGCGGTGGACGCCGTGCTCCCGCTCACCGTGCGCCGCCTCCTCAGCCTCACCCGCCCCGTCCCCGAGAGGGAGGCGGCCCGGGCCCTGGAGGAGGCGGGGGCGGCCTACCTCATGGACCGCTCCGTCCACGCCCTCTCGGGCGGGGAGATGCAGCGCGTGCTACTCGCCCGGGCGCTCCTCCGCGACCCCGGCCTCCTGGTGCTCGATGAGCCCATCCAGAACGTGGACGTGACGGGCCAGCTCGAGATGTACGGCATCATCTCCCGCATCCGGGAGGGGCGGGGCTGCGGCATCCTCATGGTCACCCACGACCTCCACGTCGTCATGGCCTCGACCGACCGCGTGGTCTGCCTCAACCGCCACGTCTGCTGCCACGGCCGGCCCGAGGACGTGAGCGCCCACCCCGAGTACCTCGCCCTCTTCGGCCC
>MGDP01000182.1:0-5212 GCA_001790955.1 Candidatus Tectomicrobia bacterium RIFCSPLOWO2_12_FULL_69_37
CAACGGCGTCATCGTGGGGAGCCGGGGGGTCTTCGTCTACAACTGCGACCTCGACAAGACCTACAAGCACCTCACGGCGCTGATCCAGAAGGAGGGGAAGGGGAAGACGGTCCGCTTCCTGGGCAACGGCCACGCCGCCGGGGACGACATCGGCTGCAACGGCCAGTTCGAGGACATGGGGGCCACCATCGTCGGCTCGGAGGCCATGTACCAGGACCTCGCCGAGAAGGGGCCCAAGCGCTACAAGGCGCGCCTCGAGAAGGCGGGGGGCCGCCTCGTCTATCCTCACATGAGCTTCAAGGACCGCGCCGTGTTCGACCTGGGGAGCCACCAGGTCCACATGATCCTCATGGGCAAGGGGCACACCGTGGGGGACACCGTGGCCTACCTGCCCAAGGAGAAGGTGCTCTTCTCCACCGACCTCCTCTTCGTGGAGAACCACCCCACGATCACCGACGGGGACACCGCCAACTGGCAGAAGATCCTCGCCACGCTCCGCGCCTGGGAGGTCGAGGCCCTCGTGCCCGGGCACGGGCCGGTGGTCCAGGGCAGGGAGAACGTCCGCAAGGCCATCGACGCCCTGGACGCCTACTTCACGGACGTCCGGGGCCAGGTCAAGGCCATGATGGCCCAGGGGAAGAAGCTGGCCGAGATCCAGAAGGGGGTGGACACGAAGAAGTACGCCTCCTGGGGCCGCAAGAACGTCCTCCCCGCGTCCATCAAGCACATCTACGCCGAGCTTGGGGGAAAGAACTAGGCGCCCGCGCCTGTGAAGTTGCCTCCGGAGGGGCGGCGCGGAATTCCTGGCGCCGCCCCTCCATCCACCGCCCCGCCAGCAGGATGACGATCGCGTTCCTTATTTTTCCTTTCTCCGGCGGAGGTCCTTCTTGGCCTTCTTCCAGGGGATGGCTTTGTCCTCTCCCCGATCGAGTTCCGCGAGGGCCGCCGCGGCGTCCTCGGCGTCCAGCCGATCCTCCAGCGCCTCCATAGTTGATTCTGGTCGCGTTCTTGATTGGCTTCTCGCGGCATCGCTCTTGGTAAGTTTGTCGAGTGGCGCTTTCATTGTCCTTGCTCCTTTAGGTTTCACCGCCGCCCCTCCATCCACCACCCCGCCAGCATGATCACCGCCGCGTTCCCGAGGTAGCTCCCCCAGGTCCACCAGGCGGCGAAGTAGCCCCAGGCGGAGAGCCCCGAGGCGGGCTGGAGCCAGGCGAGATCCTCCCACAGGCGCAGCGCCGTGAGGGCGCCCGCGAGGTTCCCGGCCTCGGCCAGGCGGCTGCCGGGGCGGTCGAAGGCGTAGAACCAGCCCGCGGCGAAGGCGACGGCGAGGGAGGGGAGGAAGAGGATTTTCCCGGGCCGGGGGACGCCGAGGGCGTGGGTGAGGATGGCCCCCGCCAGCCCGGTCGCGATCAGATAGAATGCGGCGCAGAAGAGAAGGCGCGCCCACTTGCGGGGGTCGGCCCTCCGGTCCATGCGCGCCTCCTCGGTGAATGGCGCCCGGCGGCGCCAGCATGCGCGCCCCCGGCGCGGAAGTCGTGGCCGCGGGGCCGCCCGGGAAAGGAGGTCCGCCATGCCCCCCGTCATCCGGCTCTACGTGAAAACGAGCCTCCTCTTCTTCATCCTCACCTTCGCCTCGGGCGCGGTCTTCATGATGCTGAACGCGGTCCACGGCACCCGCATGCCGCACGACCTCCTCCTGCTCCACGGCCACCTCGGGTTCGTGGGCTGGCTGGGGCTCATGGTGATGGGGGTGGCGTGGTGGATGTTCCCCCTGATGAAGGAGCAGCACCCCGAGACCCGGGGCCGCTACCACCTGCCCACGGCCTATGCGGTCTACTACCTCACGGTGGGGGGCCTCCTGCTCCGGGTGGCCGGGGAGCCCTGGTTCTGGCGGACGGGCCACCCCTTCCCGCGCTTCCTGCTCGTCGTCTCGGCCCTGGCCCAGCTCGCGGGGGTGGCGGCCTTCGCCGCGGGGATCTGGGGCCGGGTGCGGCCCATCGGGGACAGCCTGTAGACGTAGATTCTTACTTGGTGGTTCGCTGGCCGGCTGCCCTTGCGGCCAGGGTCCCCCTCTCCCCCTGGGAGAGGAGCGCCGGCCTCATCCGCCAGAGGAAACGACTTGCTTGGGTTCCACTTCCAAGAGGCTTCCTCAACCGTCCCCTTTCCCTGGGGGGGTAGGGGGTACTTTTTCCTACGCGTAGACGCCCGCCCGGGCGGCGAAGGGGGGGGCCGCCCCCTGGTCCCAGACGGTCCAGCGCTTGGGGTGGACGACGAAGCGCACCCGCTCCACCTGGGCCACCGGCCCCGCCATGAACTTCTCGGCCATCTCGGGGGGCAGGTAGCGCCGGGCGCAGCGGCCGATGAGGTCGTGGTCCTTCCCGACCCCCTCCACCAGCTCCACCACCCCCTCGCACACCACGGCGGCGTAGGGCCGGGTGTCCTTGTCCACGCAGACGGAGATATTGGGGTTGCGCCGGACGATGCGGGTGTGGACCCCGCTCACCTTGGTGCTGATGAGGAACTTGCCGTCCTCCCAGATGTACCAGATCGGGCGGATGAGCTGGCCGCCGTCCTTGCGGGTGACGGAGAAGCGGCACACGCGCACCTCGGAGAGAAACTTGTCAATGAAGGCCTTGTCGCTCATGGGTTCGCCTCCGGCGGGGAAAGGGGTCGTCGGTCTCGGGTTGAGGGCCTAGCCTACCTCCGCCGGGCGGCGCGATCAACGCCCCAGGGCGATGGCCGCCATCCCCCCCGCCGTCACGAGCACGCCCGCCGCCGTCGCCAGGCGGACGCGCGCCGTGTCGCGCAGGAGGAGCGCCGTGAAGAGGAGGGAGAAGACCGGGCTCGAGGAGATGATGGGCCCCACCACGCTCACCTCCCCGTGCAGCACGGCTAGGTTGTAGAGGATCTGGTTGAAGGAGTTGAGGAAGCCCACCCCCAGGAGGGCCCAGAAGGCCCAGCCCACCCGCCACTCGAAGAGGGCGGCGGGCATGAGGGGCCGCAGGCTGAAGAGCACGGGGAAGCTCACCAGGTTCGACCAGGCCACCGTGAGGCCCACGTTGGGCATGGCGGCGAGGCCCTTCTTGCGGAGGAAGACGCTGACGCCGAGCGAGAGCGCGCTCGCGAAGCCCCAGAGGATGCCCCGGTGCACCCACCGCCCCTCCGAGGGCTCGTAGCTCACCAGGGTGACCCCGGCGATGACGAGCAGCGTCCCCCCCAGCACGGCCAGCCCCGGCCGCTCCCCCAGGAAGAGGACCGCCAGGCTCAGGCTCAGGAGCGGGGCCGTGGTCATCAGGGTCATCAGGCGCGGCGGGCCGATGGTGTCGAGCGCCTTGTAGAAGACCACCCGCCCGTAGCTGTAGGCCGTCACCCCCATGAGCGCGAACCAGAGCATCCCCTCCAGGCTGAACTGACCCTCCTCGTAGATCCACCAGCCCCAGGCGGCCAGCACGACCGTGTTCATGAAGTTGGTCCACAGGGTGGCCGCCATCAGGCCCATGTGGCGCAGGGGCCGCTGGGCGAGGACGGTGGTGAACGCCGCCATGACGGCCGAGAGGAGCGCCCAGAGGATTCCGGTCGTGTTGTCCGCCATCGAAGCTCCCGGGGGAGGCGAAGCGTGGCCACCTTCCCATCCCGGCGGGGGGTTGTCCAGGCGGCGGCGCATTTTTTCCCCCGGAATACCCCGTAATATCCCGGAAACCCCTGGACGGCCATTCAACTCTTGCGTCCTTCCTTTCCCCCGCGCCCCCTTGGTAAAGGGCAGACCCCCCCGTGCCCCCCCTTGAGCAAGGGGGGGATGGGGGGGTGGAATTCCCCTGCGCCCATTTTTCCCGCTGGAATGTCGTGGAAAACCGTGGGCGCCCTCCTTTTTCCCAGCGGAAATCCCCGGAAACGATCAGAAATGGAATCTCGCCCCTCACGGATGTCTCCTCCACGGAAACCCCTCCCCCCTCCGGGGGGAGGCCGGGAGGAGGGAAATGTCCGAATCCTCCCTCTCCCTGCCCCCTGCCGGGGGGAGGGGGAGATGCGGGGCGCCCCCCTGGCCAAGGAACGCCCCCCCCTTAGTTAAGGGGGGGGCAGGGGGGTGGGCGCAGCGCCCCTGGAGGCCTGCGGTGAGCCCGCCGAACCGAATCTAGGGCCGGGGCGGGAGAAAGTTCTTACCTCAAATTCCCTCACCTTCCGGCTGAAACATCGTTGTTTTGAAAGGATGGCCGGGAAATCCGGGCGAGGTCAGGTTGAGACGGCCCCCCGGCGCCCCTGGACACGCCCCGCCGCCGCCGTATACTTCTCTGGGCTCCCTGATTCCGCAGGCCGGGAGGCCACCCGCGCGCGCCTGCACCCCAGAGGACACCCCCCCCGAGCAGTCCGGAGGATCAGCCACGTGACGCCCAGCGAGTACCTCTCCCGCGTCCCCCTCGTGCGCTCCGAGACCGAGCGCCTCGCGAAGGCCTGGCGCGGCTTCGGGGAGAAGGAGTGGGCCGCCCCCACCTTCTGCCCCGGCTGGGTCGCCCGGGACGCCGTCGCCCACATCACCACCGGCGCCGACTTCTACGCCAACTCCATCCGCCGCGCCCTCGAGGGCCTCCCCCCCGAGCCCCCCTACGGGGCCGACGCCAAGGAGTTCCAGGCCATGCGCAAGGAGAAGGGGGACAAGCTCCTCGCCGGCCCCCGCCCGGCCCTGATGGACGCCTTCGAGGCCTCGGCCCGCGAGGTGCAGGGCGCCCTCGACGCCGCCCGCGAGGCCGACCTCGGCAAGCTGGGCTGGCACCCCCGGGGGCTCACCCCGGTGGACGCCTGGATCGGCCTGCGCCTGGTCGAGCTCGTCGTCCACGACTGGGACATCCGCTTCGGCTCCGACCCCAAGGCCCGCCCCGCCGCCCCGGGCGTCGAGGGCATGCTCACCTTCCTCCCGGCCACCCAGTGCCGCCACTTCAGCGTCCGCGAGAAGCCGGCCCTGGGCGCCCGCTTCCTCTTCCGCACCACCCGGCCCGAGCGCGCCTGGACCATGATCGCCGAGGGCGGGAAGGCATCCTTCACCCCCGATGCCGGCGGCCCCCACGCCGCCAGCATTGCCGCCGACGCCGAGGCCCTCCTCTTCCTGAACTACGGCCGCCTCGCCCGCGGGGAGGCCGAGAAGGCGGGCAAGCTCAAGGCCGAGGGCGATTTAGCCCTCGCCGACGAGCTCTTGGGGGTGCTGTTCGCGAAGTATTAG
>MGDP01000182.1:5222-6030 GCA_001790955.1 Candidatus Tectomicrobia bacterium RIFCSPLOWO2_12_FULL_69_37
GGGGGACGGAGAAGGAGTGGTTTTGATCGGGAGAGAGGAGGGATTCAGCGGGTTTATCATTTACGCTGATGAAAGCGGTGACCACGGGTTGGGTTTGCGGTCGATGCTGTCAGACAATCCCGTTTTTGTCCTTTGTTTCTGTGTTTTTCGTGTCGCAGATTACACATCTACGGTTGTCCCGTTGATTCAACGTCTGAAATTTCGATTTTTCGGCCACGATACCGTGATTCTTCACAGTCATGAGATACGCAAGGCCAGAGGCGAATTCACTTTTCTTTTTGATCGAACGAAGCGCGCGGAATTCATGGAGACGTTGAATTCGGCGATTGAAGAAGCATCGTTTACGTTGATTGCTTCTGTCATCAATAAAACGAAACTTCAGGAACAGTATGCATTTCCTGATAATCCATATGACATTGCTTTGCGGTTTTGCATGGAGAGAGCCCATTTCTTTTTGCAGTCTGTTGGTCAGCATGAACGCTTAACCAAAGTCGTCGTGGAGAGGCGGGGGAAGAAGGAAGACAAAGATCTTGAGTTGATATTTCGCCGGGTTGCGGATGGCGACAATTACATGAAAATTCGCCTTCCATTTGAGATTGTCTTTGCGGACAAAAAGGTAAATTCAAGCGGGCTTCAAATTGCGGACTTGGTTGCGCACCCGGTTGGTAGGCATGTGCTGGACCCCGCGCGGCCTAATCATGCTTACGAAATTGTTGAGCGCAAATTTCCCAGGTCGCCAACGGGACAGATTCAGGGATGGGGGTTGAAAATATTCCCTTAAAAAGCGAAAGGCCTTGGTGTTCACCAA
>MGDP01000182.1:6036-6210 GCA_001790955.1 Candidatus Tectomicrobia bacterium RIFCSPLOWO2_12_FULL_69_37
ACGCCGACCAGGAACTCCCAGTCCACTTATTATTGAATATAGTGGCTGTGAAGTTTGTTGTCAATGTTCTAAACATCCGTGGATTTGTTGCCTTTTAACACCCCAGGAGCCCCCATGCCCATCACGAAAGTGGACAGCTATGCGTTCTACCCCGGGGCCCGGGACCGCATCGCC
>MGDP01000183.1 GCA_001790955.1 Candidatus Tectomicrobia bacterium RIFCSPLOWO2_12_FULL_69_37
ATCCCCATGGCGCGCCCCCTCGTCACCACCCCGCTCCGCTCGATGCTCTTCACCCCCGGCAGCAACGAGAAGATGGTCGCCAAAGCCCCCGCCTCGGGGGCGGACGGCGCCCTCTTCGACCTGGAGGACTCGGTCGCCCCCGCGCAGAAGGAAAAGGCCCGGGAGCTCGTGGGCCAGGCCATCCCCGGCCTGAAGACCATGCCCGGCGCCCCCCTCACCACCCTGGTTCGGGTGAACGCCGCCGAGACCGGCCTCCTGGAGAAGGACCTGGAGGCCATCGTCCTCCCCGGCCTGGACGCCATCTTCCTCCCCAAGCCCGAGACCGCCGCCGACGCCCGCGCGGCGGACGCCCTCCTCACCCGGATCGAGCGCGAGCGCGGCCTGGAGGCCGGGGGCATCGGCATCATCCTCCAGATCGAGAGCGCCAAGGGGGTCGTCCACTGCTACGAGATGTGCGTGGCCGCCCCGCGCGTGGTGGGCATCAACTTCGGGAGCGCCGAGGACGCCGACCTCTGCCGCGACCTGGGGGCCACATGGTCGCCGGACGGCGTCACCCTCCTCTACGCCCGCAGCAAGGCCCTCGCCGAGGCCCGGGCGGCGAGGCTGCCCCATCCCACCGACGGGGTCTACATGCGCCTCAACGACGACGCCGGCTGCCGGGCGGACGCCGCCCTGGCCAAGCAGCTCGGCTACACGGGCAAGGCCGCGATCCACCCCAGGCAGGTGCCCATCTTCAACGAGGTCTTCTCCCCCAGCCCGGCCGAGGTGGAGTACTACCAGGGCATGACGGAGGCCCTGCGCGAGGGCGAGCGGGCGGGCCTCGGGGCGGTCACCTATAAGGGCCGGATGGTGGACGTCGCGATGGCCAAGCACGCCGAGCGCGTGCTGGCGCGGGCCAAGGTGATCAAGGGCAGGTAGGTGGTATAGGCGTAGGGGCAGGCCACCGTGCCTGCCCCTTCCTCGTGGCAGGGCGGCCACAGGGGGCCGCCCCTACGTCGAACGTGCTGATCTTTTGTCCGTAGGGGCGATCGGCCGGTCGCCCCTGCATTTTTTCGTCACGTCCCGAACGCCTTGCCCTTCTGCCTGGGGAGGGGGGTCCAGGTGCGGGCCAGCTCGGCGAGGAGCCGCACCCCCACGCCGGTGCCCCCGGCGGGGCGGTAGGGCTCGTCCTTGGAGGTGTGGGCCGGACCCGCGATGTCGAGGTGGACCCAGGGGGTGCCCCCGGCGAAGTGCTGGAGGAAGGCCGCCGCCGTGTTGGCCCCGCCGTAGCGGGCGCCCGAGATGTTGCAGAGGTCCGCGAGCTTCCCCTTCATCATCTCGCCGAACTCGGGGTAGAGGGGCATGTGCCAGACGCGGTCCCCCGTCTCCTCCCCGAGCCGCTTCACCCGGGCCAGGAGCTCGTCGTGGGTGCCGTAGAGCCCGGTCAGCTTCTCCCCGAGCGCCACCACGCAGGCCCCGGTCAGGGTGGCCAGGTCGATCATGCACTGGGGCCGGAAGCGCGTCTTGGTGTAGTGGAGGGCGTCGGCCAGGACGAGCCGGCCCTCGGCGTCGGTGTTGTGGATCTCGACGGTGGCGCCGCTCATGGCGCGCACGATGTCCCCCGGCCGGGTGGCGTCCGCGCCCAGCATGTTCTCGACCAGGGCGCCCACCCCCACGACGGGCACCCGGGGCCTGAGGCGGGCGACCGCGACCATGGCCCCCACCACCGCCGCCGCCCCGCTCATGTCGGTGGTCATGAGCTCGAGGCCCGAGCTGGGCTTGATGGAGATGCCCCCCGTGTCGAAGGTGACGCCCTTCCCGACGAAGGCGATGGGCCGGGCCGCGCCGCGCCCGGGGCGGTACTCCAGGATGAACACGCGGGCCGGGGCGGAGCTCCCGCGCGCCACGGCCAGGAGGGCCCCCATCTTGAGCCGGCGGAGCCGCCGGTCGTCCAGGATGGTGCAGCGGAGCCCCGCCCGCCGGGCGATTCGCCGCACCTCGGCGGCGAGGCTGGGAGGCCTCTTCTCGTTGCTGGGGGTGTTCACCAGGTCGCGCGCCACCGCCGTTCCCTCGGCGAGGGCCCGGCCGAGCTTCATCCCCCGGCGGAGCGCCGCCGGGGAGGCCTTGCCGCCGCAGAGGACAGCGCGGTCCACGCGCTCCCCGGCGAGCTTCTCGCGGCCCTTGGCGCCCTTGAAGCGTTCCATGCGGTAGAGGCCGAGTTCGAGCCCCTCCGCCGCCGCCCGCGCCGCCTCCTCCGCCTTGAGGCTCCGGCCTATCGCGCCCTCGAGCGAGACGGCTACGCTGCGGGCACCCTCCCCGCGCGCCTTGCGGCCGGCCGCGCCGCACGCGCGGCGGACGGTCTCCTGGGCCGCCTCATCGGCCTTGCCCAGCCCGGCCAGCACCGCCACCTCGGGCCCGCGCCCGGCGCCCCGGCGGGGGAGACGGAGGGCGTACACCTGGTCCCGCTTGCCCTCGAAGACGCCGCGCTTCGCGAGGGCGGAGAGGGCGAGGGCCTTCTCCAGCCGGGCATCCTTGGATTTCTCGGGGATGAGAAGGATGAGCGCGTCGGTCCCTTCTGACCACCCGTCGCCCGCCGCAACGGACAATCGCATGCAGCCTCTCCTCTGTTGCCCTGGGAACACGGACGGGAACCGGCGCCGCCCTGGGAAAGCCGGAGCGGCAGTCTAGCGGAAGCCCGGCCCCCCCGCCACCGGCGGGCTTCCCAGGCGGGGCCGGAATATGAAAGAGTAGAGGGGTGTTCCCGCCCGCGGCGGAGGGAGACGTGAGACACCGAGGGGTCCCCATCCTCATCGCCCTGCTTCTCTGGGGCGGGCTGGCCGGCTGCACGGCCGTGATCGCTCCCTTCGCGAGCCGGGAGGAGATCCGCCTCGAGCCCATCCGCTCGCTCGACGAGCAGCTTTACAAGCACCGCCTCTTCTTCGCGGAGTACCTCAAGGAATCCCGCACGACGACCGAGAGGGTGGCCGTCCTGGCGGAGGACCTCCCCGAGCCCCTCCGCATGATCCTGGACCCGGGCCGCTACGTGTCCGGGGAGACGGGCGCCGAGCCGCTGACCGCCCTGGCCAGGCGCCTGGCGCCGCTGCGCCTGTTCGCCGTCCTGGGCCGGGACGGCCGCCGCCTGGGCTACGCCTTCCTCCCCGGCGGCCAGACCCTCCGGCTCCTCCACTTCACCCGGGGCATCTACACGTTCGATCTCTCGCCGGGCGGCTGACCCCCCGCCTTCCCAAGCCGCCTGATGCCCGCCGCGCCCCCACCGGTCACGCGGAGGAGGGGAGCCGGACCGCTTGCCGCCGGGGCCCCCAATCGCCGGGCAGGGCCTCGAACACGCCGGGGATCGCCTCCCCGCACGCCTGGCAGCGGCCCCCGGGGCCGAGGGACCAGCGGGTGAGCGCGTACCCGTCCCGCCCGATCACCCTCTCGCCGCAGGCGGGGCAGCGGGTGCTGCCGCCCTCCTCGTCGCGGACGTTCCCCGTGTAGACGTAGCGCAGCCCGTTGCGGCGGGCGGTCTCGCGCGCCCGGCGGAGGGTGGAGGGAGGGGTGGGGGGGTGATCGAGCATCTTCCAGTCCGGATGAAACGCGGTGAAGTGGAGGGGGACGTCCGGGCCGAGCTGGCCGGCCACCCAGTCGGAGAGGGCGCCGATCTCGCGGTCGGAGTCGTTCTCCCCCGGGATGAGGAGGGTGGTGATCTCCAGCCAGACGCGCGTCTCGTGCCTGAGGTAGAGGAGCGTGTCGAGGACCGGCTGGAGGTGCCCCCCGGTCAGATGGCGGTAGAAGCGCTCGGTGAAGCCCTTGAGGTCCACGTTCGCGGCGTCCATCCAGCGGTAGAACTCGGCCCGCGGCCCGGGGCACACGTAGCCGGCCGTGACCGCGACCGAGCGGACGCCCAGCTCCCGGCAGGCCGCGGCCACGTCCACGGCGTACTCGTGGAAGATGACGGGGTCGTTGTAGGTGCAGGCCACGCTCCGGCAGCCCAGGCGCCGCGCCGCCCGGGCGATGGCGAGGGGATCGGCCTCCTGGGCGAGGGTTTCCATCCCGCGCGATTTGCTGATGTCCCAGTTCTGGCAGAACTTGCAGGCGAGGTTGCAGCCCGCGGTGCCGAAGGAGAGGACCGCCGTTCCGGGGAGGAAATGGTTGAGGGGCTTCTTCTCGATGGGGTCCGCGCAGAAGCCGCTCGAGCGGCCGTAGGTGGCGAGCACCATCCGGCCTTCCTGGCGGGCGCGGACGAAGCACATCCCCCGCTGCCCCTCGTGGAGCTTGCAGTAGCGGGGGCAGAGGTCGCACTGGATGCGGCCGTCCGGGAGGGGGTGCCAGAAGCGCGCCGGGGCGGCGGATGCGGAGGGCGCCATCTCCTCCTCCCTCCGAGGGCATCCGGGGCGGGCCGCCCTCGGATGGCTTGCCCTCCCAGGAATGGTACGCTCCCTCCCGGGAGGGCTCAAACATGCCCGCCGTCAAGCCTCCCGCCGTGGCAGGCATCTTCTATCCCGCCGGCCCGGAGGCGCTCGCCGAGGAAGTGAGGGGCCTCCTCCGGCGCGCCCGCCCGGCCCCCGCGGCCCGGTTGGACGCGCGGGGCCTCATCGCCCCCCACGCGGGCTATTCGTACTCGGGGCCGGTCGCGGCCTCCGCCTATGCGCGGATCACGGGGCTGCGGGGGCGGGTCCGCCGCGTGGTGCTCATCGGGCCCTCTCACTTCGCCGGCTTCGAGGGGATCGCCACGAGCGGGGCGGAGGCCTTCGCCACCCCCCTGGGCGAGGTGCGGCTCGACCCGGCGGGAAGACGGAGGGCGCTCTCGTTCCCCCAAGTGAGGATCCTGGAGGCGGCCTTCGAGGAGGAGCACGCGCTCGAGGTGCACCTCCCCTTCCTCCAGGAAGCCCTCGGGGAGTTCCTCCTGGTGCCCCTCCTGACCGGCAGGGCGGAGGCCGGCCAGGCGGCCGAGGTGTTGGACGCCCTCTGGGAGGAAGGGACCCTGCCGGTGGCCAGTTCGGACCTCAGCCACTTCCATCCCGCGCCCCTGGCCCGGCGGCGGGACGAGGCCACCGCCCGCGCCATCGAGGAATCCCGCCTGGGCCCGATCGGCCTCCACCAGGCCTGCGGCTACCTGGCCGTCAAGGGGCTCCTCACCGCGGCCCGGCGCCGGGGCCTCTCGGCCCGGGCGGTGGACCTGCGCAACTCCTTCGACACGGGAGGGCCGGAGGAGCGGGTGGTCGGCTACGGGGCCTTCGTCCTGAGCCCGGAAGAATAATTCGGATATCCGGTTGCCCTATTCCGGATTTCTCCCTAATATCCCCCCCCGCTAGGTCGGCCCGGCACTCCCACTCTTCTCCACCGCCGATTCCCCCGTCACCGGAGGAGGATCCATGGTCAGCTTTGAGCTCACCCCGGAGCAGCAAGCCCTTCAGCAGCTCGCCCGCGACTTCACGAACCAGCACATCAAGCCCTGGGCCGCCGAGGGGGACCGCATCCCCGACCCGCGCCGGAGCTTCAACTGGAACATCATCCGCCGGGGGAGCGAGCTGGGGCTGCGCACGCTGGCCATCCCCCAGGAGATGGGCGGAGGGGGGGCGGACATCCTCACCCTCTGCCTCGTGGGCGAGGAGCTCGCGGCGGGGGACCTGGGGATCGCCGTCGCCTTCGACCAGACCTGGAAGTACTCCTACATCATCGCCGAGGGCATGAGCGGCGAGCAGCGCTC
>MGDP01000184.1 GCA_001790955.1 Candidatus Tectomicrobia bacterium RIFCSPLOWO2_12_FULL_69_37
CGGAAGTTCTTGCGGGTGCCGGGGAGGGACTCGCCCAGGCGGTTCTCGCAGCGGGCGTCCTCGAGGGCGTGCCAGATCTGGAAGAAGCCGGGCCGCTTCTCGCTCTCCAGGACGGCGCGGGCGACCCACCGGAGGGTGCCCTCGCGGCGGTGGGCCACCTCGATGAGGGTCATGCCCTTCTGGTAGCGGAGGACGCGCTCCTCCTCCAGGTCCCCGCCCAGGCGGGAGAGGGTGCGGACCGGGTCCTCGATGTTGATGGTCTCCCCCTCCTGGCTGGCGGCGTCGCCGTAGCGGAGGGAGAGGTCGTAGTCGTGCGCGGCGACTTGGGCCAGGACTTCGAGGCGGGCGCGGCGCCGTTCCATCGCTAGAAGTGGTTATCCACGATGTCCTCGAGCACCTTCGCGTCGAAGGGGTTCACCTTGCTGAAGACGGTCGAGGCGGCGGCCTCCATGGGGTCGAACTGGGCGGCCATGCGCGCCCAGTCGATGAGGCGCCGGGTGCTGAAGGTGCAGAAGACCTTCTCGTTCCGCATGGCTTCGCGGGCGTCGTGGGCCACCCGCACCATCCGCTCGACCAGGGCGCGGTCCTCGTTGCCGCTCTGGCGCATGACCACCTCGATCTCCACCTCCATGGGGAGGTACTCCATCCGGATGGTGACCGGGAAGCGGTCCAGCAGGGCCTCGTTGAGGGGCTTGGTGCCGCCGTAGCGGCGGTCCTCGTGGGGGTTCATGCTGGCGAAGAGGCGGAAGTTGGGATTCGGGCGCACGATGCGGCCGTCGTACTCGGAGAGGACGATCATGCGGTCGTCGTCGAGCAGGCTGTGGAGGCAGAAGGCGATCTCGGGCAGGCAGGCGTTGATCTCGTCGATCAGGAGCCAGTCGCCCGCCTCCATCGCGTCGATCAGGATGCCGTTCACCCAGTAGGTGCCGCTCTCGTTGATCATGAGCTTGCCCACGAACTCGTCCACCGTGGTCATCCCGTTCAGGTTGACCCGGCGGAAGCCGTTGTTCGTCACGTGGGCCAGGTGGCGCACGGAGAGGGTCTTGCCCACGCCGGTCTCCCCGATGAGGAGGACGGGCAGGTTCTGGCCCACGGCCCAGGCGATGCGCTCGAGGGAGTCCCCCGCGGGGAGGTAGAACTGGGGGCCGGGGATGAAGGGGTTGTCCTTGTGGGGGTTGATGGGGATGGCGCTCCGCCCGACGCGGTAGGTGCCGTTCTCGATGGTCTCGGTGAGGACGCCGACGCTCAAAGGGTTCGCTCCGCGGCGGAATGGACGCCAAACAGGAACATCATGATGGCCTCGAGGACCCCTCCGGCCACCGCCCGCGACTTGTCCGAGATGGTGAAGCAGTGCTCGCGCCGGGCGCGGGGGTCCACGTCCCCCACCTTGAAGCCCTCGGGGATCTCCAGTCCCTCGCGCACGAGGCCGCGCAGGATGCCCGCGATCTGCGCCTTCACTTCCTGGCCCCCCACCCGGCCGACCGCCTGGCCCTTCTCGACGCGGTCGCCGATCCGGCAGATGGGCTCGAAGCGGCCGCTGGCCGACGAGCGCAGCAGGCGCTCGGTGGTGTAGCCCTCGATAGGGCCGGGCACTCCGGTGTTGGGCTCGGCGGGGCCGTCGAGGATGACCCGGCCGAGGTCGTGCCCGCGCGCGGTTTCGACCACGGCGTGGGCGTCCACGCCCGCCGCGAAACCGGGCCCGAGCGCCACCACCACCTCGGCCTGGTCCATCCGGGTGCCCAGGTTCCTCTTGGCGAGGATGGCGTCCACGAGGGCGGCGGGGCGGGCGAGGGGGACGATCTCCCCTTCGGGGTCCACCACCACGGGCACCACCCCCTCCGCCAGCAGGGCGCGGGCCGCCGCGAGCTTCTCCCGCGGGGTCTTGCCGCGGGCGGGCCGGGCCTCAACGCCCTCGACCTCGATGCGGCCGGAGTAGAGGCACTCGGCGAAGGCCACCGTGCGCCGCACCATGGTGGGGTTCTCCACCTCGGTCACGATGACCGGGAAGCCAGCCCGGAAGAGGCGGTGGATGGTCCCTGTGGCGAGGTCACCGCCCCCCTTCACGATCACCAGGGAGCCAGCGGCGGAATTCCTCTGCATGGCACAAAACCCTCCTCAAAACAGGAGGATCAGCCTAGCATCCTTCTTGAAAGGGAATCAACGCGCGGAGCCCCCGGCGGGCCGTTCCACCGGGCGGGTGACGGCCCGGGTGGGGCCGAAGGTGGGGAGGTAGGCCGAGTGCTTGCCCGCTCCGCCGGCCACCACGAGGAGGATGTCCTCCGGCTGGTCGGTGAGAGGGATGAGGGCGTCCTCGTCCCGGGCCAGGGCCTCCAGCCCGGGTGGCCAGTCCCGCATCCCCCACATCCCCCCCCGGCTCAGCTCGCGGACGCTCTTCCGCGCCCGCTCGTGGAGGGCCCGCCGGACCTCGGCCTTGGAGAGCCCCTCCCCGGCCAGGGTGGCCGCGTGCTCGGGCCCCAGCGCCACCACCACCTCCCCCCGCAGGTAGAAGTTGTTGCTCCCCATGACGGCCATGGTGTCGGCGAGGGTGGCGAGGAGGCCGCCGGCGTCGTGGCTCACGTGGTCGTTCACGTTGTGGGGGCCCTCCGCCCCCACGACGGTGACCGCGCTTTGATCGGCCGCGAAGCCCCGCTCGGCGTGGAAGGGCGCCCAGGGGCTCTCGGCCTCGTTCTCGGCGATGCAGAAGGCGTACTTCGCCGGGGAGCCCTGGGTGGAGCGGTCGAGGACGCCCGGGCTCGCGCCTCCGATGTGGAGGAGGGCGAGGCGGAGCGCCCGGCCGATGGTGGCGTTCGCGCGGTGGCCGGGACCGAAGCAGCCGTAGCTCCCGCTGATGCCGATCTCCCCGGCGATGGGGCCGTTCACGAGGATGAGAGGGGCGACGGGATGGGTGGTCGCCTGGATGGCGTGCAGCGAGAAGGCGGGGTCGAGCACGGCGCGCACGGCGGCGATCAGGACGGGCATGTGGGCGGGGAGGCAGCCCGCGAGGACGGCGTTCACCGCCAGGGCCTCGACCGTCACCACCCCCTGCCGGGGGGGCATGACGCCGAATTCCACCTCGGGGCCCAAGCCCGCGCCCTCGGCCATCCTCTCGACCCGCTCGGCGGTGGGGGGGACGACGGGGAGGCCGTCCCCCCAGCCCCGGGCCTCGAACAGGCGCAGCAGGGCCTCCGGCGTGTCCGGCACCCGGAGGCGCTCGCTCAGGAGGGGGATGGGGTCGGTCAAGGGCCGGCGCGCTCAGGTGAAGAGGGTCTTGGGCTGGACCACGCGCCGTGGCGGGAGATAGGCCCGCTCGCGGTACTCGCGCCGCAGGGTCTCGGCGTCGCCCGTGAGGACGCGGTGCACCTCCTCGATGGCACCGTCCGCCAGGGCGCGGGCGGCCTCGGGCGGGATGCCGCCGACCGGGTGGGGCACCACCACGATGGGCAGCCCCGGCATCCCGAGCGCCCGGCGCTCGTTCGCTCCCAGGGCGGCAAAGGCGCTCGAGCAAAAGGTGGCGGTGGGGACGCCCGCCCTCTCCAGGGTCACCGAGTCGTGGACACTCCACGACGTGCAGCTCCCTCAGTCCCCCACCGCGTTGGCGACGACGTCCACCTGGGGGATGAACTCCTCAAGCAGCCGCGCGGGGAGGGTGGGGTTCGCCTTGCGCCACCAGACGGGGGTGAAGAGCGCCCGCCCGCGGAGGAGCTCCTCGACCCGGGCCAGGAGGGCGTCCCCGTTCGGCTTGTTGTTGTGGAGGAAGCCGATTCGCAGCCCCTGGAGGCTGGCCGGGCGCGGGGCGAGGGGGTGGTCCTCCGCGCGGGAGGCGCCGAGGGGGGAGAGGATCTCGATGGTGCGGCTCACCGGGGGCTCCTCAGAGGCCGAGCAGGTTGCGGGCGATGATGATGCGCTGGATCTGGCTCGTCCCCTCGACGATCTGGATCTGCTTGGCGTCCCGCATGAAGCGCTCGAGGGGGTGGTCCTTCATGTAGCCCGCCCCGCCCAGCACCTGGATGCTGTCGATGGCCACCTTCATGGCCATGTCGGCGGCGTAGGCCTTGGCGGCCGAGAAGTAGTGCGCGTTCTCGCGCGCGTAGTGGCCGGCGTCCACCAGGGAGGCGCCCCGGTAGACGAGCAGGCGGGCGGCCTCGATTCCGATGAACATGTCGGCCAGCATGAACTGGATGGCCTGGAAGTTGGCGATGGCCTGGCCGAAGGCCTCGCGCTCCTTGGCGTAGTTGGAGGCGTAGTCCAGGCAGCCCTGAGCGAGGCCCACGGCCCGGGCTCCGATGGCGGGACGCATCTGGTTGAAGCCTATCATGGCGCTGCGGAAGCCCTTGTGGAGCTCGCCCACCTGGTTCTCTAAGGGCACCTCGACGTTCTCGAAGTGGAGGAGGCAGGTGGAGAAGCCCTTCATGCCCATCTTGCGCTCGAAGCGGCCGATGCTGAAGCCGGGGCTGCCGGTGGGGACGATGAAGTAGGTGATGCCCCGGGTGCCCGCGTTCGGGTCGGTCTTGGCGGCCACGAGGAGGAAGTCGGCCTTGTCGGGCCCCGTGCAGAAGCACTTGGTGCCGCGGATGACCCAGCGGTCTCCCCGGCGCTCGGCCCGGGTGCGGATGCTGCCCGCGTCCGAGCCGGCGTGGGGCTCGGTCAGGGCGTAGGAGCCCCGCAGCTCCCCCTTGGCCAGGCCGGTCAGGTAATGCCGGCGCTGGGCCTCGGTGCCGCTCAGGTGGATGACCCGGCTGGAGAGCATGTTGAGGACGATGAAGAGGGGGCAGTTCGAGCAGAAGCGGGCGATCTCCTCGATGGTGATGCACCCGCCCATGAAGCCCATGCCCGCCCCGCCGTACTCCTCGGGGAGGAAGACCCCCAGGAGCTGCTGCTTCTTGAGGACCTCGAAGACGTCCTCGGGGTACTCCTCCCTCTCGTCTATCTCGGCCGCCCGGGGGGCGACGTGGCGCTCGGCCAGCGCCCGGACCGTTTGGCGAAGCATCTTCTGGGCTTCGTTCAGGTCGAACTGGAGGGAGGTCTCGGTCTGGATGCTCACGTGCGGCGCTCCAGCGGAAAAGACGCGGTCCGTGCATGAAGGACGGGCGCATGATCTCCCCCCGCCCGGCGGGCTGTCAACGCGAGGCCTCCGGCGGGAGGAGGAGGCGGCGGGCAGGAGCGGAGCGCCCTTGACGGAGGGGCCGGAACGGTCTAGATTCCGGGCGTTTTGGGGGTCATCCCTTCGGGAAGGAGGGCGGTCATGCGGGCGGGGTATCAGGCGGGGGTCCGGTTCGCGTTTTTCGGCTTTACCCCCGTTCGCCCGCGCGCCTGCTTCGGTTAGCGCAACGAGGCGGCCGGGGGCGGACATCCGGCCGCCCCGGTCGCCTGGCCCAGACACCCAGCGCCACGGGGCAAGCCCCGTGGCGATTTTTTTTGGAATCCGACGGCCCTTCGTGATGCCGAAAAAAGGAGAAGCAGATGATTGTGGTCATGAAATCGAGCGCCACCGAGGAGGAAATTGACGCGATAATCGCCCGGATCCGGGAACTGGGCCTGAGTGAGCACATCATCCGGGGGGTGATGCGGACCGTCATCGGGGCGGTGGGGGACGAGCGGGGCAAGATGATGCTCGAGTCCCTGAGCGGCCTCAACGGGGTGGAGAGCGTCGTCCCCATCCTCAAGCCCTACAAGCTGGCCAGCATCGAGGGCCGGCCCGAGCGCAGCGAGATCCCGATGGGCAAGGGGGTCAAGGTCGGGGGGAACAAGATCATCGTGGTGGGCGGCCCCTGCTCGGTCGAGAGCCGGGAGCAGATTCTCACCTCCGCCAAGGCGGTCAAGGAGGCAGGCGCCCACGTGCTGCGCGGGGGGGCCTACAAGCCCCGCACCTCCCCCTACAGCTTCCAGGGGATGGCGGAGGAGGGCCTCAAGCTCCTCGCCGAGGCGCGGGAGCTCACGGGGCTGCCCATCCAGACCGAGCTGATGGACACCGAGGACATGGACTTGGTCGTCAAGTACTCCGACGTCATCCAGATCGGGGCCCGCAACGTGCAGAACTTCTCCCTCCTCAAGAAGGTGGGGAAGGTGAACAAGCCCATCTTCCTGAAGCGCGGCATGTCCACCACAATCGAAGAGCTCCTCATGTCGGCCGAGTACATCCTCAGCCAGGGGAACCCGAACGTCATCCTCTGCGAGCGCGGCATCCGCACCTTCGAGACGGCCACCCGAAACACCCTGGATATCAGCGCGGTGCCCGTCCTGAAGGAGCTCACCCACCTCCCCGTGGTGGTGGACCCGAGCCACGCGGCGGGGGCCTGGCGGTTCGTCCCCGCCCTGGCCAAGGCGGCCGTCGCGGCCGGGGCGGACGGGCTCATGATCGAGATGCACCCCGAGCCGGCCAAGGCCATGTCGGACGGGGCACAGTCTCTCAAGCCGGATGTTTTCAATAACTTAATGAAAGAACTTCAAGTATTAGCTCGGGCCGTGGGGCGAACCTTGTAAATGTCCCTCTTGTTCGTTTTCGTGGACGGTCTGGGGCTGGCGCCGCCCGGGCCCTTCAACCCGCTCTCCCAACTCTCCGGGGGGCCGCTTGCCCCGTTGGGAGGGGCCTGTCCCCTGGGGGAGGGCTTCCGCCTCCTGCGGGCGGACGCCTGCCTGGGGGTGCCCGGCGTTCCCCAGAGCGCGACCGGGGGAACCGCCCTCTTCACGGGGGTGAACGCGCCCGCGGAGGTGGGAGGACATCTTCAGGGCTTGCCTAGCCAGGCGCTTCGCGAGATTCTCGCCCGCCGCGGCCTCCTCCGCCGCGCCCGCGAGCGAGGGGCGCGGGTGGACTTCGCGAACGCTTACACGCCCGGCTTCTTCGCCCGGGGAACGAGCCGGCGCCGCTCGGTCACCACGGTGATGATGGAGAGCGCGGGCCTCCCGCTCAAGCGCCTGGAGGACCTGCGGCGCGGAGAGGCGATCTACCGCGACTTCACGAACCGGCTCCTGATCGAGCAGGGCGTGGAGGCGGCGCTGCTGAGCCCGGAAGAGGCCGGCCGGCGGCTCGGCCTGCTGGCGCTGGAGCGCGACCTGCTTCTCTACGAGCATTTCCACACCGACCACATGGGCCACCGGGGGACGATCGAGGACGCCTTCCGCGCCCTCGACGAGCTGAACCGCTTCGTGGGGTCCGCCCTGGCGGCTCTGGAGCCTGACCGGGATGGTTTCATCCTCACCAGCGACCATGGGAACATCGAGGACATGAGTCACACCGCGCACACCACCCACCCCGTCCCCGTCCTCCTCTGGGGCCGCGCCGCAGCCCGCTGGACGGCCGGGGAGGGGCTGACCCTGTGCGGGGTGACGCCCGCGGTCCTCTCGCTCCTGTTGGGCGAATAGTCATTGGCTGACGGGCACTTTTTGGCGATATTTTAGCATTGACTTTGAGGAATTTTACCTATACATTTGTTTTCTCAGCAATTATCTGCTGGCGTGTTTTGTCGGTGGGATGAGGCGAGGCCAAACGGAAGCGGTCGTAATGGCGAAACCACACGGCGCGATCGAGGACGGACTGGGGTCATTTCTCCGCCAAGAGCGGGAGGCGCGTGGGATTCCGCTCGGGGATGTCGCGAAGCAGACGCGCATCCGGAATTTCTATCTTGAGATCATCGAGACGGGCGAGTACGGCCGTCTGCCCTCCGTGCCGATCGGGCGGGGCTTCGTGCGCGCGTATGCCAGCGCCATCGGCGTGGATTCGGACGCCGCCGCGCGCCAGTTCGACCGCGAGTTCGGGACGGCCCAGCAGCAGGTGAAGCAGGCCGAGCTCAGTGCCGAGAAGATCGCCTTCTCCCACATTGCGCAGCGGACCGCCAGCCAGCGGCTGTGGCTCCCCTTCGCCGCGGTGGCCGCGCTCATCGGGGTGAGCGGCGTGCTCTTTTGGTCGCTCCGTGGGAAGACCGAGCGGTATGTGCCCGTCACCAGCTTCTCGGAGCGGCTCAAGGCGGCCGCCGGCCCCATGCTCAAGCAGATGCCCTTGTTCCGCGGCCCGGAGAAGGCCAGCCCCGCCCCGCGGGAGGCCCGTCCCGCCCCGGCCGTCCAGAAACCAGCCCCCGAGCCCCAGAGCCGCGGTTCCATCCCCGCCGAAAGGGCAGTGCCCCTCTCCGTCAGCGCGGCCAAGCGGAACGGGGAGAGGGGCGATTCCAGCCCCACCCAGCCATCGGCGGCGCAGGGGGCCGGCTCCTCTGCTGCCCTGGCGCCCGTCCAGCCCCCGCGTCCGGAGGCGCCCGTCACCCCCTCGAACGCCTCCCCCGGCCCCTCGGTGCTGGCCGACCGGCTCGCCCTCAAGATCCGGGCTCTGGAGGACACCTGGGTGCGCATCGTGGTGGACCAGCGGGAGATCCAGGAGTTTCTCCTGACCGCGGGAAACGAGCGGTTTTGGAAGGGCTCGGAGAGGTTCATCCTCACCGTGGGGAACGCGTCGGGGACGCAGGTTTCCCTGAACGGGTCGAGCATCTCCCTGCCGCAGTCCTCCTCGAACGTCGTGCGCGATTTTGTCATCACCGAGAAATTGCTGAACTGATCCCTTTTCCACTCCGCCAGGGTGGAGGACCGGACCGGCCCCTCCTTCGCAGTGCATTGAGGGGCGATCCGGCTCTTCGGGACGCCCTGGACGGACGCATGGCTCATGACCGAGGCACTCCTTTCCTTCATCATCCGGCCTGAGGGCGAGCGCCGCATCCGCCTGCGAGGGAGCGACGAGGCTTCCTGCGCCTGGTGGCTGGCCCGTCTCTTCCCGCGCCTCTCCTCCCCCTTGATCTACGTGGAGGCCGATTCCCGGCGGCTGGGCCAGGTGGGGCAGAACTTGCGGCTCTTCCTGGGCGCGGCTCCGGAGGGCGGGAAGCGCCCGCCGGTCTTCGTCTTCCCCGCCTGGGACGTCTACCCCTACGCCCGGCTCTCCCCATCGAGCGAGGTGGTGGGGGCGCGCATGGCGGCCCTCGACTTCCTGTTGAGCGGCCGGGGAGGGCTCGTCCTGACCACCCCCGAGGCCCTCGCGGGGAGGCTCCCCTCCCTGGGCCGGCTCCGGGAGCGCTCCCTCACCCTCCGCGAAGGAGCGGAGCTCGAGCGGGAGAAGTTCCTCGGCGCGCTGGAGAGCTTGATGTACGAGCGCCGCTCGGTGGTGGAGTCGCCCGGGGAGTACGCGGTGCGGGGCGGCATCGTGGACTTCTTCCCGCTCCAGGAGGCCCGCCCCATCCGGGTGGACCTCAAGGGCGACGAGGTGGACTCCCTGCGCGAGTTCAACCCCCAGACCCAGCGTACCCTGCGCACGCGGGAAGAGGTGCGGGTGTTCCCCGCCCGTGAGCTCCTCCTCTCGGGCGGGGAGCGCGAGCGGGGGGCCGAGGCCCTCCGGCGGGCGGCCGGCGCGGACATCGACTTCTCCCACCGCGTCGAGCGGATGCTCCGCCTCCTCGAGGTGGAGGGCCACTTCCCGGGCATCGAGGGCCTCTCTCCCCTCTTCGTCCCGGAGATGGGCACCTTCTTCGACGCCGTCCCGGGGGACGCGGCCTGGCTCCTGCACGACCCGGACTCGCTCGCCGCGGCGGGGAAGAAGATGTGGGCGGAGCTCGAGGAAGAGGCCGCCCTCGCCCACGAGCGCGGCCTCATCGGCTTCGACCCCAGCCAGCTGTGGCTGCGCCCGGAGGAGGTGGAGGAGGCGCTCTCCCTCTGGCCCCGGCTGGAGCTCGACCCGCTCGGGCTGGACGGCGGCGGTGCGCCGGAAGCCGTTCTCGCCGCCGAGCGGCTCTCCCCCATCCGGGGGCGGGTGGACGCCTTCGTGGAGCAGATCGCCGCCTGGCGGAGGGCGGGCGAGAGCATCCTCCTCGCAGCCGAGGACCGGACCCAGGCCCTCCGGCTCCAGGCCCTGCTGCGGGAGCGGGAGATGGAGGTGCCCCTCCTTTCTCCCGGCTCCTCCCTCCTGGAGGAGCGGGACGGCCTAGCCATCGCCGAGGGGCGCCTGACCTCGAGCTTCCGGCTGCCGGGCGAGCGGCGCGTGTTCTTCCGCTCCGAAGACCTCCTGATCACCTCGATGGGGGGCGCGCGCCGCCGCGCCGGGCGGGGAAGGCCGGGGGAGGGCCTGCGCGACCTCCGGGTGAACGACTGCCTGGTGCACGTGGACCACGGCCTGGGCCGCTACCTGGGGACCCAGATCATCGAGCACGCCGAGGGGGAGGACGAGTTCCTCACCCTGGCCTACGCCGGGGGCGACCGCCTCTACGTCCCCATGGACGACGTGGACAAGGTCCACATCTACCGCGGGGCGGGCGAGGCGCCGCCGCTGGACCGCCTCGACGGCTCCCGCTGGGACAAGACGAAGAAGGGGGTCAAGAAGGCCCTCCAGGCCATCGCCCGCGACCTGGTGCGCCTCTACGCCGAGCGCAGCGCGGCGCCCGGCTTTTCCTTCGCCCAGGACGGCGCCTGGGACCGCGAGATCGCGGCCGGCTTCGAGTACGAGGAGACGCCGGACCAGGACCAGGCCATCCGCGACGTGCTGGCCGACATGGAGCGTCCCCGCCCGATGGACCGCCTCATCTGCGGGGACGTGGGCTACGGCAAGACCGAGGTGGCGCTGCGGGCGGCGGCGCGGGCCGTCTCCTGCGGCAAGCAGGTGGCTCTCGTGGCGCCCACCACCCTCCTGGCCCACCAGCACTGGGACACCTTCAAGGAGCGCTTCACGGAGCTGCCGGTCGAGGTCGAGATGCTCTCCCGCTTCCGCAGCCGCAGGGAGCAGGCCGAGGTGGCGGAGCGGCTGGCGGCGGGAGAGGTGGACATCGTCATCGGCACCCACCGCCTCCTCCAGGCGGACGTCTCCTTCAGGGACCTGGGCCTCCTCGTCGTGGACGAGGAGCACCGCTTCGGCGTCTCCCACAAGGAGAGGCTGAAGAAGCTCAAGGTCGACGTGGACGTCCTCTCCATGACGGCCACCCCCATCCCCCGCACCCTCCAGCTCGCCCTCTCGGGCACGCGCGACCTGAGCGTCATCGAGACGCCCCCGCGCCACCGCCTCGCGCCCCGCACCTACATCGCCCGCTTCGGGGCCAAGGTGGCGGGCGACGCCATCCGCCGCGAGCTCGACCGCGGGGGGCAGGTCTTCTTCGTCCACAACCGGGTGGGCAGCCTGCCCGCCATGGCCCGCTTCATCCAGCGGGTGGCCCCGGGGGCGCGGCTCCTCGTCGCGCACGGGCAGATGAAGGAGCGGGAGCTCGAGCAGGTGATGGAGGATTTCGTCTCGCGCAAGGGGGACATCCTGCTCTGCACCACCATCATCGAGAGCGGGCTCGACATCCCGACGGTCAACACCATCCTCATCAACCGGGCCGACACCCTCGGCATGGCCCAGCTCTACCAGCTGCGCGGCCGGGTGGGGCGGGACCGCTACCAGGCCCACGCCTACTTGCTCGTCCCGGGCGGGGAGTCGCTCACCCAGGAGGCGCGTGGGCGGCTCCAGGCGCTCGAGGAGCTGAGCGAGCTGGGAGCGGGCTTCAAGCTCGCCATGCGGGACCTGGAAATCCGCGGCTCGGGCCACCTCCTCGGCCACCGGCAGTCGGGCCACATCGCGGCCGTGGGCTTCGAGATGTACTGCCGCCTCCTCGAGGAGGTGATCCAGGAGTCCAAGGGCCACGCCGTCGAGCGGCGGGAGCCGGACCTGGTGTTCCCCGTGGCGGGCTCCATCCCGCCCGCCTGGGTGCCCGCCCAGGCCGAGCGGCTGGAGATCTACCGCCGGGTGGCCGCCGCCGCCGCGCCCCGGGAGATCCGGGAGATGGAGCGCGAGCTGGCCGACCGCTTCGGGCCGCCCCCGGCGCGGGCGCAGCGCCTGCTCCAGCTGGGCGAGCTCCGCATCCGCTGCCGCCGCTGCGGCGTGAAGGGCCTTCACGTCCGGGGACGGGAGGCCCACTTCGAGATCTTCCCGGGCGACTACGAACTCTCGGCCGCCTTCCTCGAGACGCCGGGCATCACCTTCACGGGCTCCCACAGCTTCCGGTGCGCGCTGGCCGGACCTTGGGAGGAGGACTTCCAGCGGCTGGTCCGCCTCCTCGAGGCGTTCGAGGCCTGCGCGCCCGAGGAGGAGGCCGAGGCCCTGGCCGTGCCGACCGGGGAAGCCGGGCGGGAGGAGGGGGAGCCGTGAGCCGGGGCCCGGCCGCTTGGATCCTGGCGGGGGCGCTCGCCCTGGGCCTCCCGGGCTGCAAGGAGGGTCCCTCGCCCGGGGGCGTTTCTTCCACGGATGTCCTCGCCGAGGTGAACGGCGAGCCCATCACCGTGGGGGATCTCCAGGCTGTCCTCATGGTGGACGGAAAGCACACTCTCCCCGCCCAGCGGAAGGGGGAGGCGCTCCGCAACCTGCTCGAGCAGATGGTCGAGCGGCGCCTCATGCTCCAGCGCTTCCGGGAGAGCGGCGAGCACGTGGACGAGCGGCAGGTCCGAGGCTATGTGGAGGCCATCGCCCGGCAGTACGGGCCCCCGGGCTTCGAAACCATGCTCCGGGAGGAGAAGATCAACCGGGAGAAATGGGTCCAGACCGTTCGGGAGACGCTCGAGGTCGAGCAGCTCATCGAGCGGGAGGTGTACTCGAAGCTCAACGTCTCGAAGGAGGAGGTGCGGGCCTTCTACGACCGGAACCGCGAGCGCTTCCGGGTGGGCCGCCGCTGGCGGGTGAGGCAAATCGTCTCAAAGACCCAGGACGAGGCCGAGCGGTTCCGCGCCAAGCTGCTTCAGGGGGCCTCCTTCGGCCAGCTCGCCCGCCAGGAGTCCCAGGGGGCGGAGCGGGGGCGGGGAGGTGACCTGGGATTTTTCGAGTCGGGGGAGCTACCGGAGAGCATCGAAGCCGTGGTTAAATACCTGGACGAGGGGGAGATCAGCCGCGTCGTGGCCAGCCCCTCGGGGTATCATCTGTTCCAGGTGACCGAACGCCGCTCCGCCGGGATTCTCCCCCTGGAGTCCGTTAGCGAGGAGATCGTGGGGGAATTGATCGCCCAGAAGGGCCGTGAGCAGCTCGATCGATGGCTCGCCACCCTCAAGGGGAAGTCCGCCGTCCGCTACTACTGGAGAAACCTGGACCATGTTCCCTTGGGCTAAGCGGTTCGCGTTGAGCGCCGTTCTTCTCGCCGGATGCGCCCCGGCCGCCTGGGCGGCCCCCGTCACGGTCGAGCGCATCGTGGCCAAGGTGGACCAGGAGATCGTCACCCTGAGCGAGCTCCAGGACTTCGTGAAGGATGAGGTGGAGAAGCTCGCCAAGACTTACAGGGGAGAGGACTTCGAGCGGCGGCGGCGCGAGATGGAGCTCAGGGGCCTGGACGCCCTCGTGGAGAACAAGCTCATCCTCCGGCGAGCCAAGTCCCTGGGCGTCACGGTGGGGGACACCGAGCTGGAGCAGGCAGTCAGCGCTGTCACGGGACGCTCCCGGATCACCACCGAGGAACTGCGGAAATACCTTGCCACCCAGGGGATGACACTCGAAACCTACCGGGAGAAGGTGCGGGAGCGCCTCCTCGTCCGCAAGACGGATGGCCTCGAGGTGAGCCTGCGAGTCTCGGTGAACGATGAGGAGATCGCGGCCTACTACAAGGCGAACCCCAACCAGTTCAGTGAGGGGGAGGAGCGGCACGTCCAGCAGATCTTCTTCCCGACCAAAGAAGGGGCCACCGACGCGGAGGTGGACGCCCAGCGCCTGAAGGCCGAAGCGGCCCACAAGGCCGTCCTCGGGGGGGCGGACTTCGCCGAGACCGCCCGGAAGCTCTCCGAGGACCCGGCGGCCGCGAGGGGCGGGGATCTGGGCTTCATCAAGAAGGGGGAGGTGTTCGCCGAGTTCGAGCAGGTGATCTTCACCCTCAAGCCGGGGGAGATAAGCCAGCCCACGAGGACGCGGGCGGGCTTCCACATCGTCCGGTTCCTGGCGGCCAAGGGGGGCAGGGTCGTTCCCCTGGCGAGCGTGTCCTCGAAGGTCCGCGATCGGCTCTTCGAGGAGAAGCGCGCCAAGCGCCGGCGCGAGTGGATCTCGGAGCTCAAGCGGGCCTCCTTCCTGGAGATCCACTTCGACCCCCAGGTCACTCCCTCCCCGGGGACGGGCATCACCGCCATCTTCCGGGATGTGCGGGAGCAGGTGACCTTCCGGCTGGTCGGGCTCCATCTCGTCAAGTCGGGCGAGCTGGTCGGCAAGGACCGGCTCTACTGGGCCTACGGCGCGAACCAGAAGGACCCCCGCTGGAAGTCGGAGAAGCTCAAGGTGGACGACAAGCTCGCCATCGGTCCCGATGAGATCGGGGCCCTTGAGATCTCCCAGCGCGAGTTCGTGAACCCTGACCCCTCGGCCAACCTTTTCCTCTTCGAGCACAACTACCTGCTCCCGAACGTCTACCTGGGGAAGGTGAGCTTCGCGGACCTCATCAAGGAGTTCTCCCTCAAGCCCCAGGCGAAGAAGCTCTCCTTCCAGACCGATTCGAAGCGGGTCCGGCTGGAGTTCGAGGTCAAGGTGGAGAAGACCCGGAGCATCGTGGCCGACCCCAAGGAGCTGGGCCAGTAGGGCGCCGGTGCGGCTCGATCTCTTCCTCGCGCTGAGCCGCCTGGTGAAGCGCCGCTCCGCCGCCAAGGCGCTGGCCGAGGGCGGGGGGGTGAGGATCGGGGGCCAGCCGGCCAAGGCTTCCCACCCGGTCCGGGTGGGGGACGAGCTGGAGCTCCGGCTGGGCGCCCGGGAGCTGAGGGTGCGGGTGGCGGCCCTGGCGGAGAAGAAGCTCCCCCCGGCCGAGGCCCGCAAGCTCTATGAAATCCTGAGCGAAACCCGCGTGGCAGATGAGGACGAAGGCCCCTCGGGCGGGGCGATGGACTTCCTCATCCGCCGACCCTGAGCGTTTCCGCTTGCCGAGTCCGCCGAAGGCTGTTACATTGTCACCAATGCACCTCTCTCCGGCGTTGCCCGCGTGGGGCGGGTGAGCCGGGAAGGGCTGGAAATTCAAGTTCTTTGAAGTGGTTCCCCCTTTAAGACCGTCCCGTGAGGCGGTCAAGGAGGATCCCGCGATGCACCGGACCAGCACGAATCTGCGCGTCTATCGGCCTCCATTCCGGACGGGATGGAGGTTTTTTTTGCGCCCCTTCCGCCCGGAGGGGGGACCCCGCCTTGGAGCGTGAGGAGCTGGGGCCGGACCAGGTCCGGCGCACCCTCCGCCGCCTGGCCCATGAGATCGTCGAGCAGACCGGGGACCTCGGGCCCTTGGCCCTGGTGGGGGTGCGCACCCGGGGCGTCCACCTCGCCCGGCGCCTCGCCCGGGACATCCAGGCCCTGAGCGGCTCCCTCCCCCCCGTGGGCGCCCTGGACGTGACCCTCTACCGCGACGACCTGGACCGCGAGGCCAGCGCCCGGGCCAAGCTCCAGAGGACGGACCTCCCGTTCTCCTGCGCCGACCGGGAGATCGTCCTCGTGGACGACGTGCTCTACACCGGCCGCACCACCCGGGCCGCCCTGGCCGCCCTGGTGAACTTCGGCCGCCCCCGCCGGGTGCGCCTGGCCGTCATGGCCGACCGGGGGGGGAGGGAGCTCCCCGTGCGGGCGGATTTCGTGGGGAAGAACCTCTCCGTCCGCCCGGGCGCGGAGGTGAAGGTGCTGCTCGAGGAGATCGACGGCCGCGACGCCCTCGTCGTGCGCGCCAAGGCCACCGCCCCCGGGACCCCGTCCCGCGGCCCTGCCCCGGAGGATTCGCCATGACGCCGGAACCGTTCCGCCGGAAGGACCTCCTCTCCATCCGGGAGCTCTCGGCCGGGGAGATCCTCTTCCTGCTCGACCAGACGGACTCCTTCCGCGAGGTGAACGAGCGCGACATCAAGAAGGTGCCCGCCCTGCGGGGGAAGACCGTCGTCAACCTCTTCTTCGAGGCCAGCACGCGCACCCGTGCCTCCTTCGAGATCGCGGGCAAGCGCCTCTCGGCGGACGTCATCAACCTCTCCGCCACGACCAGCTCCACCCAGAAGGGGGAAACCCTGCGCGACACCGCCCGGAACATCGAGGCCATGGCCACCGATGTCCTCGTGGTGCGCCACTCGGCCTCGGGCGCCGCCCACTACCTGGGCCGGGAGCTGCGCTGCTCGGTGGTGAACGCCGGGGACGGCTGCCACGAGCACCCCACCCAGGCCCTCCTCGACCTCTACACCATCCGGGAGCACAAGAAGGATTTCCAGGGGCTGAACGTCTCCATCGTCGGGGACATCGCCCACAGCCGGGTGGCCCGCTCCGACATCGCCGGCCTCCTCAAGCTGGGGGCGAGCGTCACCATCTGCGGGCCCTCCCCCATGCTCCCCGCCGAGGCCGGGTGCCTGGGCGCCCGGGTCACGACCCGGGTGGAGGAGGCCATCGAGGGAGCGGACGTCCTCATCGCCCTGCGCATCCAGCTCGAGCGCGGGGCGGGGGCCAACTTCCCGGGCAACCGGGAGTACGCCACGACCTACGGCATCACCCGCAAGCGGCTCAAGAGCGCCAAGCGCGAGCTCCTCATCATGCACCCGGGCCCCATCAACCGGGGGGTGGAGATGTCCCCCGACGTGGCCGACGGGCCCTTCTCGGTCATCCTGGAGCAGGTGGAGTACGGGGTGGCCAGCCGCATGGCCATCCTCTACCTCCTGGCGGGCCGCAAGGCGGACGAGCCCGCCCCCTCGCCCCCCAGGCTGGAGGAGCAAGCCCCCGAGCCCGCCCCCCTGAGGAGGACGGAAGATGCCCTTGCTCGTTAAAGGCGGAAGGGTCGTCGACCCGGCCTCGGGGACGGACGAGGCGCTCGACCTCCTCATCGAGGGGGGGCGCGTCGCCCGGCGGGGCAGGGGCCTCGCCGCCCCCAAGGGGGCGGAGGTCCTCGACGCCCGGGGGCTCGTCGTGGCCCCCGGCTTCATCGACATGCACGTCCACTTCCGGGAGCCCGGCCAGGAGTACAAGGAGGACATCGAGAGCGGCACCCGGGCCGCCGCCTCGGGCGGCTTCACCTCGGTGGCCTGCATGGCCAACACCGACCCGGTGAACGACACGAGCTCCGTCACCGAGCGCATCCTCAAGCGCGCCCGGGAGGTCGGGGCGGCACGCGTCCACCCCATCGGGGCGGTCTCGATGGGCTTGAAGGGCGAGGCCCTGACCGAGATGGCCGAGCAGCTCGCGGCGGGGGCGGTGGCCTTCAGCGACGACGGTGTCCCCGTCCGCACCGCGGCCCTCATGCGGGCCGCCCTCGACTACGCCGGGATGCTCGGGGCCCCCATCCTCGACCACGCCGAGGATCGCTCCCTCTCCCAGGGCAAGGTCATGCACGAGGGCAAGGTCTCGACCCTCCTCGGGCTCTCCGGCAACCCCGCCGCGAGCGAGGACATCTGCGTCTTCCGCGACATCCGCCTGGCCGAGCTGATGCGGGCCAGGGTGCACATCCTCCACCTCTCCTCCCGGGGGGCGGTGGAGCTGATCCGCCAGGCCCGGAAGCGCGGGGTGCGGGTGAGCGGGGAGGCCACCCCCCACCACTTCACCCTGACCCACGAGGCCATCCAGGGCTTCAACGCCGCGGCCAAGATGGCGCCCCCCCTGCGCGAGGAGGAGGACCGGCAGGCCCTCTTGGAGGGCCTGCGGGACGGCACCATCGAGGTCATCGCCTCGGACCACGCCCCCCACTATGAAGCGGAACTTCAAGTGGAGTTCGACGAGGTGCCCTTCGGGGTGGTGGGGCTGGAGACGGCGGTGCCGCTCGCCCTGGACCGCCTCCACCACGCCGGGGTGCTCACCCTCCCCCAGCTCATTTCCAAGTTCACCGCGGGCCCCGCCAAGGTGCTGGGCTTGAAGCTCGGCACCCTGGCCGAGGGCGCCCCCGGGGACGTGACCCTCCTCGACCCCGGGCGCGAGTTCGTGGTGGACCCCGAGGGCTTCGAGAGCCGGGGCCGGAACACCCCCTTCGGCGGCTGGAAGCTCAGGGGCTGCGCCGTCGCCACTGTAGTCAATGGAGAAATCCGGATGAACCGGATCGCGGGGCCCATGCAGATCTTCGCCGGGGAGAGGGTGGCGTGAGCATCTGGATGCGCCCGGACCGGGCCCGGCCCGCCCTCCTCGCCCTGGAGGACGGCCGCGTCTTCCGGGGCCGGGCCTTCGGCGCGGAGCAGGAGGCCGAGGGGGAGGGGGTCTTCAACACCGCCCTGACGGGCTACCAGGAGGTGCTCACCGACCCCTCCTACCGGGGCCAGATGGTTGCGATGACCTGCCCCCACATCGGGAACTACGGGATCATCCCCGGGGACGACGAGTCCCGCCGGGTGTGGGTCGAGGCCTTCATCGTCAAGGAGGCCTGTAGAGTGCCCAGCAACTTCCGCTCGAACGGGGACCTGGACTCCCTCCTGAAGGCCCAGGGCGTGCCCGGCATCGAGGGCATCGACACCCGGGCGCTGACCCGCCACCTGCGGGAGCGGGGGGCCCTGAAGGCCGTCCTCTCCACCACCGAGCGTGACGAAAAGAAGCTCGCCGCCCGGGCCAAGGCCAGCCCCGGCCTCGACGGGCGTGACCTCGTGAAGGACGTGACCTGCGCCAAGCCCTACCCCTACGGCGAGCGGCGGGGGCGGCCCCTCTGCGTGGCCTACGACTTCGGGGCCAAGCGTCAGATCTTCGAGGAGCTCTCCAAGCGCTTCGACCTGGAAGTCGTG
>MGDP01000185.1 GCA_001790955.1 Candidatus Tectomicrobia bacterium RIFCSPLOWO2_12_FULL_69_37
TGAAGCCGCCGATGGTGTTGAGGAAGCGGTGGAGCTGGATCTTGGCCTGGTGGAAGCGCCCGGCGCTGCCCCAGCCGTAGGAGCCCCCGAAGATGGAGGCGTTGCCGTGCTTCTCCTTCACCCGCTTCAGCTCGTCCGCCACGAGGTCGAGGGCCACCTCCCAGGAGACGGGGACGAAGGGCTCCTCCCCGCGCCGCTCCCGGCTCTCGGGCCCGCGCTCGAGCCAGCCGGCCCGCACCATGGGCCGGGCCACCCGGCTCTCGTGGTAGAGGGCGCCCGGGATGGAGCCGAGCAGGGGCGAGGGGTCGCGGTCCTTCTCGAAGGGCTCGACCCCCACCAGGCGGCCACCCTCGACCCGGGCCCGGAAGGCCCCCCAGTGGGAGGAGTGGGGGAGGGTCTTCACGCTATCGGCCATTCCATGGGCTCCCGGGCCAGAATGCGTAACGAAAGCGCGGCTTCAACGAGGGTCCGATTATAGCAGGAAGGCCGAGGGGGGGCTTCTCCGCGGGAGCCGCCGCGCGCCGCCGGGGCGGAATCCGCCTCCCGGGCGGAGGGGTAGTGTCCTCGGAGAGGGGAAAGTGTGCCAAAATCCGGTTCTGGCCGGGCCTCCAAGGAACTCCCCCCCCGGCTCACGATCCCGGGTGGGGCTCGCCGCCCGGGCGATGGCCCGCTTTCCGGCGCAATCCAGGGGCTCGATCGCATTCGCCTCTTTGGGAAATGCCAGACCGCAGAAGGGATGCGTCATGGATGAGCCCACGAACCTCTACTGGCCGCATTTCAGCGAGGCGGAGTACGCCCGGCGCGACGCCAGGATCCGGGCCGCGATGCGCGAGGAGGGTCTCGGCGCCCTCATTGTCTACGGGGTGGGCGGCCTCATCGGCACCGACCCCTACCAAGCCAACGTGGTCTACATCGCGCGCTACGCCGCCTTCACCCAGACCTATGTGGTCTTCCCCCTCGATGGGGAGCCCACGCTGTTCATCCCCTGGGACTACCAAGTCGCCAACGCGAAGAAAATTTCCCGCCTCAAGGACGTGCGCCCCGGCTCGCTCGCCCAGATCACGGACCGCGTGGCCGGCCGCATCGAGGAGCTCGGGCTGGCCTCGGGGCGCATCGGGGTGGTGGGGGCGAGCCTTATCCACAACATCTCCCTCCCCCGGGAGCACTTCGAGATCCTGGGGCGCCGCCTGCCGGACGCCGAGCTGCCGGTCGTGACGAAGTGGTTCGACGGGGTCTGCACGGTGAAGAGCGAGGAGGAGATCGCCTTCATCCGGCGGGGGGCGGAGATGACGGACGCCGTCCACGAGGTCCTCTTCCAGGCCAGCCGGCCGGGCAGGCGCCCGAGCGACCTCTTCGATGTCGTCCTCTCGACGGCGCACGCCATGGGGGGGCGGATCCCCTTCGGCCACATCGGGGCGACGCCCATGGCGGACCCCCAGATGGTCTATCCCGACCCCTACGCGCTGACGCGGCCGCTCGAGAGGGGGGATGTCGTCCTCACCGAGCTCGCCGTGGGCTACGGCGGCTATTTCGGCAAGGTGTGGGCCACCTACTTTGTGGGCCCGCCCACGCCGCGCTACGAGCGGCTCTTCGAGGCGGCGGTCCGCGCGCGGCGGGACATCTACGCGGCGGTCAAGCCCGGCCGCACCGTCCGCGAGGTCAAGCCCGCCCTGACGGGCGCCATACGGGAAGCGGGCTTCCACAACAAGACGCTCCTCTTCGGCTGGGGGAACTACAACGTGGGAATCGGCGCGCGCGTGGCGGACGGGGAGGTCACCCAGGAGGACTTCCGTTTCGAGCCGGGCCAGTGCATGAGCGTGGCGAGCTGGCCCATCGCGGAGCCGGACCGCTGCGGCATCTGGCTGGGGGACTGCGCCGTCGTCACCGAGGATCGCCTGGAGAACCTCCAGGCCTACCGGCTTGAGGAGATCCGCGTCGTCCCGGCCTGAGGTCCAGGGCCGGGGGGCGCGGGGGATGTTTGCGCTCCGTCCGCCCTCCGCTTGAGGCCGGAAGTTGCTTGTTTTCTGTGTTTTAGAATGAGCCCTCCGAGACCCATGTTTTCCGTTTGACAGCGCACCCCCCGCTCCCTAGGATCGGTCCGACCATCTGACCAGGGTGGTCCCGGCCTTTCCGTTCAGCACCGGCGTCCAGCGCAGCGCCCTCCGCGCAGGGGAGACCCTCGGCGTGCTCCGCCCGGTCAAGAAGACCCGCCTCTACGAAGACGTGGTCGCCCAGATCCAGCGCCTCGTCCGCACCAAGAAGCTCTCCCCGGGAGAGAAGCTCCCCTCCGAGCGCGAGCTGGCCGTCACCCTGGGCATCGGCCGCCCCTCGGTGCGGGAAGCCCTCCGCACCCTGGACAGCATGGGTCTCATCGAGGTCCGCAGCGGCCAGGGGGCCTTCCTCCGCAACCTCAGCCTCGACCCCTACCTCGCCTCCATCCGCGAGAGCCTGGCCTTCCTGCTGGACGTGCGGGAGGAGGCCCTGCTCGAGCTCTGGGAGGTGCGCCAGGGCCTCGAGGAGCAGATCGCCCGCCTCGCCGCCCGCAACCGGGAGGCCCGGGACCTGGAGCGGCTCCGGGGGCTCACCCGGGAGATGGAGCGGGGCCTGGGGGCGCCCGAGGAGGTGGTGCGCTCGGGCATGGCCTTCCACCGCGCGTTGTGCGGGGCGGCGCGGAACGCCGTCCTCCTCACGGTGTGGGAGGCCATTGCGGGCCTCGTCGAGAAGAGCCAGCGGCGCATCGTCGGGGTGCCGGGCCAGCCGCGGGAGGCCTTCGCCAAGCACGAGGCGCTCCTCGCCGCGGTGGAGGCCGGGGACCCCGAGGGGGCGGGCCGGGCGATGCGCGAGCACATGGAGGCCGAGGGGGAGCTCCTGCGCAAGGCGCTGGCCTCCGCCCGGCGGAACGGGCACGGCGGGCGCAGCGCCCCAGAGCGGAAGGAGGGCCGGACGCGCAGGCGGGCAGCGAAGGCGGTCTAGCGGGGAGCTCCGCGCCGGGGCCCGGGAGGGCGGGGGCGCGGGAGGATCACCCAACCAGGAGGAATCTCGCGATGGCGCAGCTCAGCAAGCAAGGGATGCCGCTGGACTTCTTGCAGCGGGAGCACTACCAGTCGCCCCGGCGCGTCTTCAGCCAGACGGGCAGCGACTGGCAGCGGCGGGTGGACTTCGACAGGATGCGCAAGGACCGCCTCGACCGCGCGAAGGCGATGATGGAGAAGCACAACCTCGACGCCATCGTCATGTTCAAGGGCGAGAACATCCGCTACACCTGCTCGGTCTTCCAGGGGAACTGGAAGAACAACATCTTCATCCGCTACGCCGTGCTCTGCCGGGGCGCCAAGACCCCGGTGCTCTTCGAGACGGCGGGCTCGGACCTCGAGTGCGCCCGCATCGACGCGCCCTGGCTCGAGGGCAACATCCGCCCGGCCATCACCTGGAAGTGGTCCGAGACGGCCGAGCAGATGATGGTGAACCGCATGGCGGACTCCGTCATCGACGTGCTCAAGGAGCAGAAGGTCGACTACCAGAAGGGCCGCATCGGCATCGATATCATGGACATCCAGGCCTTCAACGCCTTCACCGAGAAGGGCGTGAACCTGGTGAACGCCTGGGGGGCCATGAGCGAGGCCCGCGTCGTCAAGACGCCCGAGGAGATCGAGTGCCTCAAGATCAGCTCGACCATCGGCGACACCTGCATGTGGATGATCCGGAACGAGTGGCTGAAGCCCGGGGTGCGCGAGTGCGACATCACCGCCGCGGTGAACGACCTCCTCTACCGCGAGGGCTTCGACTTCGTCTACGACATCATCGTGGCCTCGGGCGGCAACACCAGCCCCTACCGCCGCTGGCACACGGACAAGATGATCCGCTCCGGCGACCTCGTGATCGTGGACATCAACGCCATCGGGCCCGGCGGCTACTTCGTGGACTACGTGCGCTGCTTCAAGTGCGCGGGCGAGTGGACCAAGCGCGAGAAGGCGCTCTACCGCGAGGTGTATGACTCGATGTACGCCGGCCTGGCGGAGCTCAAGCCGGGCAAGACCACACGGGACGTGGCCTCGAAGTTCCCGGTCTACGCCGACGACAAGTACGGCACGGTCACGCTCCAGCAGTTCGCCCACTCGATCGGCCTCGACCTCTACGAGGGCATGTGGATCAGCCGGGCCTACAGCCTGGACTACCCCGTCGAGATCAAGGAGAACATGTACTTCGCCATCGAGACCTTCGCCGGGCACCCGGGCCTGCCCCAGACGGTGCGCCTGGAGGAGAACGTGCTCGTCGGCCCGGACGGCCCCATCATCTTCACCGGGATGGCGCACTACGACGAGTGCATCAAGGACTCGCCGTACTACGACTTCTCCAACAAGTCGCGCGGCGAGGCCCGCAACGAGTAGAGGCACCCGGCCTCCGGCGGGGCGCTTCATGCCGCCTGGCCCCGCGGGGGAGCCGCATAAAAAGAGGAGCGCGGGACATGGCAGAGCCCTGGAACACCGACATGTGGTTCACCAGCCCCTGGAACTTCGACAAGGAAGTCCGGGCGGACATCAAGTTCGACCCCTCGCCCAAGCTGCACGACGTGAGCCTGCGCGACGGGGAGCAGCAGGCCGGCATCGTCTTCAACAAGGACGACAAGATCCGCATCGCCGAGGCGCTGGCCGAGGTGGGCGTCCACCGCATCGAGGCCGGCATGCCCGTCGTCTCGAAGTCCGACGAGCAGGCCATCCGCGAGATCGTCAAGCGCCTCGAAGGGTCGAAGACCCAGGTCTTCAGCTTCGCCCGCTGCATGGCGGACGACGTGAAGCGCTCGGCCGACACCGGCGTGAAGGGCATCGTCATGGAGGTGCCGAGCTCCACCCACATCATCGAGCGCGCCTACAAGTGGGAGCTCGCCAAGGCCATCGACACCTCGGTCAAGGCGACCCTCGTGGCGAAGGAGAACGGCCTCTACACCGTCTTCTTCCCCATCGACTTCTCGCGCGCCCCGCTCGACTGGGTGCTCAGCCTCCTCAAGAAGGTGGCGACCGAGGGCCACATGGACGCCCTCGCCATCGTGGACACCTTCGGCGTCCTCGGCCCCCACACCGTGCCCCACCTCATCCGCAAGATGCGCGCGGTGTTCCCCACCACCCCCTTCGAGCCCCACTTCCACGACGACTACGGCATGGGCGTGGCCAACACCCTCATGGCCATGGCCGCGGGCTGCCAGGTGGCCCACACCTCGGTGAGCGGCATCGGCGAGCGGGCTGGCAACTGCGCCTACGAGGAGCTCGTCCTCGCCATGAAGACCATGTACAACGTGGACATGGGCCTCAAGACCCAGAAGTTCGTCGAGGTCTCCCGCCTCGTCCAGAAGCTGGCCAAGATCGCCATGGCGCCCAACCGCTGCGTCGTGGGCGAGAACCTCTACGACATCGAGAGCGGCATCATCGTGAGCTGGCTCCGCAACTGCGAGAACCAGCACCCCACCGAGCTCGTGCCCTTCCGGGCGGGCCTCGTGGGCCAGCGCGAGCCCAACCCCGTCATCGGCAAGGGGAGCGGCATCGACTCCGTCAACTGGTTCCTCGACAAGCTGGGCATCCGGGCCACCGAGGAGGAGAAGATGGCGCTGCTCATGGACGTGAAGGAGAAGTCCCTCAAGGAGAAACGCCTGCTCTCGCTGGACGAGTTCAAGGAGCTGGCGGGGGTGAAGAAGTAAGGGGGAGGTTCTCGCAGGGGCGGTTCGCGAACCGCCCCTACAGAGGGAATCTGTCCGGCGGTTTCCGTAGGGGCGGGTCTCAGACCCGCCCCTACGTTTTTTGGGGCCTCCCCCTCACCCCGCCGCGAGCATGCCTCCGTCGATGGCGATGATCTGGCCGGTGACGTAGTCCGAGGCCCCGGAGGCGAGGAAGAGCACGGTGCCCACCAGGTCGTCCGTCTCCCCGCACCGGCCCAGCATGATGCGCGGGAGGTAGTAGTTCTTGCCGACATCCGAGTCCACGAAGAAGGCGGAGAGCGGGGTGCGGATCATCCCGGGGGCGATGGCGTTCACGTTGATCTTGTGCTTCCCCCACTCGGTGGCGAGCTGGCGGGTGAGCATGTTGATGCCGCCCTTGCTGGAGGCGTAGGCGGCGATGCCGTTCGGGAGCCCGACGAAGCCCCGGATGGAGCTGATGTTCACGATCTTGCCGCCCCCGGCGGGGATCATCCGGCGCCCGGCCGCCTGGCAGCAGTTGAAGGTGCCGGTCAGGTTGATCTCGATCACCCGCCGGAACTCCTCCGTGGTGTGCTCCTCGGCCGGCTTCCAGAGGGTGATGCCCGCGCAGTTGACCAGCACGTCCACCCGCCCGATCTTCCCGCCGGCCTCGGCGAAGGCCCGCTCCACCCCCGCCGGGTCCGTCACGTCGCAGCGGACGCCCGTGGCCGGGAGGCCGCCCTTGGCGTAGAGGGCGAGGCTCGCCTCGAGACTCTCGGGCCTCACGTCCAGGAGGGCCACCCTGGCCCCGCCCGCCGCGAAGGCCATCCCCAGGGCCTGGCCGATCCCGCTCCCGCCCCCGGTGATGGCCACCCCCTTGCCCGCCACGCCGAAGAGGCCCGCGACTTGCTCCCCCGTGCTGATCATCGGCTTCCTCCCTGCTATGCCAGGATCGTGTCCCCCCGGTAGACGATCTTCCCGTCCGCCTCGAGGGTGGGCTCCCAGAACACCATGTCGTAGTGGGCTGCGGCGGTGACGGCCCCGCCCAGCATGCGGCTCGTCCCGATGGCGACGTGGGCGGTGTTCATGACGCCCTCGTCCATGAGCGCCCGCCCGGTGATGGTGGCGTTCGGGTTGAGGCCGATGCCGAACTCGGCGACGTTCCAGCAGTTGGGGTCGTTGTGAGCGGCGACCCCCTCCCGGAACCGCTTCCCCTGCTCCCCCCCGCCCTCCACCTTCGTGACGAAGCCCCGCTCGACCCGGAGGGTGATGGGCTCGCGCAGCGGCCCGACCCCCAGGAAGGGGATGCTCGCGTCCACCACCAGCGCGCCCTCCGCCGTGCCCTCCAGGGGCGCGAAGTTCACCTCGATGGTGGGGACGGGGGCGATCTCGCCCGGGCCCGGGATGTCCGTCAGCTCGTTCGCCCGCCGCCCCCCGCTCTCGAAGCGCAGATCGGCGCCCCGGGGGGTGGTCAGGCGGAAGCGGCGGCCCGCGCTCAGGATGGCGCCCAGCCTCCGGACCACCCCGGCCTGGGCGGCGAAGTCCGTCTCCACGAGGGCCGGGCTGGCGAACATCTCGTCCGTCCAGTCGGACATCATGACGGCCCGGGCCCCGCGCCTGCGGGCCTCGTGCACCGCGGGGGTGTGGGACATCGAGACCGCGAGGGGCATGAAGAGGACGGCCGCCTCCCGCATGGCGGCGGCCACGCCGGGGGGGAAGTCCTCCCCCTGGCTCCGGAAGGGCGGGATGATGGCGGTGACCACCCGGCCCCCGAGGGCCGAGGCGGCCCGGGCGACGCGCTCGGCGATGGAGGCCATGCCGTACTCGGTGACGACGAGCACCTCCTCCCCC
>MGDP01000186.1 GCA_001790955.1 Candidatus Tectomicrobia bacterium RIFCSPLOWO2_12_FULL_69_37
CCCGCACCTTGACGGGGGCGAGGGTGATGTTGTGCAGGGCCGTCATGTGGGGGTAGAGGTTGAAGGACTGGAAGACCATCCCCACCTCGGAGCGCAGGCGGGTCATGTCGGTCTTGGGGTCACGGACCGACATGCCGTCCACCACGATGTCTCCGCCCTGGATGCGCTCCAGGCCGTTGATGCAGCGCAGCAGCGTGCTCTTGCCCGAGCCGCTCGGCCCGCAGACCACCACCACCTCGCCCTCGTGGACGTCCAGCGAGACCCCGCGCAGGGCGTGGAACTCCCCGTAGTACTTCTGGACGTCCCGGGCCTGCACCATGACGCTGTTGTTCACCGTGCCTCCGGGGGCGGGCTGCGCTTGACTCATGGGCGTGGCCATTCTAGCGGCGGCCCCTCCGGCTGGCAATCGCAGGGGCCTTGACAGCCCCGCCCGGCCCCTCTATGTTCGCTCCGGAATCCCTTAAAACTCGGGCTGGATGGAGCGGCACATTCCCTGGGAGAGCGGCGCGTGCCCAAGTACCCTCACAACAAGGTGTGGATCAACGGGAAGGTCGTGGCCGGGGAGGAGGCCACGGTCAGCATCTTCAGCCAGGCCGTCCTCCGGGGCTCGTGCGTCTACGAGGGCGTGCGCGGGTACTGGAGCGAGCGGCGCAGGAACCTCTTCCTCTGGAAGCTCGATCCCCACCTCCGGCGCCTCGAGCAGAGCATGAAGATCATGCGCATGGAGTCCCCCTGGACCCGGGAGGGCTACCAGAAGGCCATCCTGGAGTGGGTCCGCGCCAACGGCTTCAAGGAGGACATCCACTTCCGCCTGAACGTCTTCTTCGACGACGCGGGGCGGCTCGACATGAAAGCCTTCAAGCCCGAGGAGGTGGACACCTGCGCCTTCATCGCGGGCGGCCCGCGCGGGGACCGCGCCCGCCAGCAGCAGGGCGTCCACATGTGCGTGAGCAGCTGGCGGCGGATCGGGGACGACACCGTCCCCCCGCGCGTCAAGGCCACCGCCAACTACCAGAACAGCCGCCTCGCCGGGGTCGAGGCCCGGGTGAACGGCTACGACGACGCCATCATCCTGAACCAGGGCGGCAAGGTGGCCGAGTCCTCGGGGGCCTGCGTCCTCATCGTCCGGGAGGGCCGGCTCATCGCCCCCCCGGTGACCGAGAGCATCCTGGAGAGCGTCACCCGCTCCTGCGTCCTCGAAATGTTCGGGAACTCCGTCGGCGAGGCCGCCGAGCGCCCCGTGGACCGCACCGAGCTCTACATCGCGGAGGAGGCCATCCTGTGCGGCTCGGCGGAGGAAGTGACCCCCATCGTGAGCGTGGACCGCGTGGCCGTCGGGGACGGCAAGCCCGGCCCCCTCACCAAGCGGCTCCAGGAGCTCTTCTACGCGGCGGTGCGCGGCGAGGACGAGGCCTACGAGAGGGACCTGCTGCCGGTGTATTAGGGGATGGCAGGTGGCGGAGAAAGTAGGGGCGACCGGCCGGTCGCCCCTACGTATTGGTGAATCCGCAAAATTTCAGTTCCCCTTCTTCTCCTCGCACTTCTTGCAAGTCCCCCCCGGCATGTTGGCGCGGGCGGTATTGCATTCCTGCTCGGTGTCGTAGGGCCCGGTGACGTTCCCGTTGGGGAAGTAAGCGCACAGGTTGGCCGAGACGGCCGGCTTCTTGGGCGCCTCCTCCCCGCAGCCCCCCAGGAAGAGGGCGAGGAGGGCGAGGCCCGCGAGCCGCCCCTTGCCCCCCCGCTTGATTCTTCCGGCTTGCCTGGTCATCCCCGCTCCTTCCGCGAGAGCCCCTAGCCCAGCTGGCCGAAGACTTGCCTCACGATGGCCATGCCCTTCGCGATGGTCTTCTCGTCCACCGAGTAGGTGAAGCGCAGGTGGCTCTCCCCCGCCGCCCCGAACTCCGAGCCGCTGCGGGCGGCCACGCCCCCCTCCCAGAGCCGCCGGTGCACCTCCTTGGAGGAGAGGGGGTACTCGTAGCGGGCGTAGAGGTAGAAGCCCCCCTGGGGGTCCACCGGACGCAGGCCCGGCACCTGGAGGGCGAGCTTGTGCATGAGCCCGCCGCGCTTCTGGTACTCGGCCCCGAACTCCTCGACGCACCGCTGGGGCCCGCGCAGGGCGGCGGCCCCGGCCCGCTGGACGAAGGTGCAGATGGGCCCGTTGATCGAGCGGTGGACGCCGAAGAGGAGGTTCCCGAGGTCCGGGGGCGCCACCACGTAACCCAACCGCCAGCCCGTCATGGCGTAGGTTTTGGAGAGGGTGTGGAGGAGGATGAGGCGGCCCTTGTGCTCCCTCATGGCGAGGAGCGGGAAGTGCCCGTAGCCCGGCTGGAGGATTTTCTCGTAGGCCTCGTCCGAGACGAGCATCAAGTCCTTCTCCTCGCACAGCGCGGCGAGGGCCTCGAGGCCGGCCCGGCGGTAGACCACGCCGGTGGGGTTGTTCGGGTTGTTCACCAGGATGAGGCGGGTGCGCGGGGTGACGGCGGCCCGCACCGCCGCCGCGTCGATGTGGTAATCGGCGCCGTGGGGGACCATGACGGGCACCGCCCCGATCTGGCGCGCCACGTGGGCGTAGAGGGAGAAGGTGGGGTCCATGAGGATCACCTCGTCCCCCGGGTCGAGGAAGGCGGTGAAGACGGTGTAGATGCCCGAGCTCGCCCCGTTGGTGGCGAAGACGTCGTCCGGGGAGTACACGGCCCCCGTCTCGCGCTCGACGGTCTCGCACACCGCCTGGAGGAACTCGGGGTCCCCCTGGCCCGGGGCGTAGTGGGTGAGGCCCTCGTCCAGGGCCTTCTTGGCCGCCTCGCGGATGTGGGGCGGGGTGGGGAAGTTCGGGGTGCCCGAGTCGAGGCGCACCATGCCCTCCGGGCGCTTGGCCCGCATGTGCTGGGCGCGCTCCCCGCCCGAGACAGCCGCGACGGTCCTGGCGATGTGGCGCTGCATGAGCGCTCCTTGAGGGAAAGGGAAGCCGGGGGATTATAGCCGCGGGAGGCGGCCGGGGGAAGGGGGAAGAAAAGTCCCCTTCCTAGAGGTGGAAACGTCTTGGAGCGGTGGTACACTTAGAAGTCAGCTGTTATCTGGGTGGGTGACTGGCTGTTTGTCGCCGATTTCAAAAGGCTGCGTATGGATGACCGCGAGTTAGAATTGCTCCTGAGTGACCTGGAATCTGACCGTGTCGAGCGCAAGGCTTCCGGAGCAGATCGGGAGAAGATACGGGAAGCGATTTGCGCATTTTCAAATGATCTTCCCAATCGTAGGGCACCCGGAGTCTTGTTTGTTGGGGTTAATGATGATGGTAGTTGCGCAAATCTTCCCATTACAGATGAGCTTCTTCGCCAACTGGCAGATATTCGTTCCGAGGGGAATATTTTACCGATCCCCTCTATGATAGTTGAGAAAAGACGACTGAATGGCTGTGAATTGGCGGTAATCATTGTTCATCCGTGCGATGCTCCTCCCGTCCGTCTGAAGGGGAGAGTTTGGATTCGGGTTGGCCCAAGGAGAGCTATTGCAACTCCTGAGGAGGAACGACGTCTTCACGAGAAGCGAAGGGCTCATGATGTGCCATACGATATCTCTCCAGTTGCGTCTGCGGCCTTAGAAGATTTGAGCCTGGATATTTTTCGTCAAGAATATTTGCCAAGTGCGGTCAGTAAAGAAATTCGTGAGGAAAACCAAAGGGCGATCGAGGACCAGCTTGCCTCGTTGAGATTTGCGACCTCCGTGCCGCCTGTTTTTCCAACCGTACTTGGTATTCTGGTTGCGGGAAAGGACCCTCGTAGTTTCTTGCCAGGGGCATATATTCAATTCCTTCGAATTGATGGAGATGTATTGACCGATCCAATTAAAGACCAGAAGGAAATTGATGGCCCTTTACATAATGTTCTTAGATTGCTTGATGAAACTATCCTTGCTCATATTTCAGTGGCAACTGAGATTGCCGGGTCTGCAGTGGAACAGCGTCACCCCGAGTATCCTATTGAAGCATTGCGGCAACTGACTAGAAATGCTGTTTTGCATCGGACTTACGATGGGACAAATGCTCCCGTGCGAATTCTATGGTTTAATGACCGTATCGAAATATTGAACCCAGGAGGGCCTTACGGTCAGGTTACGAAGGAAAATTTCGGTCAGCCTGGAATTACCGATTACCGCAACCCTTATCTTGCGGAGGCGTTAAAAAACCTGGGTTTTGTTCAGCGGTTTGGCGTAGGTATTCCTCTTGCCAAGAAAGAATTGGCAAGCAACGGAAACCCACCCCTGGAATTCGCTGTCGAAAATTCGTATGTTTTGGCGATAGTGAGGAAGAGGTAATGAGCATCCCAGTTGTCGCATTTTTTAATAACAAGGGCGGTGTCGGAAAAACATCCTTAGTTTATCATCTTGCGTGGATGTGTTCCATTTCTAGCATTCGTATTCTGGCAGTCGATTTGGATCCGCAAGCAAATTTGACGGCAGCGTTTTTGGAAGATGAAAGGCTTGAAGAGCTGTGGGACGATTCTGATCAATCGCAGACCATATTCGGATTTCTAAGCCCTCTGATTCGTGGGGTCGGTGATATCAGAAGCCCAGAATGTGAAGTGGTTGAGGATAATTTGGCCTTGGTGGTTGGTGATCTAAATCTGTCGAGTTTTGAGGATCAACTGGCTACAGAGTGGCCTAGATGCAATGATGGTCACGAGCGCGCATTTCGGGTTATGTCCGCGTTTTGGAGGATTATGCAAGATGCAGCTGAGTCGTTTGAGGCTGAGTTGGTTTTGATGGATTTGGGACCCAATTTGGGTGCTATCAATCGGGCTGCTCTTATTTCATCAGACTATGTTGTTGTCCCGCTATCTCCCGATCTCTTTTCTCTTCAGGGACTTAGGAATCTGGGGCCTACATTTCGGCGATGGCGTCAGGAATGGCAAGAACGTTTGAAAAAGGGAGACAACTTTCCTGATTTAAGGCTTCCGAAGGGTCAAATGGAAACTGTCGGATATATCGTGTTGCAGCACTCTGTCAGGCTGGATCGACCGGTTAAAGCATATCAGAAATGGATAAGTCGGATTCCGAATGAATATAGAGAATCCGTATTGGGAGTAGGTTCTAGCAAGAGAGTATCCGTAGAAAATGATCCTGAATGTTTAGCATTGTTGAGACATTATCGAAGTTTGATGCCGTTGGCTCAAGAAGCTAGGAAGCCGATGTTTAGCCTTCGTCCCGCTGATGGGGCAATAGGCTCTCATCTTCAGGCCACAGAAGATGCGCATAGAGATTTTTTACGTTTGGCGAAGAAAATTGTTAATAAAGTTGGTGTGCCTTGGTCAGTATAGGACGAATAAGATAGAAATGTTTGGCACATAGGTAAACTATCCCATGCCCATCGGCTTCGAGGACATCTGGGACTTCCACACCGACCTGCGGTACATGGTGAACCTCGCCCCGGACAAGGCCTACCTCTCGGAGCAGATCGACCTCGCCGCCGCCGGCAGGCTGGGCGGCCTCTTCAGCGCGGCGGGGCGCAAGGCGGGGGCGCCCCAGGCCGAGCAGCTCAAGCTCCTGGAGGCCGACATTCGCCTCATCCGCCAGACCCCCGGGCTGACCGTGGTGCTCCAGGCGGCGGACCTGCCGGGCACGGGCCGCCAGGTGCTCCACGCCGAGGGCGTCTACTTCATCGAGCGCGAGGGCGACCTCGAGCTCCTGGACTGGATGTGGGAGCAGGGCCTCCGCGGCCTGGGCCCCCTCTACAACGAGGACAACGCGCTCGGCGGCGGCGCCAAGGGCGACCCCGCGCGGGGCCTCACTCCGCTCGGGCGCGCCTTCCTCATGCGCGCCTGGGAGAAGGGTTTCCTCGTGGACTGCGCCCACGCCAACCACAAGACCAAGGAGGACATGATCGACCTCGCCCTGGTGACGGGGAACCCCGTCCACTACTCCCACGGCCACCTGGACGAGCCGGCCGTCACCGCCTTCGGGGAGCGCGGGCTGCCCCGCCCGGGCGCCCGGCGGCTGCTGGAGACGGGGGGGCTCGTGGGCCTCGCCCCCCACCCCGGCTTCTACGCCAGGTTCGACCGCTACATCGAGGAGATCGACTTCCTGGCCGAGGTGGCCCCCGGCCAGGTGTGCCTGGGGAGCGACTTCGCCGGGACGCACACCCCGGGGCCCGCTGGGAACCGGATGTTCACAGAGCTCAAGGGGGTGTGGGGCGTCCCCGCCTTCGCCGGGCGCCTGGCCCGCGTCCACGGGGAGGATTTCGCGCGCTCCTTTTGCGGCGGCTCCCTCAAGGAGCACCTCCGGCGGGCGCTGCCTTAGATTCGGTAGGGGCGGCCGGCCGGTCGCCCCTACGGTTCCGCTGCCGCCGATTGCTCTGACGACTAAGAGACCCCCTTGGCCCGGCTCCTTGAGCACGACTCCCTCGACCTCCTGAAGCGGCACGGCCTGCCCGTGCCGGCGCACGCGCTCGCCTCATCGCCCGATGAGGCCGTCTCCGCCGTGGCGCGCCTGGGCGGCCGGGCCGTCCTCAAGGCCCTGGTGCCGGTCGGGAAGCGGGGGAAGGAGGGGGCGGTCCGGCTCGTCGCCTCGCCCGATGAGGCCCGCCGCGAGGCCGCGCGCATCCTGGGGATGACGGTGCGGAACTTCCCGGTGCGGCGGCTCCTCGCGATGGAGGCGCTGGAGATCAAGCGGGAGTGCTTCCTCTCCCTCACCTTCGACTGGCGCACGAAGTCCCCCCTCATGCTCTTCTGCGCCGAGGGCGGGGTGGACGTGGAGGAGATCGCCGCCACGCGCCCGGACCGCCTGCTCGCCCTCCCCATCGGCATCACCGAGGGGCTCGCCTACCCGGACGCCCTCGATCTCGCCCGGCGCGCGGGGCTGGAGAGCCCCCTCGCGGACGAGGCGGCGCGGGCCATGTGCTTCCTCTACATCGTCTTCCGCGCCTGCGACTGCCGCACGGCCGAGGTGAACCCGCTGGCCGAGCTGGCGGACGGGCGGATGGTGGCCGCCTCGTGCGCCCTGGAGGTGGACGACCAGGCCCTCTTCCGCCACCCGGACCTCGAGGCCAGACTCGGGGAGGAGCAGGGGAACGGCTGGCGGCCGCTCACCCCCCTGGAGAAGACCCTGCGCGCGATCGACGCCCTCGACCCCCACGTCGGCGCCATCCGCTTCAGCGAGCTGGAGGGGGACATCGGCTTCATGGTCTCGGGCGGGGGCTACGGCCTGACGAGCCTGGGGGAGATCCTCCGCGAGGGCGGCCGCCCCGCCTGCACCTTTGACATCACGCCTGGCCGCTACGAGGAGAAGATGCGCCGGGCGGTCCTCGCCGTCCTCGCCAAGCCGGGCTTGAAGGGCCTGGCGCTCGCCGCGAACGTGAGCAACTTCGCCCGGGTGAACGTGCGGGTGGCGGGCATCGTCCAGGGCCTGAAGGACGCGGGGCTGGACTATACGAAGTTCCCCGTCGTGGTCCGCTTCGCCGGGCCGGGGGTGGAGGAGGCCCGCCGCCTGATCGCCGAGGTGCCGGGGGTGGAGTGGCACGAGGCGGACTTCTCTCTCGAAGATCTCTGCCGCCGCATCGTGGACCGCGCCTACCGGAGAGGGGGGGAGAGGTGAGCATCCTCCTCGACGGGCGGACGCGCGTGCTCGTGCAGGGCGCCACTGGGGGGGAGGCGCGGCGCCTCATCCCCACCATGACGGCCTACGGGACCCGCATCGTGGCGGGGGTTTCCCCCGGCAAGGGCGGGGAGCGGGTGGAGGGCATCCCCGTCTACGGCTCCGTCGCGGAGGCGGTGAAGGAGCACGCGGTGGACCTCTCCCTCCTCTTCATCCCCGCGCGCTTCGCCAAGGCGGCGGCGCTGGAGGCCATCGAGGCCGGGGTGCCCGCCCTCCACATCCTGGCCGAGGGGGTGCCCCACCACGACGCGAGCGAGGTCCTCACCCGCGCGAAGGGGGCGGGCGCCTTCGTCATCGGCCCGAACAGCCAGGGCATGATAAGCCCCGGCAAAGCCAAGGTGGGGGGGACGGGGGGCGAGGTGCCCCAGCTCATGTTCCGCCCGGGCCCCGTCGGGGTGGTGAGCCGGAGCGGGGGCATGGGGGCCGAGATCTGCCTCTTCCTCACCCGGGCCGGGATCGGCCAGAGCACCTATGTGGCCATCGGGGGGGACCTCCTCATCGGCGCGGACTTCGTGGACCTGCTCGCCCTCTTCGAGAAGGACCCGGAAACCCGGTGCGTGGTCATGTTCGGGGAGCCCGGCACGGGGCGGGAGGAAGAAGCGGCGGAGTTCATCAGGAGCGGCGGCTTCACCAAGCCCCTCGTCGCCATGATCCCGGGCGAGTTCATGGAGACCATGGCCACCCCCGCCCCCGTCAGCCACACCGGCGCCCTCGTGGAGCGGGGCGTGGGCGCCCCCTCGATGAAGAAGAGGCTCTTGAGGGAGGCGGGGGCGATGGTGGCGGAGAGATTTTCCGAGATCGTGCCGCTGGTGAGGAGGGCGCTGGGGGGGAGTTGAACCCGGAAGAGGCAAGCGCATCTCGTTCCGAGGGAGCACAGCGATCGAAGAAGCTGCTTTTCAAGGGAAGAAGCAGATTCTTCACTCCGCTTTGCTTCGTTCAGAATGACGGCCCGGAAATCCTGCCTCTCCCCACCATCCTCTCCCGCTGTTCGCAAAAGCTCCAAGAACGCCCCTCGGTCAGGCCCGCGCTCTTGATGATGCTGAGGAGCGTCTTCCGCGACAGGTCCCGGGAATGGTAGGGGACGACGACGTGCAGGCGGGGGCTCATGCCGCCTGGAATTCGATGGTCACTCCATCGCGAATCGGCGTCTCGCTGTGCTCTTCGCCGGGCGGGATGGGAAGGCCGTCCTCCTTCAAGACCTCCAAGTAGAGCTGGATGGCTTCGGCGGCCATCTTGCGGGCCTCTTCCAGGGTCCGCCCCTCGGTCACGAGCCCAGGCAAGGCCGGGCACGTGACGGTGTAGCCGCCGGTCTCGTTCGGCTCAAAAACGATTGTATAGGTGCGCCGCTCGGCTGCCACGGATCTCATCTTCCGCATACGCCTATTTACTATGGCATGGCGGGCGGGATGCACAACCGGGCGCCGGTACTCCCCCTCCTACACCATCGTCGCTCCGCCGTTCACAAAAGCTCCAGGAACTCCTCCATCGTCAGCCCCGACTGTTCGATGAGGGAAGCCAGCACCCGGCGCTTGAGATCCTTGCGGTGGAAGGGGAGCGTGACGCGCAGGGAGGGCTTGCCGGGGTGGCGGAGGATGTAGTGGCTTCCGCTCGCGTGGTGGACGAAGAATCCGGCCCGCTGGAGGGCGCGGAGGACTTCCGGGGGCTTGCAGACGGGGAGGGGCCGCCTCATGCGGCTTCCAGCTTGACCTTCACCTTCTCCTTGACGGGCTCCAGGGCGATGTCCTTGTCCGGCGGGGGCTGAAGCCCGTCCTTGGCGAGGCTTTCGAGGTAGGCCCGGATGGCGTCCTGGGCCATCCCGCGGGCCTCCTCCAGGGTGTCGCCCTGGGTGACGAGCCCCGGCAGGGCCGGGCAGAGGACGACGTAGCCGCCTTCCTCGGCGGGCTCGAAAAGGACGGTGTAGCTATGTTCCCTGGCGCTCACGGCTCGCTCCATGCACGACAAGTGAAATAGGATACTACAAGAACACATTTATAAAATTGATGGACTGGGTGTCAAGCATGGAAGTTCAATTGAACGCCCCTGCAAACACGGGTTTCAGCCTACCCCCCTCATACCATCGTCGCCCCGCCGTTCACGTCGAGGGTGACCCCCGTGATGTAGCCGGCCCCTTTGCCACAGAGGAAGAGGACGGCCTCCGCGATCTCCCCGGGCTCGGAGAGGCGCCCCACGGGGGTGGTCTGGGCGATGTGGCGCAGGCGCTCGGGGGAGCGGATGGCCTTTGCGCGCGGGCTCTGGACGTTGGCGGGGGCGACGGCGTTCACGGTGATGCCGTGGGGGCCGAGCTCGCGGGCGGCCTGGCGGGTGAGGGCGAGCACTCCCCCCTTGGCGGCGGTGTAGTGGGGGGGGTTGGGGTTCACCCCGCTGCGCGCGGCCATGCTGGAGAGGGAGACGAAGCGGCCGTATTTCCGCGCGATCATGAGCGGCGCGGCGGCCTTGAGGAGGTAGAACATGGAGCGGAGGTTGGAGTTCACCACTCCGTCCCAGGCCTCGGCGGGGCAGTCCAGCAGGCTCACGTACTGGGGGAAGCCGCCCGCGCTGTGCACCACGATGTCGAGCCGGCCCTTCCATGCGTGGGCGGCCCCGACGCCCTGGCGCGTGGCCTCCCAGTCCAGGAGGTCGGTGACGGAGGGGAAGGCCTCGCCGCCCTCCGCCCGGATGCCCTGGGCGACGCGCTCGGCGCCCGGGGCGTCGATGTCCATGACGCAGACGGCGCAGCCCCGGCGGGCGAGCTCGCGGGCCGCGGCCTCGCCGATGCCGGTGGCGCCGCCCGTCACGACGGCGCACTGGCCCTCGAATTCCTTCCCTCCGTTCATGTCGTCTCCTGGTCTCCGCGAAACGGGGGCGGCGCGGCGGGTGCGCCGCCCCCCGGGTGCGGGCTACTTCTGGGCGTCGATGATCCTCTGGACGAGGCCCATGCCGCCCAGCTGGCCGGCGAACTTGTTGTAGACGGGCTTCACGGCCTCGCGGAAGGGGGCGAGGTCGGGCCGGTCGATCTTGAGGCCCTTGGCCTCGAACCCCTTGACGATCTTCTCCTCCTCCTGCTCGGCGTAGGCGTTCGCCCAGCCGATGGTCTCCTTCGCCGCCCGGATGATGGCCGCCTGGATGGGCTTGGGGAGGCCCGCGTAGTACTTGTCGTTGATGATGAGGGAGCCGGCCACGAGCTGGTGGCGGGTGACCGAGAGGAACTTCTGCACCTCGTAGAACTTCTGCGCCCAGGCCCAGGCCGAGCCGCCGTCCTGGCCGTCCACGGTCTTGGTGCTGAGGGCGCTGAAGGTCTCGGTCGGGTTCATGCCGATGGTGCTCCCGCCCATGGCCTCGTAGGTGGCCACCATGATGGGGTTCTTGGCGATGCGGATGCGCAGGCCGCCGAGGTCGGCGGGCTTAAGGATGGGGTGCTTGCTGTTCGTGATGTTGCGGAAGCCGGTGGCGATGTTGCCGAGGACGCGGATGCCGGACTTCTGCCGGAAGTCCTCGGCGATCTTCTGCCCGACGGGGCCGTCGAATACCTTAGCCGCCCCCTTAAAGCTCCCGAAGAGGAAAGGGAGGGTGTAGACGTCGTAGCGGCGGTCGAAGCCCGAGATGTTGTTGGAGGCGACGATCTGTATCTCGATGGAGCCGAGCTGGACCTTCTTGGCCGCCACGGTGTCGTTGCCGAGCTGGGAGGAGGGGTAGATATCCACGTCGGCTTCGCCGCGCGAGTAGATCTGGAGGTGGGTGCGGAAGAGGAGCGCGCACGCCTGGTAGAGCAGGTCCGGCTTGGGCGGCGAGTTGTGGGCGAACTTCATGGTGTACTTGGCCGCGGAGGCCGGGGAAGCCGCGCCGAGGGCCAGGGCGAGCGCGGCCGCCGCGCATGCCGCCGCCTGGAGGAGCCGCTTGAGGTGCCGCATCGGGATTCTCCTTCTCATGGGGGGGGTCATTTGATGTTGAGCATGCCGGGAAGGATGAGGCTGATGCTGGGGAAATAGGCCACGACGACGATGGCGAGGAGCATGGTGACGATGAAGGGGACCGCCGCCCAGCTGATCTCGCCCAGGGTGCTGCGCGAGATGCCCATGGCGACGAAGAGGCTCGTCCCGAGCGGCGGGGTGAGGAAGCCCACCTCGCAGTTCATGACGAAGATGATCCCGAAGTGCACGGGGTCCACCCCGGCGGCCTTCACGACCGGGAGGAAGAGCGGGGTGAGGATGATGACCTGGGCCATGGTGTTCATCCACATGCCGACGAAGGTGAGGAAGGCGCTGATGAGGAGGAGGATGACGAAGGGGTCCTGCGTGACGTTGTGGATGAGCGCCGTCACCGCCTGGGGGATCTTGTGGATGGTGGTCAGCTCCCCGAAGGCGAGGGAGGCGCCCCAGATGATGGCGATGGTGCCGGTGATGAGGGTGGCGACCTCGATGCACTCGTGCGTCTTCGCCCAGTCGAGCTCCCGGTAGACGAAGGTGCCGATCACCCAGCCGTAGAGGGCGGCGATGACGGCGCTCTCCGTGGGTGTCACGAAGCCCCCGTAGATCCCGCCCAGGATGACGGCGGGGGCCATGAGCGCCCACCGGGCCTCCAGCATGGTCCGCAGGGTGCGCTTGAGGTCGAAGGGCACGCCCGCCTCGTTGGGGGTCTTGAAGGGGGCGAGGATGGTGGCCGCCACCATCAGCATGAGGCCCAGGAAGATGCCCGGCAGCACCCCCGCGAGGAAGAGACGGTTGATGGACTCGTCGGCGCTCACCCCGTAAACGATGAGGGCGATGCTGGGGGGGATGAGGATGCCGAGCGTCCCCCCGGTCGCCGAGACGGCCCCCGAGTAGTGGTTGTCGTAGCGCCGCCGCATCATGGTCGGGATCATGATGCCGCCGACCGCGGCCGTGGTCGCCGGGCCCGAGCCCGAGATGGCGGCGAAGAACATGCAGGCCAGGATGGTCACGTGGGCGAGGCCCCCGCGGACGTTCCCCACGAAGCAGTCGGCCACGGCGATGAGGCGGCGGCTGATGCCCCCCTTCTCCATGAGCGCCCCCGCGAGGAGGAACATGGGCACGGCGATGAAGGGGAACTTGTCCAGCCCGTCGTAGTAGGAGAGGGCGAGGCTCTCGAAGCGATCCCCCGTGGCCCAGTAGACGATGACGGAGGAGGCCCCCAGCGCCACCCCGATGGGGACGCGGATGAGGAGGAGCACGGTCAGCGCGGCGAAGAGGAGGAACGCCATGCCGCTCACCGCTCGTCCTCCTGCTTCTCCACCAGGTAGAGGGCCTCGGGCCCGCCCCGCCAGTACACCCGGACCATGGCCTGGACGAGGCGCAGGCTCATGAGGCCGAAGCCGATCGGAATGATGGCATGCACGACGGCGTGCGGGATCTGGAGTATCTCCGTCTCCGAGTACACCTCGACCTCGGTCATCACGAAGCGGTAGCCGTAGTACGTCAGCAGGAGGCCGAAGCCCAGCCAGATGAGGTCGCCGGCGAGGCCGATGGGCCGCCGCCAGGAGGCGGGGACCATCAGGTCGATGGCGTTCACCCGGATGTGGCGGCCCTGGAGGGTGATCCAGCTGATGGAGAGGTAGATGTACCAGACGAAGATGATGCGCGAGAACTCCTCGATCCAGCCGATCGAGGTGAAGAACACGTAGCGGGCCACGATCTGGGCGGTCAGCATCAGGGTGAGGGCGAGCAGCAGCACCCAAGAGAGCTGGCGCTCGAACAGGCTCATGGCGGCTCCTTCCGCATGTGAAGCGGCCTCCGGGGCAAGGATGCGCCGTCTCACGTGGTGGAACGGATCTGCGGGACGCGATGGAGGCGATTGTATGAAGCCCCGGCGGAGGCGTCAATCGGCCGCGCGTCAGCGCAGCTTCCAGCCGATGAGGGCGGCGCCCGCCACGATGAGGACGGTCCCGGCGACAATGAGCTTCGTCACCCGCTCGGTCCCGCGCAGGAGGAGGCGGCTCAGGAGGAGGGAGAAGAAGGGCGCGGTCGAGCTCAGGGGGATGACGATCGAGACGTCCCCCAGCCCCAGGGCGTAGAACTGGGTGAGGAAGCCCGCCCCGTTCAGCAATCCCACGGCGCCGTAGAAGCCCCAGGCCTTGCGGTTCGGCCAGCGCGGGCGCTCGGCCTCGGGCATGAGGGGGCGGAAGAGGGAGAGGAAGAAGAGCCCCGCGAGGCTAGAGACCGTCACCCCCAGGAGGGGGGCGTTCACCGCCGTGAGGGCGAGCTTGCGGAAGAGAAAGGAGCACGCCGCTGTCGTCACGCTGCACGCGATGAGCCACAGGTGGCGCCGCGACCAGCTCTTGTCCCCGGGCTTCTTGTAGGAGAGGGCGGCGCTCCCCGCCACGATGAGGAGGGTGCCCGCGACGATGTAGGGCCCCGGCTTCTCCCCCAGGACGGCGATGGCGAGCAGGGTCGAGAAAAGGGGCGTCACCGAGGTCAGCGGCATGGCCCGGGCGACGCCCAGGTAGTGCAGCGAGAGGTAGAGGAACACCCGCGAGCCGGCCGGCCCCGCCAGCCCCGCCAGGACGAAGAAGAGGGTCGCCCTCCCGTTCCACCAGGAGGGCTCCCACATCCAGAGGGCGGCGAGGAGGAAGAAGGGCAGGGGGGAGACGACGCTGACCACCACCCCGGTGATGGCGTTGGCGTGCTCGCGCCCCAGGCGCACCAGGATGCTGAAGGTGCCGAAGAGGGCCGAGGTGCCCAGGGCGAAGAGGGCGGCGGCGAGGGCGGCCGGCATCAGAGGAGGATGTCCTTCCCCCGCTGGACGACCCGCCCGTCGATCTCGACGGTGGGGTCCCACATGATGAGGTCGTAGTGGGTGGCGGCCTTGAGGGTGCCCCCGAGCATGAGGCTCGTGCCGATGCCGATGTGGATGGTATTGAGCACGCCCTCGTCCTCGAGCATCCGGCCCGTCATGCGCGCGCCTGGGTTCAGGCCCACCCCCAGCTCGGCCACGTTCCAGCAGTTGGGATCGTTGTGGGAGGCGATGGCCCGCTTGAGGACCTCGGCCTGCTCGCCCCCGCCCTCCAGGGAGACGATGAAGCCCTTCTCCACCCGGCAGGTGAAGGGCTCCTTGAGGGGGCCGATGCCCAGGTAGGGCACGCTCGCGTCCACGATGAGCGTCCCCTCCGCCGTGCCCTCGACGGGCGGCACGTTCACCTCGATGGTGGGCACCGGGGAGAGCTCCCCCGGGTCGGGCACGTTCGTCATCACGTTCGCCTTGCGCCCCCCCGCCTCGAAGCGCAGGTCCGTCCCCTTGGGGGAGGTCAAGCGGAAGCGCGTCCCCTCGGTGAAGGCCTTCCCGATCTTCCGGCAGACGGCGGCCTGGGCGTGGAAGTCGGTCTCCAGGAGCGCCGGGCTCAGGAACATCTCGTCCGACCAGTCCGTCATGGCGAGGATGCGGGCCCGGGCCTTCAAGGCGTCCTTCACCGCCTGGGTGTGGGTGATGGAGATCGAGACGGGGGTGAAGATGACCTCCGCCTCCCGCATGGCGGCGGCCACCGGGGCGGGGGGCTCCTGGCCGTGGCGCTCCCGGGGGGGCATGAGGGCGGTGACGACCTCCCCCCCGAGCGAGGCGGCGGCGCACGCGACCCGCTTGGCCAGCGCGGCGGTCGCGTAGTCCGCCACCACGAGGACGCGCTCGCCGGGCCGGACCCGGGCGTTCACCTGGGCCAGCCGCAGCGCCCCCCGGGCCAGCAGCACCTCTTTCATGGGAGCCTCCGCCGGAGTCGGGGTTGAAGCGATCCCGTGGAGGGGCACTTTAGACAGCACCGGCCCGGTTGAAAAGCCGGGGATCCCCAAAATTGAAAAGGACGCGGGAATCTTTTTTTCGGATTGTTGCCTCCGATTTTCCTGCATTGTATTTTAGGGCTTGGAAGCTTATCGTGTGAGCGGTTCGGTCCTCCCGGAGTTTCGCGCCTTCTGATGCCCGCTTCCGAAGGGGTCAGCTTACTCGTCCGTCCGCTTTCCGGACGAGCCGGCGCGCGTCGGCCCGGCACATTCCCCATATGGGAGTCGCGTCATGTCAATTGACCTGAGCAGGCGGGAGTTCATCAAGGCGTCGGCCGGGGCGGCGGCCCTGGCGGTGGCCGGTCTTCCGGCCCCCGCGCCGGCCGCGGAGCCGGGGGTGACCTACGGGCGCTCCCAGTGCCGCTTCTGCGGGACGGGCTGCACCGTCGTCGCCGGCGTCCGAAACGGGCGGATCGTCTCCATCCAGGGCGACGCCGACAGCCCCATCAACGAGGGGAGGGTGTGCATCAAGGGCTTCTCGCTCCCCCACATCCTCTACGGCAAGGACCGGCTCACCCGGCCGATGGTCCGCCAGGCGGGCGGCGGCTTCAGGGCGGTGAGCTGGAACGAGGCGCTCGACCTCGTCGCCGGCACCTTCGTGGACAACATCCGCCGGCACGGCAAGGACAGCGTCGCCTGGTACGGCTCGGGCCAGAACGCGACCGAGGAGGCCTACGCCGCCAACAAGCTCTTCAAGGGCG
>MGDP01000187.1 GCA_001790955.1 Candidatus Tectomicrobia bacterium RIFCSPLOWO2_12_FULL_69_37
AGCCCTGCCGCCTAGCGTCCTGGAGGGAGGCCTTCGCGGCCGGGCGCGGCAGGAACCCCGCTTCCTCCTTCAGCCGCAGGGGATCCTTCCTCAATCGGAAGGGGACGGCCACCAGGGGGAGCAGGAAATAGTAGAGGACCGTGGTGAGGACCAGGGAGTTGAAGCGCGCGATCTTGTGGGCGAGACGCTTCCAGCCTTCCCAAAGGCGCTTGAGGATCGCCATCCGGCTTCTCGGCTAGAAGAGGGTGTAGACGAAGGGCGCCAGAGCGCTCGACTGCGCCAGGAACATGAGGCCGGCGAACAGAAGGAGGACGACGACGACCGGCGTCATCCACCACAGCTTGTTCGCCCAAAGAAAGGAGAACAATTCCCCGATCGTGGCAAGAATGGCCCGGAACATCAAATTTCTCCTGTGCGAAATATTTTCATCCCCGGCTAAGACAATCCCCTGAAACTTACAGGCAAGCCTGGAGGGCTTAGGGACCTTCTCCCCGCTAACCCGGCAGCACGCAGAACACCTCGACCAGGTTGCCGGAGGGATCGCGGAAGAAGAGCTGGCGCATGCCGAGCTTGGCGTTGATGCCGTCCTTCACATGGACGCTCCGGCCTTCCAAGTGCTTCTTCACCCCGTCCAGGTCGTCCGAAGCGAAGGCGAAGTGGGTCTCCCCCGCGCCGGTGCCGGGGATGCGGCGGCTCTTCTCTTCTTCGGGGCGGACCGTGAGGTGGAGCTGGCACCCCCCCGCCTGGAACCACCGGCCGGGATTGGGGAGGGGGGGCCGGGGGATCTCGTAGAGCCCCAGCAACCCCCCGTAAAACTTCCGGGCCTTCTCCAGGTCGTCCACCGCGATCGAGATGTGATGCATTCCCTTCAGCATCGGCTTGTCTCTCTCCGCCTTGGCTTTTCCGAGCCGCCATCATACCATTTCCGGACCAACCGCCGGAGCCGCCGCGCCTCCCGCGCTGGGGAGATCCCCCGGTTCCGCCCGGGGAGACGCGGGGGCCGTCAGGCGCCTTCGGGCGCTCGGAGGAAACGATGGGGCCTGGGGATCTGTTCGTCATTCTCGCCGCCGGTTTCTTCGCCACCTATGTGCATCTGGTCCTGGCCCTATGGGCCGGGCGGGTGGGGCTCGCCCGGCTGGACTTCTCCAAGGGAATGGCCCACCTCTGCTTCGGCGAGTCCTACGACGGCCACCCTCCCGTCGCGCTGGGCTTCATCGTCGTGCACCTGAACGGCATGTTCTTCGCCCTCCTCTACGCCTACTGGATCGGGCGCCACCTGCCGGGGCCGCCCCTGATGAAGGGCCTCCTGTGGGGGGCGTGCCTCTTCGCGGGCTCCCAGCTGGTATTCAACCCCTTCGTGACCAGGCTGGGCTTCTTCGCCGCGAAGCACCACCCCCGGGCCTGGATGACGGCCGTGCTCGCCCACGCAGTCTACGGCGCGGTGCTCGGCTGGCTCTGCCCCGTCCTTTAGGGAGCGCCCGCGCTCCCAGCCCGTAACGGCTTCCCGCCCCGGCGGGATTTGGGGAAATCGTCCGCTCTTTTCTCTCCCTGAAACACGCCCGAAACATTTCCGAAATCACGAATTCACATTACTGAAATCCCAAAGTAATCCCCCCTGGCGACACTCCTTCCCGAGGGGGGAGGCGCCCGGCAAGTCATTTTCTGATTCAAGTGCTCCGAAAACGTGAGCGTCCTCGGGGCGAGAGCCAGCCCTGGAGGGGGAGGCTTACATTTCAAACCTCTGATTTGTTGGGGGATACACCAGTGGCCAGATCGCAGAGAAACGGCAGAAAGCAGATGACGCGCCGCAGCTTCCTCAAGCTGGGGGCCGGAGCGGCGGCGGGGGCGGGGGTGCTCCCCTTCCTCAGGCACCTGCCCGCCGAGGCCGCCGTCCCGAAGGACACGCTGGTGGTCCTCATCAGCGATGTGCCCAACAGCATGGACATCCACCGCCCGGGCACCAACCGGCCCGGCTACCAGAGCGCCATCAACTTCTACGACCGGCTCCTGACCTACGGCCGCAAGACGCTCCCCGACGGCAGCCTTTCGTACGACTACCGCAAGGTCGAGCCCGAGCTCGCGGAGTCCTGGCAGGCCGCGCCGGACGGCTCGTCCATCACCTTCAAGCTCCGCAAGGACGCCAAGTTCCACGACGGCAGCCCCGTCACCGCCCACGACGTGAAATGGTCCTTCGACCGGGCGGTCTCGGTGGGCGGCTTCCCCACCATCCAGATGAAGGCGGGCGCGATGGAGAAGCCCGCTCAGTTCGCCGCGGTGGACGACCACACCTTCAGGGTCAACGTCGTCCGAAAGAGCAAGCTCATGCTGCCCGACCTGGCCGTGCCCGTGGCGGTCGTCGTCAACTCCAAGCTCGCCAAGAAGCACGCCACCGCCAAGGACCCCTGGGCCCTGGAGTACCTCCACAAGAACTCGGCCGGCGGCGGCCCCTACAAGCTCGAGCGGTGGGACCCGGGCCGCCAGGCGGTGTACGCCCGCTTCGACGGCTGGAAGTCCGGCCCCCTGCCCGCCATCAAGCGCGCCATCATCCGGGAGGTCCCCAACGAGGCCACCCGGCGCGCCCTCATCGTCCGCGGGGACGCCGACCTCTCCTTCGACATCGCCCCGAAGGACGCCAAGGAGCTGCTCGCCGACCCCAAGCTCAAGGTGGTGGGCACTCCCATCGAGAACTGCATCCACGTGTTGTGCCTGAACCTCAAGTTCAAGCCCTTCGACGACGTCCGCGTCCGCCAGGCGGTGGCCTACGCCGTCCCCTACGAGCAGATATTCAAGGTGGCGGCCTACGAGCGCGGGGTGAAGCTCTGGGGGGCCAAGTCCGCCGACCCGAAGACCATCGAGTGGCCCCAGCCCTTCCCCTACGAGACCGACCTCGACAGGGCCAAGGCGCTGCTGAAGGCGGCCGGCCTTCCCAACGGCTTCGAGTCCACCCTTTCCTTCAACCTCGGCCTGGCCTACTGGAGCGAGCCGGCGGCGCTGCTCCTCCAGGAGGGGCTGGGCAAAGTAGGCATCAGGCTCAAGATCGACAAGATCCCCGGCGCGAACTGGCGGACCAAGGCCCTGATCGAGAAGGCCCTGCCCGTCCACCTCGAGAACTTCGGCGGCTGGCTGAACTACCCGGAGTACTACTACTTCTGGTGCTACCAGTCGGGGCGGCTGTTCAACTCCTCCAGCTACAACAACCCGGAGGTGAACAGGCTCGTGGACGAGACGCTGGACGCCGAGGTGGGAAGCCCCGGCTACGAGGAGAAGATCAAGAAGTTCCTCCAGATCGGCATGCGCGAGGTGCCGCGCATCCCCCTGTACCAGCCCTACCTGGAGGTGGCGATGCAGAAGAACGTGGAAGGGTACGAGTTCTGGTTCCACCGCCAGCTCGTCGTGAAGAAGCTCAAGAAGGCCTGAGAGGCCGTGGTGCGTCCTGAACGAGGAGGGGGAGGGACGCGATGCGAAGCGGAACCTTGACCCTGATCGGCCGGCGCCTCCTCCAGGCGGCGCCGGCCGTGATGGGCATCATCGTCGTGACGTTCGTGCTGACCCGGGCGCTGCCCGGGGACCCGGCCGTGTTCTTCGCCGGCCCCACGGCGGACGCCCAGTCCATCGCCCAGATCCGGAAATCCCTGGGGCTGGACAAGAGCTGGCCCGAGCAGTTCTGGATCTACCTCCGCGACCTGGCCCGCGGCGACCTCGGGAAAGCCGTCAGCACCGGCCAGCCCGTCCTCCATGAACTCGCGACGCGGCTGCCTGCCTCGCTGGAGCTCACCCTGCTCGGGCTGCTCTTCGCCGCCGCCGCCGCCATCCCGCTGGGGGTGCTGGCGGCGACCCGGCCCGGCTCCTGGGTGGACCACCTCTGCCGCCTGCTGGTGACGGCGGGGGTCTCGCTCCCCACCTTCTTCACCGGACTGTTCCTCGTCTACATCTTTTACTTCCTGCTGGGAGCGGCTCCCGCCCCCCTGGGAAGGCTCCACATCGCCCTCGTCGAGCCGGCGCGCGTGACGGGCTTTTTCCTGATCGACAGCCTGCTCGCGAGGGATTTCGAGGTCTTCCGCAGCGCCCTGGCGCAGCTGGCGCTCCCCGCCTCCACCCTGGGCATCTTCGCCCTCGCCCCCCTGGCGCGCATGACCCGGGCGGCCATGCTGGGGGTGCTCTCGAGCGATTTCATCCGCACCGCCCGGGCCGGGGGGCTCACGTCCTGGACCGTGCTTTGGGTGTACGCCTTCCGCAACGCCATGCTGCCCGTGCTCACCACCCTGGGGATGGTGTTCTCGTTCCTCCTGGGGGCAAACGTCCTGGTGGAGAAGGTCTTCGCCTGGCCGGGCATCGGCTCCTTCGCGCTCGAAGCCCTCGTCGCCTCGGACTACGCCGCGGTGCAGGGCTTCGTCCTGGCCATGGCCCTCATGTACGTCGCCCTGAACCTCGTGATCGACGTCCTCTACACCCTGATCGACCCCCGGGTCGGAGTGGAAGGGTGAGGAACCCGGCCATGGGGCGGCACTGGCGCCACCTCCGCTACGTGATGGGCGAGAACCCCATCACCCTCTTCGCCTTCTCGCTCTTCTTCGGGCTGGTCCTCGTGGCGATCTTCGGCCCCGGCCTCGCCCCCTACGACCCCCTGGCCAGCGACGCGGCGAACACCCTGAAGCCCCCCTCCGGGGCCCACCTGTTCGGGACGGACGACCTGGGCCGGGACGTGTTCAGCCGGGTCGTCGTCTCCACCCGGCTCGACCTCGCCATCTCGGTGGCGGCGGTCTCGCTCTCCTTCGCGTTCGGGAGCCTGGCGGGCGGCTGCGCGGGCTACTTCGGCGGGGCGGTGGACCGGATGGTGGGCCGTTTCGTGGACACCATCATGGCCTTCCCCCTCTTCGTCCTCGCCATGGGCATCGTCTCGGCCCTCGGGAACACGGTGGAGAACATCGTCTACGCGACGGCCATCATCAACTTCCCCTTCTACGCCCGGGTGGCCCGGGCGGAGGCGAGCGCGCGGCGCGGCGCGGGCTACATCGAGGCGGCCCGGCTCTCCGGGAACGGCCACGGGCGCATCCTCCTCTTCCATCTGGGGCCGAACATCCTCCCCCCGATGATGGTCCAGATCTCGCTGAACATGGGCTACGCCATCCTGAACGCGGCGGGCCTCTCCTTCATCGGGCTGGGGGTGCGCCCCCCCGCCGCCGAGTGGGGCATCATGGTGGCCGAGGGGGCCAAGTTCATCGTCTCGGGCGAGTGGTGGCTGGCGATCTTCCCGGGCGCTGCCCTGATGCTGGCCGTGCTTTGCTTCAACCTGCTCGGCGACGGCCTGCGGGACCTCTTCGACCCGAGGACGCGGACATGAGCGGGGAGCGCCTCCCGCTGCTGGCGGTGGAGGGCCTCTCCCTCGAGTTCCGCACCCGCTCGGGCACCGTCCGCGCCCTCGAGCGGGTGAGCCTCGACGTCCAGAAGGGCGAGATGCTGGGCGTCGTGGGGGAGAGCGGCTCGGGCAAGTCGGTCATGTCCTACGCTATCATGGGGATCCTCGATCCCGCGGCCGAGGTCACCTCGGGCCGTATCCTGTTTGGGGGGATCAACCTCCTGGAGCGGACGGAGAGCGAGCTCCAGGAGATGCGCGGCCGGGAGATGGCCATGATCTTCCAGAACCCCCGCTCGGCGCTGAACCCCATCCGCTCCGTCGGGAGGCAGATCGAGGACGTGCTCCACCGCCACGGCAACGTGCGCGGGGAGAAGATGCGGGAGCGGGCGGTGGAACTGCTCCGCCAAGTCCGCATCCCCGATCCGGAGCGCCGCTTCCACGCCTACCCCTTCGAGCTCTCGGGCGGCATGTGCCAGCGGGTGCTCATCGCCATGGCGGTCGCCGCGGCCCCCTGGCTCCTCATCGCCGACGAGCCCGTGACGGGGCTGGACGTCACCACCCAGGCGGTTATCATGGACCTCATCCAAGACCTCGCCCGGAGCCGCAACATGGCCACCATCCTCATCACCCACGACCTCGGGCTCGCCGCCGAGCACTGCGACCGCATCGCCGTCATGCACGCGGGCCATGTGGTCGAGGTGGCCGGGACGGGACGCCTCTTCCGCAGCCCCCGCCACCCCTATACCGCCAAGCTCATCGGGGCGACCCCCCGGGCGGACCGGGGCCTCTCGGGCCTGGCCTCCATCCCCGGCGGGCTGCCGGACCTCCGGGCGGCGCTTCCCCCCTGCCGCTACAGCGCGCGCTGCGAGCGCTATGCGCGCCAGTGCGACCTCGGCCCCCTGCCCAGCCGCGAGCTGGCGCCCGGCCACCGGGTCGGCTGCTGGAACCCCATCGGATGAGCCTGCTGGAAGTCTGGGACCTGACCAAGAAGTTCCCCGTGCAGGCGGGCGGCGCGGTTGCCCACCTCAAGGGCACCTTGCGCCGACTGCGAGGGGAGGGCCTGGAGACGGCGGACGGGCACTGGCTCCACGCGGTGGACGGAGTGTCCTTCCAACTCGAACGGGGGGAGAGCCTGGGGCTGGTGGGGGAGTCGGGCTGCGGCAAATCCACCCTGGCGCGCCTTATCGCGCGGCTGCACGACCCGACCTCGGGCGTCATTAATTTCGAAGGGGAGGACATCGGAGCGGTGCCGGCGAGCCGCTTCGTCCGCGCGAAGCAGCGCCCCCGCATCCAGATGGTGTTCCAGGATCCGGACGAGAGCCTGAACCCCGCTCATACGGCCTTCTCCTCCATCGCCGACCCCCTGCGCCGCCTGGGCGGCATGCGGCCCGGCGCGGCGCTCCTCCAGCGCGTGGAGGCGCTCGCCGCGATGGTGGGCCTCCCGGGGGAGCTCCTCGCGCGCTTCCCCCACCAGCTCTCGGGCGGGCAGAAGGCCCGGGTGGGGATCGCCCGGGCCATCGCCCTGGAGCCCTCCCTGCTCGTCCTCGACGAGCCCACTTCGGCCCTGGACGTCTCGGTCCAGGCGGTCATCCTCCACCTGCTGGAGGACCTGAAGCACCGCCTGGGGATGAGCTATCTCTTCGTCTCCCACGACCTGAACGTGGTGCGCCTGCTCTGCCAGCGGGTGCTCGTGATGTACCTGGGCAAGGTGGCCGAGACGGGGCCCACCGACGAGCTCTTCGAGCGCCCCGCCCATCCCTACACCCGGGCCCTCGTCTCGGCGGTGCCCGCCATCGACGCGGGCGACCGGAAGATCCGCCTCCACTTGGCGGGGGAGCCGAGGAGCCCGATCGACCCCGACCCGAACGTCTGCCGTTTCTACGGGCGTTGCCCCAAGGGCGAGGCGCGCTGCGCCCGCGAGATGCCCATCTTGCGGCGGGTCCCGGGCGGGGCCGAGGCGGCCTGCCACTTCCCGGAGCCCCACCCCCGGCCCGCCGAAGCCCGCTTCGCATGAGCCCCTGGCCGCCGGAGACGGGAAGCCTCGACTTCACCACCCTGCGCGCCCTCTACCAGAGCGGCTCCCTGACCCCGGGGGAGGTGCTCCGGGCCGTTCTCGGCCGCATCGCCCGCCAGGGAGAAGACAAGGTCTGGATCTGCCGCCTCCCGGAGGCGGAGGTGCTCGGCCGAGCCGATGCGCTGGACGCCCTGGCCCCCCGGGGGGGGCGGCGAGCCCTCTCGGAGCTTCCCCTCTTCGGTCTCCCCTTCGCCGTCAAGGACAACATCGACGTGGCCGGGCTCCCGACCACGGCAGGCTGCCCCGCCTACGCCTACACCCCCGAGCGCACCGCCCCCGCGGTGGAACGGCTCCTGGCCGCGGGCGCGGTGCTGGTGGGGAAGACCAACCTCGACCAGTTCGCGACGGGGCTGGTGGGGGTGCGCTCCCCCTACGGGGTGGCGCGCAACCCCTTCGACCCCCGCTACGTGCCGGGCGGCTCAAGCTCGGGCTCGGGCGTGGCGGTCTCGGCGGGGCTGGTGAGCTTCGCCCTGGGGACCGACACCGCGGGCTCGGGCCGGGTTCCGGCGGGCTTCATGAACATCGTGGGGCTGAAGCCCACGCGCGGCTTGGTGAGCACAAGAGGGGTGGTGCCCGCCTGCCGCTCGCTGGACTGCGTCTCGGTCTTCGCCCTCACCGCCCCGGACGCCCTCCGCGCCCTGGAGCTCATGGCGGGGGAAGACCCCGAGGACCCCTACTCCCGCCCCGTCCCCTCCGGTACTTTCGCCATGACGCCACCGCGCGGCCTGCGCGTTGGAGTGCCCGGGCGGGGCCAGCGGGAGTTCTTCGGCGACCGGGAGGCGGAGCGGCTGTTCGGGGAGGGCATCGAGCGCCTGGAGAGGTTGGGGCACCCGGTGAGGGAGGTCGATTTCCTGCCCTTTCGCGAGGCGGCGGGGCTCCTCTACGGGGGGCCCTGGATGGCGGAGCGCCTGGCGGCCGTCGGGGAGTTCATGGACAAGAACCCGGAGGCGCTCCACCCCGTCACCCGCCGGCTGATCGAGGGCGGGCGGCGCTACTCCGCCGTGGACGCCTTCCGGGCCATGTACCGCCTGGAGGGGCTGCGGAAGGCGGCGGCCGCGCTCTGGAGGGAAATGGACGCGCTCGCCGTTCCCACCACGGGCACCGCCTACACCGTCGCCGAGGTGGAGAAGGACCCCATCGGCCCCAACAACAACCTGGGGCATTACACCAACTTCGTGAACCTGCTCGACCTCTCGGCCGTCGCGGTGCCGAACCGCATGGACAGCCGCGGGCTCCCCGCCGGGATCACCTTCGTCGCGCCCGCCCTCCGCGAGGGGCTCCTGTGCGCCCTGGGGGATACTTTCCACCGCGCGGGCGGCCTACCTCTCGGAGCAAGCGCGAACGCTCTGCCCGACGCCCGGTAGGCCGCTTCCCGTGGTTGCCACCCGCAGCCTTTTGGGAAAGAATCCCCCACCTTCTTTCCAACAGCGGGAGCCGGTATGGATAAGCCCGATTTCGTCTGGGAGAATCTCTCCGCCGGCATGGTGGTCGGGGAGCGGGAGATCACCGTGACGGCCGAGATGGTGGCCGAGCACTGCGGGGCTCTGGGCGCGGATCGCGCGTGGTACCGGGAGGAGTCCCCCTTCGGCGGCCCCATCGCGCCGCCCATGATCTTCATCAACGACCTCCTCGCCATCTACGACGAGAACTTCCGCCGCTTCGGGACCATCCACGCCAAGCTCGCCTACCGCTTCCACCGCCCGGCGCGGGTGGGCGAGCGCGTCCACCAGAGGGTGACGGTGAAGGACCTTTACGTCCGGCGCGGGAAGGGCTGGATCGTGAGCGAGCTGCTGGTGCGGGGGGAGGGGGGGGACGTTGTCTGCACCTCGCTTCACACCTCGGTCCTGAGCCTCACCCGTGCGCGGGAGGGATGATGAGCCAAGGTCTTCCCCGCCCCGCTGACCTGCGCCCGGGCGACTCCCTGCCCCCCCTCTACCGTGAGATCGGCTGGGAGGAGATCCGCCGGTTCAACCGCTACGTGACGGGCGGAAACGATACCAAGAACATCCACACCGACGACGAAGTGGCCCGCCGGGCCGGCCTCCCCCGGGCCGTCGCGGCGGGACGCCACCCGGTGGCCTTCATCGCGGAGTGGATGACGGACCTCCTCGGGGCGGGCTTCCTGGCCGGGGGAGAGATCGAGGTGACCTTCGTGAAGCCCATCTACCCGGGGGACAGGCTCCAGCTGACCGCCACTGTCAATGAGAGGGCAGAGGAAGAGGGGGGAACCCGCCTTCTCTTCGAAGTGGCCCTGCTGAACCAGGAAAATGTCCCCGTCACCGTGGGGAGCGCGAGCGGACTCCTGCTCTCCCGCTAGCCCGGTTTTCCGCCGGGCCGCCCGGACCTTTTCCGCATTCCCGCCGAGCCGAACCTCCCTTCTGTTGGGACCGTTTCTGACCCCGCGAAAAATGTAATAGAATATTCAAATAGGTCCCCGTCCGGAGGCGGCATGAGGCGCAGTGGACGTTTGGCCGTCCCGTGCGGGCGAACCCTCCACCACCGGAGCCGGAGGCCCAGCCGGGGCGCGCGCTCCCGGTCTCCGGTGGGCGGCGAGTGACCGGAGGTCTGCCTTGAGAATCTTCCCGTCCCTCCTCTCTTCCCCGAGGCTTTTCCGCTGGGTCGGGGTGGGCGGCGTCGTGTGCAGCCTCCTCTTCCCGATGGTCGCCGGGACCACCTCCATTTGGATCATGAAGAACGTGACGGCCGGCAACGAGGCCCGCCAGCTGGCCGATCATTTGCGGGCGGAGTTCTGGGACCGCCTCGTGCCGGAGGATCTTCTGCCGCCACTCTCCCCGAAGGCGATCTCCGTCCTTGAGTATTTGTTCCACCGCTCTCCGCTCTCCCGGGCAGAAAACCTCAAGGGCCTGCGGCTGTGGAGTGCCGAGGAGAGGCTTCTCTGGACCTCCGAACCCGGCGCCAAGACGAGCGCTCCTTCGCCGGACGGCTTCCGCGAGGCCGTCCAGCAAGGTTTCGCCTTCCGGCTGGAACCGCCCAACACTTTCCTCTCCGCTTTCCGGCGCGATTCCTCTCCACTTCGCCTTGTGACTTGGGTGGCTCTCGTGGGAATGGAGGGGGAACCTCCCGGGACCCGGTTCCGGTTCGTGGCCGAGGTGCTCTCCGAGCCGATCAACCTGCCGGAAGAGATCGCCTTGTACGAAGGGCGAATCTGGCTGATCAGCGGATCGCTGGGCCTGGTGGGGCTGGCCCTCATCCTCCTGAGCTTGTCGTTCCTGAGACGCCTGCACGGCACCGTCTCCCGGCAGGCGGCCCGCGGGCTGCTCACCAACAAGATCGCCCGCTCGCTCAGCGCGGACCTGGAGCCGGAGCGCCTTTTCCGCAACATCCTCCAGGAGATCCGCCAGGTCATCCCCTGCGACCGCATCGTGATCGCGGGCGTGGACCCTTTCACGAGGGAACACTGCTTCTGGCACGTGGAATTCTCCCTTCCCGTGCCCCCGCCCCGCCCGGACGAAACGCGGCCGACGGGAGAATGGTTCCTCAAGCACGTGTACGCCTCCATGCGCCCGGCCAACTTCACCGACCTGGAGAAGGTGGACGCCAGCTGGGCCAAGCGCCTCCTGAAGGCGGGGCTCCACAGCACTTTCGTCCTGCCCATCTGCCAGGACGAGGGGGAGGGACACTTTTTCGTCCACCTGGGCCTGTCGTGGACGCGAAAGGGAGGGGTGGACTCCGAGGGGGAGGAGCTTCTCTCCTCCCTCGCGGGCCACTTCAGGTCGGCCGTCCGGAACACCACCCTCTTTCAGAAGGCCGAGCGGCGCGCCTCCCGGCTGGCCACCCTCAACCTCCTCAGCCACAAGGTCGCGCAGAACATCGACCTCCAGGAGACCCTGGATACCATCGTCCATGCCGCGGTGGAGCTCCTCGGGGGGGACATCTCCCGGGCCTTCCTCCTCGACGAAGAGACGGGCGTGCTGATCCCCCAGGCCCACGCGGGACGGCTCCCCCCTCCATCGCTCCCCCACGGAGTGCTGAAGTTGGGACAGGGCATCCTCGGCCGGGCGGTGGAATCGGGAGAGCCCTCCATCCTCCCAGACGTGCAGCAGGAGCCCCAATGGCTGCTGGCCGACTGGGTGCGGGAGAACGGGCTCCATTCTTACGTCGTCCACCCCCTCCGGCTCGGCGGGAAGCCCTTCGGAGCCATCTATTGCCTCTCGACCAAGGCCGGCTTCTTCACCCAGGAAGACCTCGAGCTGCTGGGCGCGTTCTCCTTCCCGGCCTCGATCGCGATCGAGAAAGCCCGCCTCTTCGCCGAAACCCAGCAACGGGCCCTTCGGCTGGAGCTCGCGGGTGAGATTACCAAAGGTCTCGCCTCCACCCTCCGGCCCGAGGAGCTCTTCCGCACGATCGTCCGCGAAATCCGCCGGGCCGTTCCCTGCGAGCGCTGCGTCATCGGCTCTCTCGATCGGGAAACCTACCGCTTCCACACTTGGCACTTCGAGTCGGAAGTCGGGCTTCCGGTCCGCGAGCAAGTCTTCGACGACGAGGGCACATGGTGGGATCAGGAGGTCTACGAGTCCAAGCGGATGATCAACATCCCCGACATCGGCTCCATCTCCCACCGCCGGGCGAAGGAGATGCGGAGCGCGGGGCTGAAAAGCGTGCTGGTCATGCCCATCCTCCAGGACGGGGAGTGCGCCGCCCACATCTTTCTGGCGAGCGTGCGCGAGGCCAACTTCACCCGGAGCCACGAGCGGCTTCTCGCCTCCCTCTCCGACCACCTGGGCATGGCCATCCGCAACGCCATGCTCTACCAGGCCTCCGAGGACAAGACCTCGCGCCTCGAGATCACGGGCGAGATCGCCAAGGTGGTCAGCTCGTCGCTGGAGCCGGAGGAGATCTTCCGCACCATCACCCGCGAGATCCGCCGCGCCATCCCCTGCGAGCGATGCGTTATCGCCACGATCGACGAGGAGAACGGCGAGCGGGTCTACTGGCATGTGGATTCAGACGCCGAGGCAGAGTCCCTCCCGCCGGAGAAGTACGAGGAGGTCACACGGCGCCTGCGCCGGGAGGTGTATGAAACCAAGCAGCCCTATTACATCCCGGACATCGTCCGCGCGCGCGGAGCCGGAGACCGCCTGGCGAAAGCGGGATTCCGGAGCACGCTCATCATCCCTATCCTCCAGGGCGACCGCTGCGTTGCCCACCTCTCCGTTTCAAGCATGCGGGTGAACGCTTTCGCCAAGGATCACGAAGACCTCCTGAGCGCTATCGCCGGCCACGTCGGGCCGGCCATCCGAAACGCAAAGCTATACGGAATGGCGGAAGAGCGTGCTTCGCGCCTCGAAGTCACCGGCGAGATCGCCAGGGCGGTCAGCTCCTCGCTGGAGCCGGAGGAGATATTCCGGACCATCACCCGCGAGATCCGCCGCGCCATCCCCTGCGAACGCTGCGCCATCGCCTCCGTCGAGACGCCGGGCCCGTTCACCTCATACTGGAACATCAACTCCGACATCGAGATGGCCCCCCCCACGTACCAGCAGGCCGAGGAGATCCGCAGCGTGCTCATCAAGCACGTGTACGAGGACCTGAAGCCTTACTACGTCCCGGACATCGCCGCCGAGCGCGGCCCGGAGGACCGCCTCGCCCGCGCGGGCTTCCGCAGCACGCTGTTCATCCCCGTCTTCGACGGAACCGCTTGCATCGCCCACATCGCCGTCTCAAGCACGCGCAGCCACGCTTTCCCGGCCGGGCAGCACGCGCTCCTCACCTCCATCGCCACACATGTCGG
>MGDP01000188.1:0-8067 GCA_001790955.1 Candidatus Tectomicrobia bacterium RIFCSPLOWO2_12_FULL_69_37
CGTCTTCCGCCTCCACGGCTGCGGCGTCGACCGCACGGCCGAGGGCTCGGGCGGGCGCGGGGACCACATCGTCCGCGTCCTCGAGATGCCCGCCGAGCCCCTCGACTACGCCGAGAAGACCAGCCCGCGGTATCCCTGGAAGGCGAAGAAGGGGAAGTGAGGGGGGAGGCATCAGCTTAGACTTTGTGTGGCTGGGAGGAATGGTTCACATCTTATGCAAGTTTCCAGCAATGGTATCTGCTGGCGCCATCACTCCTATCGGTAAGGTATATCCCTGCGAAGGGGCTGTCTCGTGGTATCGCGATATTACCCAGCAAAGCCTGCAATTCCTCGGCGGTAGTCAAACGCGGCAGGACCTCCACCACGAGCGAGCAGTTTGAGCCATACGACGCTGAACACTTCTTCCGTAGTATTTCATTAACGCTCTCGATGAGATTTTGATCCGGGTCAACCCCTTCCCAATCCTCAGGTGCATTTGGCGAGCCACGAGCATTTTGCCACTCATATTTGGCGGCCGCTGCGTCATACCAAGCAGTTGTGATTTCAAGACGCATCTCTCTATTCCCGTCCCGGTAGATAAGATCGGGCGCTTCACCAGCTCTACTAGCAAACTGATAGTTTGTGCTGCTTCGATTGTTGAACCAGCCTATGAAGGCATTCCCTACAGCGCGCTCATGCCCTTCTTGAAGGAAGTCCATCATCAATCTCCGCCCCTCACGCCGCCACGACCTTCATCCTCCCCCTCCGCCCCTTCGCGGCCTTCCGCTCCTTGACCACGATCTCCACGTCCTTGCCGAGGAGGGTGAGGAAGTCCATGAGCCGCCCGGTGGAGAACTTGGAGAGCTTGCCCCGCAGGAGGTTCGAGACGCCGGGCTGCTTGAGGCCGAGGAGCTTGGCGGCGGCCGCCTGGGTGAGCCCCCTCTCCCCGATGATCTCCGAAATCTGAAGGGTGAGCTCGGCCTTGACGAGCATCTCGTCCGCGTCCTTGAAACCCAAGTCCTGAAAAACGTTCCCGCTGCCTTCGATGATTTTAACCATCCTACCCCTTCCTCTCCCCCGCCCCCGGCACGACCAGCTCCCACAGCACCCCCCCGGTGCTCTTGGGCTTGAGGAAGGCGATGGTGGAGCCCATGGCGCCGGGCCGGGGCTTCTCGTCGATGAGCTCGCAGCCGGCGCTCTTCAGGCGGGCGAGCTCGCCCTCGATGTCCGCGACCTCGTAGGCGACGTGGTGCAGGCCCTCGCCGCGCCGCTCGATGAACTTCCGGATGGCGGACTCCCCCTGCCGGGGCGCGAGGATCTCCAGGAAGGCGTTCCCCAGCCAGAGCATGGCGATCTCCATCGTGCCGTCGCGCGAGGGCTCGCGCCCGATGAGCCGGGCGCCCGCGCCCTCGACGTAGAGGCGGAGGGCGGCCTCCATGTCCGCTGCGGCGATGCCGATGTGGTGGACCTCCTTGAACATGCGCGCCCTTTCCGGGGGTGAGGCGGTCAGTCCTTGGCGTCCGCGGGGCGCTCGAGCCAGACGCCCTCCTCGCCGTCCACTTCCTTGAGCCGCACGTTCACCCGCTCGGCCCGGGCGGTGGGGACGTGCTTCCCGACGAAGTCGGGGCGGAAGGGGAGCTCCCGGTGGCCCCGGTCGATCAGGGCGGCGAACCAGATGCGCCGGGGCCGCCCCAGCTCCATCAGGGCGTCGAGGGCGGCGCGGACCGTGCGGCCGGTGAAGAAGACGTCGTCCACGAGCACCACGTGGCGGTCGGTGATGTCGGTGTCGAAGCGGGTGGGGCCCCACCGCATGCCGCTGTAGGGGTGGATGTCCAGGTCGTCGCGGTGGATGCCGATGTCGAGCACCCCCACCGGGGGGCGGAAGCCCTCCATCTCTTCGATGAGGGCGGCGAGGCGCAGGGCGAGGGGCTCCCCGCGCGTGCGCACCCCGGCCAGGACCACGTCGCGCCCGCTCCGCTCGGCGATCTCGGAGGCCATGCGCCGCAGGGCGAGGTCCATCTCCCGGCCGGTCAGGATGGAGGTCTTGGAGGCCACGGCGCTCACCTGGAAAATCTCCGGCGGGGCGGAACCCGATCCTAGAGAGGGGCTCCCCCCGCGTCAACGCCGCCGCCCCGGTGCCACCCGAAACGGTTTTCCGCGAAGGCCCGGGCCTCGTCCCCGGTCCCCACCCGCCCCTCCAGCTGCTCGTCCTCCAGGGCGGCCAGGATCTCGGCCAGGATGGGCCCCTGGGGGAAGCCCATCGCCATGAGGGCGTGGCCGTCGAGGAGCCTCGGGGGCCTGAGCTCCCCGGCGGAGGCCTCGGCGAGCTTCTCCCGGCAGAAGGCGTAGGTCGAGAGGTCGCCGTGGCTGGCGGCGCAGTCCAGCCGGTGGAGCTCCAGCAGTTCCGGGAAGAAGGGCTCGCGCAGGAGGCGCTTGAGGCGGCTCTCGCGCATCTGGCGCACGTTCATGAAGCGCATGTGGTGGGCCACGAGGTCGCGGACGCGCAGGGCCTCCTCCCCGGAGAACCTGAGGCGGCGCGCCACCTCCTCCGCCATGCGCGCCCCCGCGGCGGCGTGGCCGTTGAAGCGGATGCGGTCCGTCACCGTCCGGGTGGCGGGCTTGCCGGCGTCGTGGAGGAGGACGGCCCAGGCCAGGGCGGGGGAGAGGGCGCCGGCCGCGGCGAACATGCGCTTCACGTGGGTCCAGACGTCCCCCTCGGGGTGGAACTCGGGGGGCTGGTCGACGCCCTCCATTGCGGCGCACTCGGGCAGCACCTCCCCGAGGAGGCCCGCGTCCATGAGGAGCTGGAGGGCCCCCTCCGCCCGATCGCCGGTGAGCATCCCGGTGAGCTCGTCCCGCACCCGCTCGGTGCTCGTGCGGCGGATGCGCGGGGCGAGCTTCCGCATGGCGGCGAAGGTCGCCGGCTCAATCGCGAAGCCGAAGCGCGCGGCGAAGCGGACGGCCCGGAGCATCCGCAGGTGGTCGTCCTCGAAGCGCGCCTCCGGGTCCCCGATGGCGCGGATGGCCCGGGCCTCGATGTCCCTCCTCCCCTCCACCAAGTCGAGGAGGGCGTCCTCGGCCGGGTCGTAGAACATCCCGTTCAGGGTGAAGTCGCGCCGCCGGGCGTCCTCCTCGGCCGAGGCCGGGTGGACGGCCACCGGGCGGCGCCCGTCCAGGTAGGCGTCGTCCCGCCGGAAACGGGCGACCTCGTACTCCCCGTCCGGCATCAGGACCCGCACCACCCCGAACTGGGCCCCGACGGGGACGGTCCTCTCGAAGAGGGCCATCACCTCCCCGGGGCCCGCGCCGGTCACGATGTCCCAGTCCTTGGCGGGGAGGCCCATGAGCCCGTCCCGGACGCACCCCCCCGCCAGGAGGGCCTGGTGGCCCGCCTCCCGAAGGGTGCGGAGGATGCGCAGGGCGCCCTCGGGGGGAGTCATCAGGGGCACGGCGTTTCTCCTCCGCAGGGCAAGTTTCCTATGGCCAGTATGACATATCCGGGCGCCGCGGGCGGGAAACGCCCCCTCCGCCCCGTTCCCTTGCCGGGGGCACTCCCCTCTGGTAGCGTCCTCCCATGCCGCCTTTTCCGAAGCGCGACCGGAGAGGGGCTCCCATGCGCGGGCTCCTGGCGTCCTTCCTGATCCTGGCCGCCGCGCTGGCCGCCGGCCAGGCGCGGGGCGCGGAGGCGGAGGAGGAGGCCCTCGGGCGGGGGATCGAGGCCGCCGCGGCGGGGCGCTACGAGGAGGCACTCGGCGTCTTCGGGCGCTTCGCCGGGCGCCACCCCGCCCAGCCCGAGGGGCACTTCTTCCGGGCGGCGGTCTACCAGCTCCTCAAGGGGCACTTCGACCTCCCGGCCTATCGGAGGGGGCTGGAGGAGAGCCTCGCGCGCGCCCTGGAGGCGGCGGGCGGGATCATGCGCCGCGAGCCCGGGGACGCCCGGGCGCACTTCTTCGCCGGGCTGGCCCACGGCATCCGGGCCGTCGAGGCCATGAACGAGTACCGCTACCTCGACGCCCTCCTCGACGGCCGGCGGATGGTCGCCCTCCTCGAGCGCGCCCTCGCCCTCGACCCGGGGCTGACGGACGCCTACTACGCGCTCGGGGTCTACCGGGTGCGGCGGGCCCAGGTCTTCTGGCTGCGGCCCTTCCTGGGGGAGGATCTGGCGGGGGGGATCGGGATGCTCCGCCGGGCGGCCGAGGGGGGGCGGTGGCTGGGGGCGCTCGCCCGGGTGGACCTGGTGTGGGCCCTCTACCGCGAGGAGCGCTACGACGAGGCGCGGCGGGAGCTGGCCCCCCTCGCCGCGCGCTACCCGGGCCACCCCCTCTACGCCCTCGCCCGGGCGGAGGGGTACTTCTTGCAGCGCGACTACCCGAAGGCGAGGGCGGAGTTCGCCGCCCTGCGGGAGAAGCTCGGCGGGCGGGCGGACCGCTTCTCCCGCTTCTACGGGCGCTTCGCCCAGTGGCGGGTGGCGCGGTGCGACTTCGCCCTGGGCCGCTTCGCCGAGGCCGGGAGCGCCGCCCGGGAGGTGATGGAGGCGCCGGACATGAACTCCTCCCTCCTGCGCCAGGTGCGCCTCGGGGCGGCCGATATGCTGGACCGGATCGAGAAGGAGAGCGCCGGGCGCCGCAACGAGGGGGGCTGAACGCGCGCGTTCCCATTCTTCAAGGAGAGGCCGATCCGATGAGAGCCGTCCGCGTGCACCAGTTCAACCTGGATGTCCCCATGCGCCTCGAGGAGGTCCCCGATCCCCGGCCCGCCGCCGGGCAGGTGCTGATCAAGACGGGGGCCGCGGCCATCAACCCGGTGGACGTGGCCATCCGCCAGGGCGTCCACCCCTACGCCAAGCTGGTGAAGCCCCCCTACATCCCGGGGGCCGAGGCGGCGGGCGAGGTGCTGGCCCTGGGGCCCGGGGTCCAGGGCTTCCAGGTGGGCCAGCGGGTCTTCGGCCGGGCGCTGGGCGGGGGCTACGCCGGCCGCGTGCTCCTCGACGCCCGGGGGGCGGGCGAGCTCCCCGCGCGCTACAGCTGGGCCGAGGGGGCCTCGATCACGGTGGCCTACGGCACCGCCTGGAACGCCCTCGTCATCAAGGCCGGGGCGGGGCCGGGGGAGACCGTCCTCATCCAGGGCGGGGCCGGGGGGGTCGGGATGGCGGCCATCCAGCTCGCCAAGCGCCTGGGCTGCCGGGTGGTGGCCACGGTCAGCTCCCGGGAGAAGGCGGACTTCTGCCGGGGCCTGGGGGCGGACGAGACCATCAACTACAAGGCCGAGGACTTCGCCGCCCGCTGCATGGAGCTCACCGGGGGCCGGGGGGTGGACGTCATCGTCGAGCTGGCCGCCTGCGACAACTTCGACAAGGACCTCGACGCCATCCGGGTGGACGGCCGCCTCGTCGTGGTGGGGACGGGGACGGGCAAGGGCCCCAAGGCCGAGTTCCGCGTGCCGGGCGTCATGACCAAGGACGTGCGCGTCCTCGGCATGGCCGCCGTCAACCTCGCCCCCAAGATGCCGGAGGTCTTGCGCCGCCTCGGCTCCCTGCTGAGCGAGGGCGCCCTCAAGGTCCACGTGGACCGGCAGGTGAGGCTCGAGGAGGCGAACGAGGCCCACGACCTGGTGCTGAGCGGGAAGTTCCTCGGCAAGGTGGTGATCACCGCTTGATCGGGAGGAGGAGCGCATGAAAGCCGTCTTCGTCACGAAGTTCGGTCTCGACACGCCCCTGGAGGCCGGGGACGCGCCCGATCCCAAGCCCGGCCCGGGCGAGATCCTCGTGCGGGTGCGGGCGGCGGGGGTGAACCCGCTCGAGGTGTCCGTCCGCCAGGGCGCCCACCCCAGCGCGAAGCTGCTGAAGCTCCCCTACATCTGCGGCACCGACATCGCCGGGGAGGTCGAGGCGGCGGGGGAGGGCGTCCAGGGCTTCAAGAAGGGCGACCGCGTCTGGGGCCGCACGGCCGGCGGCGCCTACGCCGAGAAGGCGCTGCTCGCGGCGGCCGAGACGGGGCGGCTGCCGAGCGCCATGTCCTTCGCCGAGGGGGCCTCCCTCGCCATCCCCCTCCTCACCGCCTGGAACGCCCTCGTCATCAAGGCCGAGGCTCAGGCGGGGGACGCGGTGCTCGTCCAGGGCGGGGCCGGGGGGGTGGGCCACATGGCCATCCAGCTCGCCCGGCGGATGGGCTGCCGGGTGCTGGCCACCGCGAGCTCGGACGAGAAGGCCGACCTCTGCCGCCAGGTGGGGGCCGAGGCGGTGATCAACTACCGGAAGGAGGACGTGGCCGCGCGCGTCATGGAGCTCACCGGGGGGCGCGGGGTGGACGTGGTGGTGGAGACGGTGGCCGCCGAGAACCTGGCCACCTCCGTCGGCCTCACCTGCGTGAACGGGAAGGTCATCATCGTCGGGAACGGCACGGGCAAGGGGGGCCAGGGGACCTTCCCGCTGCGGGACGCCATGGGCCGGGACGCGCGCATCATCACCCTGGCCTCGGGCTTCCTCAAGCCGAGGCTCCCCGAGATCCTGCGGCGGCTCGACCCCATCCTCGAATCGGGCGGCATCCGCGCCCACGTCGGGCGGGAGATGCCTCTCGCCCAGGCTGAGGAGGCCCAGAAGGTGCTGCTGAGCGGGAAGTTCCTGGGGAAGATCGTGCTCAAGCCGTGAGGAAGCAGCGACTCTTTGCCGGGAAAGCAGGGGCGGGCATGGAGCCCGCCCCTATTTTCATCCGAATGCCGTTCGGGACGGATGATGAAGCCCAGCCCCTGCCGCTTTCAACTTTTTCGTTCGTGCTCTAGCTTTAGCATGGGGGAGCGGGCATCGGTGTGGGACAAAATGGCGCTGGAGGGCAAGGGATGCGGGCGATTTCAAAGAGAGCGATCTTTTCCCACGGCCCGACCGCGGATCGGTTGGCGATCACCATGCCGTTCGGCTGGACGGAAACCCACATTCCGTTCGAGTTCTTAAGGCCATAATAGCCTCCCCCGGCATTCTGAAACTGGAATCTCTCCCACGGGCCGATCGAATTCCGGTCGGCGATGATCAGGCCGCCCTTGTTCCGGTCGGCGGAGACGTACTTGCCGTTGTAGGTGCTCCGGAACGCGAAGGTGCAGGCACCCAGCGGAATGATCTGGAATTGCTCCCAGCTGCCGGGGAAGGTCTTGTTCGCCCATACCTGGCCCCAGTTGACGGTGGTGCCGCTCCCGAAATCCGCGGAGAAGAACTTGCCGATGTGGCCCTTGAACCCGGCCGGAAGGGCGCCGGAAACGGGCGCGGGCGTCAGGGCGGATGCGCCCAAAAGCAATCCCATGAACAGACCCAGAAGCCTGAGTTTGGTTTTCAAGACGTGCCTCCTCTTCCCGCAGGGTGGGCCGATGGTGCATTTCCGATATACGCAGCGATTGCAAGCCCGGATAGTAGCATATGAGGTTGAGAGTGAACCGCAGAATGGCCGGGAAAATCCCGTTCTCTGTGATCGAGCACACATCTCTTCCCATCCGGCGCGGTCCCGGCGAGGTGCGCGTTTGATTGGCTTATGCAGGGCATGAATTCCTTGCGCGGCTTGCCCCTCGATGCGCAATATCCCCCTCATATCCTGCCGGTGCACGAACCTGCGCGAATTTGAGGTAAGAGGTTCCGGGCGGGGAGGGCGTATCTTGCCCGCGGGGAGGCCTTCGCGCGGGGCCGCGCGGCCGTTCGTCCGTAGGGGCGGGTTTGAAACCCGCCCCTACGGATGATGGTTACGGGACGCTGAAAGGGAGGAGGAAGATGAAAGTTCCGCCGTTTTCCAGGAAATTCCAGTGGAAAAAACGACGTGCGGAGGGGGGCGTCGCGGTTAGTCGCGGATATTGATGGGAAAAGATACCCAAAACACTCCGGCGCGGTCAGACCACGCCCGGTCCTCCCCAGCAAACCGGCAAATATGAAGATTCTGATCGTGTCCGGGGATTTCCGGGGTATTCCGGGATACTCCGGGGGAAAAATCAGGCGACGCCGAGGGCCTTGCGGAGCTTCTGGACGCGGCCGGCGTGGTTGGAGTGGTTGACCGGGGGGAGGGGCTCCTTGTTCGTGACCGGGAGGACGACGAAGTGGGGGCCCTCCTCGGCCAG
>MGDP01000188.1:8120-9580 GCA_001790955.1 Candidatus Tectomicrobia bacterium RIFCSPLOWO2_12_FULL_69_37
GGGCTGGCCGCCCACCATCTCGTAGCTGCGGTTCTCCAGGAGGAGGATGAGGAGGTTCGCGGGGGCGTGGGCGGCGTAGGTGACGAGGGAGCCCAGGCTCATGAGGAGCCCGCCGTCGCCCTTCAAGACGATGGTCTTGCGCTCGGGGCGGGCGAGGGCCAGGCCCAGGCCGAAGTCGGCGGCGTGGCCCATGCCGAAGGCGAGGAAGTCGAAGTCGAGGTCGTGCCGGGAAACCAGGGGCCACTGGAGGGTGGTGGTCATGGTCATGACCACGATCTCGTCCGTGCGCCGCGCCTGGAGGGCGCGCAGCAGGTCCATGCGCTCGATCATGGCCGGAAGGTGAACCCCGTGACGACGGCGGCGGGGAGCGAGGTCTCCCCGGCCGTCTGGTCCATGGTGTCGAGCAGGGGCAGGTCCTCGTCCCGCATGAGGTGCCAGTGGGGGATGCCCCAGGCCGAGAGCAGGGGCTCGGTGTAGGTGTAGGCGGAGTCGGTGGGCTTCTTGCTCGCGATGGCCCCGGCGTAGCCCCGCCAGCCCACCATGAGCCGCAGGGGGATCCGGGGCCCCAGGCCGCAGCCGCGCAGGGCGTCGCCCGCCTCCATGAGCCCGGTGCACTGGATGACGATGAGGGGCTTCTTCCCCCCCGCCCAGAGCCCCGCCGCGATGGCCATGGACTCCCCCTCGCGGCAGGGGGTGATGAGCCGGACGGATGGGGAGCGGCCCACCGCGTCGTAGAGGAGGCGGCTCTCGCTGTCGGGGAGCATGAGGACGTGGGTGAAGCCCAGGGCCTCGAACTTGGCGAGGGCCTTGGCGGCGCTCGCCCCTCTCTCGCTCACGATGCGGGCTCCTTGCCGTTCACGATGATGGGCCGGAGGGACTATGCCCCGGGGGGCGGGCGGATGGCAACTCCCCGGGGGGTCCCGGATGGGCTATCCTGGGAGGCCGTTGCGGGACCGGACCAGGGTTGTCCACAGTCCCCTGCGGCGCAGCGGAACCCGGCCGGTGGGCTTGACAGGATCGGGCAAGCATCTCCCCCTCCCTCCGGGCCTTCGCCCGCCGGAGCGGCCTGCCCGAAGGCGAGAGGGCTTCGGCCCGCATAGGCGGGAGGGGGTAGGGGGAGGGAGAGCCTCTCGTGGCATTCCCCCACCCCGTCCCTCCCCCGGCGGGGGAGGGAGGAGAAAGACCACCTTCGGCGTTTCGTCTGGGAAGAGGGCTGAATCGGAGGACGCATGGAAAGGCTTCCAATTATTGCCGTCACCATGGGAGACCCCGCCGGGGTGGGGCCCGAGGTGTGCCTGAAGGCGGTGCGCTCCCCGAAGGTGCGGCGGTGCTGCGTGCCCGTGATCGTGGGGGACCTGGAGGTGCTCCGCCTCCACGCGAGGAAGATGCGCCTGCCGGGCCGCCTGGAGAAGGTCTCGGGCGGCGCCCTCCCTGAACGCGCCCTCGCACCCTCCGACCCC
>MGDP01000189.1:0-2186 GCA_001790955.1 Candidatus Tectomicrobia bacterium RIFCSPLOWO2_12_FULL_69_37
GCGCCTCCCGCGGCGCGCACCCGGGAATCTACGCCCCGCGCGCGGAAAGCCACTTACCTCAAGTTCCCTCACCTTCCCGATCGGGGGGATTTTTTTGCTGGGAAGTCCGAAGCGCACGGAAAATTGGGGGAGGAATGACACCACCGATTTGCCGGGACAACGAAAATCAAGTATTTACATACGATTCGGCTACCTGTTTGAACTTTGCCGACCGGATGGATACATGTTCGAACGCACCAACACTCTCCAGATTCTGAGCTTTTTCATCCTCCTGCTGGGATGCTGGTACGGAGGGTGGCACTACGTCCTCGAAGATAAAGAATTCCGCAAGAGATTCGCTGATTGGCTTCGGCGTCCCAAGGTTTGGGAAGGCTATTGCGCTACTTTGGAGCGGGGCCTAAAGATTCTCGAACGCTTCTTCGGGAAAGAGTTCTCCTGGAGAGCGTTTGACCGGTGCATTTTGCTGGCTCTTATCTACCCCGTGGTGCTTTATCTTGCCGCCTGGGTGCTCGGCGGCCCTGGCAAGGTAAGCGAAGGTGTGGAATTGCCAAGTGGACTATCTCTCGGCAGGCGCCTCCTAATCTTCGTTCTCGTGCCAGCAACATTTTCTGCGATTTATTGGACACTGGTTAAGTCCGACCGCATTGATGAAATTGCGGGCCACGCCGCTCAACGACTTACTGCCCATCTTCCGTGGGTCCATAAAATCCGGTGGGTCCTGTTCCCCGCGGCACCAGTTGTCGTGGGGACCATCACTTACTCGTTTACGGGTGATTGGCCCATAACAATATACTTAGCCTTAGCCGTAGCCGGAGCCGGAGCCTTAGCCGTAGCCGGAGCCTTAGCCGTAGCCGGAGCCGTAGCCTTAGCCGTAGCCGTAGCCGGAGCCGTAGCCTTAGCCGGAGCCGGAGCCTTAGCCGTAGCCGGAGCCGTAGCCGTAGCCTTAGCCGTAGCCGGAGCCGTAGCCGGAGCCTTAGCCGTAGCCGGAGCCTTAGCCGGAGCCGTAGCCGGAGCCGTAGCCGTAGCCGGAGCCTTAGCCGTAGCCGGAGCCATATTACTATTTGGCATGATTTTGCCCATCGCCAATGCTTTGCTGGACTATTTGTCCTGGGCGGCAAGCCGAAAACTGGTTCGCCATGCGATCGAAAGCGATTCGCGCGCGATCGCGGTGGGCCATCTCCTGGCCGACACCGGATTGGCGCTTGCCTTCCTCTTTGGATTGGCCCTGTTTCTCCCGATGGCCATCCAGGGAATGAACAGGGGCTTCGTGTGGGTGGGATGGCCCGCCGTGGAATGGGACGGATTTCTTGAAGCGGCGGCGGCGGCTCCTTTCTCTCAGGGCCTTATGGTCAATGGGATGCTGCTGACGACGCTGATCCCCACCGCACTGCATTTTCTCGTCGGCCTGACCATCTTGACGATTCGGCCCATGCCGGGGCAGCGCTTGATGGCCAAATGGGTGGAGGGGCACCGGGGGAAACGGCTGATGGTGGAAACCTGGTGCTTGGCCGCTTTTGTCGTCTCCTGCGGTATCTTCCTGGCAGGATGTTACCTGCTCTGGCAAGCGGTGGCTCTGAGCGGTGCAACCGTCGGCGGCTACCTGTACGAAATGGCTCTCTGGTCCGCTCGCCTCGTCGGAGGTCCTGGTTTGCCTCCTGGCTAGCTCGCCCTTTCTGTTCCTCTTGTCATCCCCTCCCCCATAGGCGAGGATGAAGGGGCCGCAGGGAGGGAGGGCGCGCGCATGGACGGGGCGCTGGAGGGGGGGATCCTCGCCCGCATCCCCTGGAGCCAGATCGCCGACATCGGGATCATGTGGTTCCTGGTGTACCAGGTGTACGTGCGCTTCCAGGGCACCCAGGCCATGCGCCTGCTGGTGCGGGTCTTCCTGGTGTGGCTGGCCTACCTGGCGGCCCAGGCGGCGGGCCTGGTGCTGACGTCTTTCCTGCTGTGGGCGCTGTGGCTGGCGGCGCTCTTGCTCTTCCTCGTGAACTTCCAGGGCGAGATCCGCCGCATCGTGATGCAGCTGCGGCCGGTGAGCCGCCTCGCGGTGATCCTGGCGCGGGCGCGGCGGGTGGGGCTGCCGGAGGAGAGCGTGCGGGCGGTGGCGCAGTCGGCCTTCGCGCTGGCCTCGCGGGGGACGGGGGCCATCTTCATCCTGGAGCGGCGGGACCCGGTCCTCCCCCTGC
>MGDP01000189.1:2199-14714 GCA_001790955.1 Candidatus Tectomicrobia bacterium RIFCSPLOWO2_12_FULL_69_37
TGCTCCGGAGCCCGGGGGAGCAGATCGGGGCCGAGGTGCGCCCGGCGCTGCTCGAGACGCTCTTCGTCTACGGCTCGCCCTACCACGACGGGGCGGCGCTCATCCGGGACGGGCGGGTGGACCACGCGGGGTGCGTGCTGCCGCTCTCGGAGAGCGCGGCGCTCCCCGCCCTCTACGGCACCCGCCACCGGGCGGCGGCGGGGATCAGCGAGGCCTCGGACGCGCTCGCGGTGGTGGTCTCGGAGCAGCGGCGTGAGGTCTCGGCGGCCGAGGACGGGCGCATCAAGACGGTGGAGACGCCCGAGGAGCTGGCCACCTGGCTCTCGGCCCGCCTGCGGGCGCGGCCGGAGTCGCCCGGGAAGGGCCGGGCCCTCATGGACGCCGTGCGCGAGAACTGGCGGCCCAAGGTGGCCACCCTGGCGGCGGTTTGCGTGCTCTGGCTCGTGGGCTCGCACCAGCGCGAGAGCCCGCGCAACTTCTTCAACCGCATCGGCCCGGGGGCGGAGGAGAGCTACGCCGTGCCCCTCTCCTTCTACAACCTGGCCGAGGGCCTCTCGCTTGGGGAGGCGCCGCCCGGGCGGGTGCAGGTGCGGCTCAGGGCGCGCCAGGACACCCTCAACTTCCTCGACCCGGCGCGCCTGCGGGTGAACGTGAACCTCGCGGGCCGCGCGGAGGGGCAGGCCCGGATCGCCCTCACCGCCCGCCACATCGACCTGCCGGCCGAGGTCCGACTTGTGGAGATCCAGCCGCCCGAACTCGCGCTGCGCATCGTGCGCCGCAAGGCCCCCCTCCCCAAGAAGCCCTAGCCCCCGCTCCGGGGGCCGCAAGCTCTTGTTCCCGCTGGTGCTCCGGAATCGCGAAGGCCTTGTATTTCAGAGTGTTTTGTCCTTGACAGCCATGGTTCCGCGGCCCATATTGTGATTGCCTAGCTGGTGAGAGGAGAGAGAGGGATGTAAGAGCGGGACGGCCGGCCAGGCCGGCCAGCACCCGGCAGGTGCCGGGGGGAGAAGGGGAGCGAGGGGGGCAAGCGCTCCGAGGACACGGCGGTTCCACCAGCGGGAGGGCCTATATGCAGCAGGATAGGTATCGGGTGCTGCAAGTGCAGTTCGAGGCCTCCCCGGCTCCGCGCGCCGGTCGGGCGGGGAGGGAATACCGGAGACATCCGGATGGCCGGCGCACCATGACGGGCGGCTAACCGTCCGGCGCGGCCAATGGGGACATTCTCCCCGGCCGCAAGAGACAGAGAGCACATCGAGCGGGGTGAGATGCCCCGCTCGTTTTTATTCGCGCGGAAAATTTTAACGGCCCCCGCGGCCCGGCGAAACGGTATTCACCGCACCGGCGCAAGGGAATTTCCGGTTCTCATTTCCCTTGCGCGGAGGCGCGCGCGCTCCCATATTGATCGTACGGGGACGCCACCGCGAAGGTCCCAAGACGCAAGCCGGCGTATCCGGCGCGCACCCGGCAGCGGCCGGGGGGACGGGAGCCCCGGGCAACAGCCCGCGCGAGGCTCCCAATGGAGCGATGGGGGCAGGCGCTCCAAGAACGCAGGGTCGAACCTGCAGAGGAGGGCACGGATGAAGCGGACACGCAAAAGAGAGACACGAGCCGAGTTCCCGTCCTCCCTCGCCCCACTCGTCGGCCGGGCAGGGAGGGAAGAGGAAGGCTGACGACCCACGACAGGGCGGCTATCCGCCCTTACCCGGCAACGACCGGGACAAAAGAGAATGCGCAAAAAGGAGCGGGGCGCAACGCCCCGCTCTCTTTTTGTGTTTTTCTACCGCAGGACGATCTCTTCCTGGATGAAGACGGCCTTCGAGAAGGTGCGGTGCACCGGGCAGCGCGCCCGGAAGGCCTCGATGAGGCGCTCCACCCCCTTGCGGTCCGTCCCCGCGCCGGCCGTCACGAGGTAGCGCAGCCGCACGGCGGAGAGGATGGGGTCAGGGCCCTCCCCCTTCACCCCGCGCGGGTCGAAGTCGCCCTCGGCCTCGGTGCGCACCGAGCCGAGGGGAACGCCCATCGCCTGGGAGAGGTGCTGGAGGAAGAGCGCGCCGCAGGCGGCGAGGGCGGCCACCATGGCCTCGACGGGGTTCACTTCCTCGTTCGGCCCCCCGATGAGGGGCGGGGCGTCGAGCGGGTAGCGGTGGCCCCGCACCTCGCAGATCGCCCGCCCAGGCCCCGCGAGGACGGAGGCCGCCTTGGCCGTGGCCTTGGGCGCGTCCGGCATGATTTCCCTCCCGATCAGAGGGTGACGGTCTTCTCCGCCCCCATGAGGGTCTTGACGATCTCCTCCATGTTGCTCACCCGCCCGGCCCGGATCTTCCCTTCCAGCCCCAGGGCTCCCACGCAGGTGCCGCAGCAGAGGACATCGGTGCCCTTCTCGTGGAGGGCGGCCAGCGGGCCTATCAACTCCGAGCCCTCGGCGGCCAGCTTCACCCCGGTGTTGTAGAGGACGAAGGCGTCCACGTGGTCGTGCCGCCTGAGCTGCTCCAGGAAGGGGAGCATCAGGCGCCGGGCCAGGGCGGGGTTCCCCTGCCCCATGCCCTCGGAGTTGACCACCACCACGGTCTTCATGCGCGTTTCCCTCGAAAACGGAGGGGCCGGCGGGAGGGCCCCACCCGGAGGAGCACATCCGCAGGAAAACCATCGACATCGAAATAGTATATAGGTGAAATCGAAATTTCAAATGATTCAGGGCCGTGCGCGCGCCCGCGAAGAGGGGAACCGGCGGCCGGGAGAAGGCTCCTCACCGCGCGATGCGGAAGCCCATGAACTGCCAGCGCGCCTCGGGGGGGAAGAAGTTGCGGTAGGTGCGGCGGACGTGGTTCCGCGAGGTGGCGCACGAGCCCCCCCGCAGGACGTACTGGTTGCACATGAACTTGCCGTTGTACTCCCCGAGCGCGCCCTCGGCCGCCCGGTAGCCCGGGTAGGGGGCGTAGGAGCTGGACGTCCACTCCCAGACGTCCCCGAACATCTGGGCGAGGCACTTGGCGCCTTGGGGCGCGGGGGCGGGGTGGCAGCGTCCGCCATCGGCGAAATTGCCCTCGAGGGGGAGCCCCTCCGAAGCCGCCTCCCACTCCCCCTCGGTGGGGAGCCGCGCCCCGGCCCAGCGGGCGCAGGCGTCGGCCTCGAAGTAGCTCACGTGGCAGACGGGCTCGGCGGGGTCCACCGGCTGGAGCCCCGCCAAGGTGAACTGCCCCCAGACGCCCTCGCGCTCCACCCAGTAGAGCGGAGCGCGCCAGCCCTCCTCCTGCGCCTTCGCCCAGCCGAGGGAGAGCCAGTGGGCGGGCTGCGCGTAGCCCCCGTCGCGCATGAAGTCCAGGAACTCCCCGTTTGTCACCGGGCGCGAGGCCAGCTCGTAGGGTTCGAGGAACTGGCGGTGGCGGGGGGATTCGTTGTCGAAGGCGAAGCCCCCGCCCGCGTGGCCGATCCGGCGCACCCCCTCCCCAAAGGAGGCCCACCGGAGCGGAGCGGCCTTCGCCGGGGGCTGGGGTGCCCGCCCGCGGTAGGCCGGGCAGAGGGGGTTGATGGAGAGGACGTGCTTGATGTCGGTCAGGATGAGCTCCTGGTGCTGCTGCTCGTGCTGGAGGCCGATCTCGAGGATGGGGGCGGCTCCGGCCAGCGTCTCCTCCGGGGCGGCCTCGAGGAACTTCGCCATCGCCTCGTCCACGTAGCGGCGGTAGGCGTGGACCTCGGCCAGGCCGGGGCGCGAGACGAGCCCGCGCTGGGGCCGGGGGAACTGGGGGCCCACGGCGTTGTAGTAGGAGTTGAAGAGGTAGACGTAGTCCGGATGGCAGGGCCGGTAGCCCCCATCGAAGGGAGTGAGGACGAAGGTCTCGAAGAACCAGGTGACGTGGGCCAGGTGCCAGCGGGTGGGGCTCACGTCGGGCATGGATTGGATGACGCAGTCCTCGGGCGAGAGGGGCCCGCAGATGTGGCCGCTGAAGCGGCGCACCTCGGTGTAGCGGCGGGCCAGCTCCTCGCGCGATGGGGATTCCTGGCGGGTCTCGACCGAAGGATCGGGCATGGGCGGTCCCTTCTGCGGGATCGAGGAATCGCGGTTTTTCGGATTCGGACACCGGCGCCGGTTACGGCACGGAACCTTATATCGGCACTATAGATACCCAGAATGGAGATTTCAAATACGAACCGCCTTCCGGAATCCCGCGCCAGGGACGGGCGGGATTCCGGAGCGCGGCGGGAAACGCGGAAGCCCGCTACTTCCAGAACATGAGCCGGTCGAGCAGGGTCATCTTGGGCACGTCCTCGGTGGCGAGGAGGGCGGTCTTGGCGATGACCTGGTCCCCCACCACGGCCTCGATCTCACCCACCTTCTGCCCCTTGGCGAGGGGCGCCTGGATCGGGTTGGAGAGCTTCAGGCGGTTCTTCGCCTGGGGTGCTTCCAGGCGCTTCACGAGGACGGAGACGGTGCCCTCGGGCTTGAGAAAGACAGCCTTCTTCTTCGAGCCCTGGACCGGGATCGGCTTGTCGAGCTCCTTCACCTTGGCGAAGAAGACCTCCTTCTTGTAGAGGCGGAAGCCCTGGAGGAGGAGGCGGCTCGTCTCGCGGTCCCGGATGGGGCGCTTGGGCGAGCCCAGCACCACCGAGATGAGGCGCAGGTTGCCCCGCTTGGCCGTGGCGCAGAGGTTGAAGCCCGCCTCGCCGTAGTAGCCCGTCTTGATGCCGTCCATCCCCTGGAAAGCGCGCAGCAGGCGGCTGTTCGTGTTGAGGAGGCCGAACTTCCCGTCGCGGAAGGTGTCCTTCATGGTGGCGGTCCACTTGAGAAGCATGGGGTGCTTGACGATCTCGCGGGCGAGGATGGCGGTGTCGCGCGCGGAGGTGTAGTCGGCCTCCTCCCCGGGGCCGGGAGGGAGCCCGTGGACGGAGTGGTAGAGGGTGTTCTTCATGCCGAGCTGCTTCGCCCGCTCGTTCATGAGCCGGACGAAGGCCTGGGTCGAGCCCGCGACGTGCTCGGCGACGGCGTGGGAGGAGTCGTTCGCCGAGACGACGGAGATCGTCTTCAGCAGCTCGCCCAGGGAGAACTTCTCCCCCTGCTTGAGGTAGACCTGGGAGCCCCCGATCTTGCTCGCCGCCGCCGAGGTGAGGACCGTCTCATCGAGCTTGTGGACGCCCTTCCCCACCGCCTCGGCCACCAGGAGCATGACCATCATCTTGACGATCGAGGCCGGGATGACCTTCTCGTCCGCGTTCTGCTCCTCGAGCACCTGGCCCGAGTCGGCCTCCATGAGGAGGGCCGCCTTGAACCGGGGCGGCTCCTCGGCCTTGGGCGCGGGGGCGGCGGGCGCCCGCTGGGCGGCCGGGGCCGCGCCGGGCAGCGCGAGAAGGGCGGCGCACACGAGGCAGAGGAACCCCACGCGCGGCGAGGGCATCAGAACACCTCCAGATCGGCGGAAGGCAGGCGTGGAGAACCCAAATTCAGTCTCATGGCGCGGCAGTTGATCCGGGCGACATCCGGGCGGGAGGCCTTGATCGATAATAGGTTACCACGCCCGGCGGCGGGCGCAAGGGGCTTTTGGGGGGTGGCGGGGAGGTTGTGCTAGACTCGGGGCATCCGGCCGCGGTTTTTCCCCCATCGAGGAGGCCCCCTCATGCGCGTGAAGGCGACCGTGCTCTGCGAGAACGCCGTCTACGAGAACATCGGCGCCATCGCCGAGCACGGCTGGTCGGTCTGGCTCGAAACCCCCTGGGGGGCCTTCCTCTTCGACACGGGGCAGGGCAAGGCCCTCCCGAACAACGCGGCCTTCTTCAACGTCCCCCTGGCCTCGGCCCGGGCCGTCCTGATCAGCCACCACCACTCGGACCACACCGGCGGTCTCCTCGACGCCCTGCGGGCCATGCGCGGGGGGCCCAAGGGGGAGGGGGTGCGGTCCACGCCCATCCCGACCTCTTCAAGGAGAGCTACAGCACCCGGAGGGGGAAGCCCCGCCACATCGGCACCCCCCATGCCCGGCCGGTGCTGGAGGCGGCGGGGGCGGACTTCCGGCTCCAGCCCGGCTGGCGGGAGGTCGAGGAGGGCATCTTCATGACGGGCGAGGTGCCCCGCCGCCACGCCTTCGAGGCCGGCGACCCGCACCTCAAGCACAAGAACTCGAAGGGCGAGCTCGTGGTGGACCCCATCCGGGACGATCAGACGGTGGTGGTGGACACGCCGGAGGGGCTCTTCGTCGTCCTCGGCTGCTCCCACGCGGGGATCGTCAACATCCTCGACTACATCATCGAAAAGACGGGGAAATCCCGCTTCCACACCGTCATCGGCGGCACCCACTTGGGCCCCGTCGGGAGCGAGCAGCAGGACCTGAGCCTGGAAGCCCTTCTCCGCTACGACATCGGCCGCATGGGCGTCTCCCACTGCACCGGCCAGAAGGTGGCCGCACGCATGATGGCCGCTTTCGGCGAGCGGTTCCTCTTCTCCAGCGTGGGGGTGTCGGTGGAGGTGTGAGGCCTCCTTGACGCGGCCCCGGGAAACCCTGCAATCTTCCCCTTGCCACCTAAGGAAATCGCTGTGCATGGAACGGCGGGCGAAGGGGCCGCACCCTCGGACCGTCTTCCTGCCTTTTGAGAGGAGAACCTTGATGCGCACCCGCCGACATCTCGCCTTCTGCCTGGCCGCCCTGGCGCTGGCCGCCCCCGCCATCGCGGCGGATGACGCCGTCATGCGGGCGGCCAAGAAGGAGGGCAAGGTCACCTGGTACACCGCCGTGGCCACGGCAGTGGCCCAGAACGCGTGCAAGAAGTTCAACGCGAAGAACCTGGGCGTCACCTGCACCGTCCACCGGGACGGCTCGGGGCCCCTCTACCGGCGCATCCTCCAGGAAGCCAAGAGCGGGGTGTTCGTTGCGGACGTCTTCGACTCGGCGAACACGGGCCACTTCCTCAGCCTCCGCAAGGACCACCTCGCCTCCTACAAGCCCAAGGGGACGGACAAGTTCCACTCCGCCTTCGTGACCGACCACGGCTACTGGAACTACTGGCGCGCCACCGTGGTCGTCCCCTTCTACAATACCAAGAAGGTGAGCGCGGCCGAGGCCCCCAAGTCGTGGAAGGATCTCGCCGACACCCGCTGGCAGGGCAAGCTTCTCCAGGCCCACCCCTCCTACAGCGGTAACATCACCACGCAGATCATTCTCCTGGAGAAGATCCTGGGCTGGGGCTACTTCGAGAAGCTGGCCGCCCTCAAGCCCAAGATCCAGCAGTCCAGCCTGGCCGGCATCCCCATCGTGGCGCGCGGGGAGTCCGACGTGGCGACGGGCAGCCCCCTCTACGCCATCCTGAACGCGGTCAAGAAGGGCGAGCCCCTCAAGGCCGTCTATCCGCCCGAGGGGGTGCCCCTGAACACCATGCCCTACGGCGTCATGAAGAAGGCCCCCAACCCCAGCGCGGCGAAGGTGTTCTCGGATTTCATCTTCAGCCTCGAGGCCCAGCAGATTCTCGCCGACCAGAACCTATACGTGGGCCATCCCGGGGTGAAGTACCCCAAGGCCCTGCCTGACCTGAAGAGCCTCAAGCTCCTCGACCTCACCCCCGAGGAGCAACAGAAAAAGAGCAAGGAAACCCAGGACAAGTTCCGCAAGGCGTTCGGGGTGTAGGCGCGCACCCATCCCCATTGACCGCCCGGCCCGCCCTCCCGCCGGGGGCGGGCCGGCTTTTTGTGACCCAAGTTACAGATTCCGCGAAATTCCCCTGATATCTTCGCGGCGATCCGGCTGCGATCGGCCTATATTCTCGAATTGAGAAGCCACGCCCACTACTTACCCGAAGGGAAGAGGAGCCGCCATGAAACGCATGTTGATCCTCTCCGCCGCCGTGCTCGCGCTCGCCCTGGGGACGTCCGGGGCCCAGGGGGCCACCCCCGAAGAAAACCTCAAGCAGCAAATCACCAACCTCCAGAACCAGAGCAAGTCGCAGAACACCCAGCTCGAAAACGCCCAGAAGCAACTGACCAATATCCGCGGCCAGCTCAACGCCCTCCAGCAGAAGCGCGGCGGCATCTCCGGCCAGATCGAAAACCTTAGCCGCCAGATCGCCTCGCTCAAGAGCCAGTTCAACAGCCTGAACAACCAGCTCAAGAGCCTCAACACCAGGCTCACCTCCCAGGGGAAAAACGTCTCCGCCGCGCAGTCGCGGCTCAACAACACCAAGTCGCAGGGCCGCTCCCGCTGCAACCAGCTCAAGAACGCCGCCGAGAAGGCGAAGTGCCTGGAGAGCTTCAAGTAGGTTTTGGCCCCAGACGAAGACGGGGGTCGGCCGATGGCCGCCCCCGTTTTTTGTCCTCTCAGCGAATTGCCCATATAACTAATTGAAAAAAAATACCTTACATGCCAGTGACTGCTGCCACCGAATGGCCCGGAAAATTTCATCTTTATTCTTGATTATTTTGATTTAGTTTTTTAAAATAATGCCTAGTTGGCTTGTCGCTTTCTACCGCAGACGCACTGCCGGTTGACGGAGGGATGTTTCATGGACTGCTGCGAAGGCACAAGCTGCCAAAGTTCCGGGGGGGCCCAGGGCCTCGACCGCAGGACCGTCCTGCGCGGGATGCTGGGCGTCGCCGGGGGCGCCCTCGTGGCCTCGGGGGGCCTCGCGGCGGCCGAGGCCGCGCCGGCCAAGAAGATCCGCCTCGCCTTCTGCAGCCAGCTCCTGTGCATCGTCCCCTACGAAGTCGCCCGCGCCGAGGGCCACTTCAAGGCCGAGGGGCTCGACGTCGAGCTCGTCTACACGCGCGGGGGCGGCGCCGCCATGCAGGCCCTCGTGGGCGGCGCGGTGGACTACGCCGCCACCGCCTTCGACGTGGCCCTCCAGGCCTACGCGCGCGGGGCCAAGATCGTCCGCTTCGCCTCGACCGGCCGCCTGCCGCTCTTCGCGCTGGCGACCGCGCCCGCGCGGGCGAAGGAGATCCAGGGCGTGAAGGACCTGGAGAACCGCCTGGTCGGCATCTCCGCCCTGGGGAACGCCGACCACATCCTGGTCCTCTATCTCATGAAGCAGGCGGGGGCCGACGCGAAGAAGGTGCGCTTCGCCATCCTGGGCCCCAACCTCTTCGACGCCCTGCGCCTCGGGCAGGTGGACGCGGGCATGGTGCAGGAGCCCGCCCTCTCGCTCCTGACCGAGGCCGGCTCGCGCGTCATCGTCAACACGATGGACATCGGGGACGCCAACAAGTACCTCGGCGGCCCCTACGAGTTCATGGGGGTGGCCGTCCGCTCCGCCGAGCGCGACCAGCGCCTCGACGAGATGCGGCGCCTCGCCCGCGCCCTCGGCAAAGCCCTCCGGGCGACGCGCACCGAGCCCGTCGAGAAGCTCATCGGCGCCCTCCCCAAGGCGATGGTCGCGGGCGGGAACACCCAGCGGCTCGCCGCCGCCCTGGGCCGCTACCGCAAGTCCCTCTACCCCGACAACGCCAGGATCGACCTGGCTGCCTCCCTCCGCGTGGCCAACTCGCACAGGGAGGCGGGCCTCCTCAAGCCCGAGGTGAAGGCCGAAGGCGTCCTCGACCTGAAGGTCCTGGGAGGCTGAGGGAGATGCTCCGCGTCTCGAAGGTCACCCTCTCCTACGGGGCCGAGCCCGTCCTGGAGGGCGCGAGCCTGAAGGTGGAGACCGGGCAGTTCACCAGCCTGGTCGGGCCCTCGGGCTCGGGCAAGTCCTCCCTCCTGCGCGTCGTCATGGGGCTCCAGCGGCCCAAAGCGGGCCTGATCGACCTCGCCGCCGGGCTGGGCCAGGTGGGCATCCTCTTCCAGGACGACGCCCTCCTCCCCTGGCGCACCGCCCGGGAGAACGTGGCGCTCGGCCTACGCGCGCGCGGCGCCTCCAAGCCTGAAGCCGGCCGGGAGGCCGTCTCCTGGCTCTGGCGGATGGGGCTCGCCGGCTTCGAGGAGCGCTACCCCCGCGAGCTGAGCGGCGGCCAGCGCAAGCGCGTGGCCATCGCCCAGGTGCTGGCGCTCAGGCCGAGCCTCCTCCTGATGGACGAGCCCTTCGCCTCCCTCGACGCCATCGTGCGCCACCGCCTCACCCAGGACCTCCTGCGCTGGGTGGAGCACGAGAAGCTCTCCGTCCTCCTCGTCACCCACGACCTGGAGGAGGCCTCCCAGGGCCCGCGCGCCTCGGTGCGCGAGTGCTACCACGTGCCCATCCCCCGGCCGCGCGACCTCGTCCAGGCGCGCGCCCACCCGGCCTTCGGCCCCCTGCTGGGCCGGCTCTGGCAGGACCTCTCCGAGGAGGTGGGGGAGCTGCACGCCGCCACCATCCAGCCCCTGAGGCGGGAGGCGTGAGCCCGAACCGCGCCTGGGCCCGCCAGCTCGCCGCCCTCGCCGCCTTCCTGGCGCTCTGGGAGGGGGCCGCGCGCGCGGGCCTCGTCAACCCCTTCTTCCTTCCGCCTCCTTCCAAGGTGGGCGGGGTGCTCCTGACGCTCCTGAGCGAGGGCTCGATCTGGCCCCACCTCTACGCCACCTTCCTCGCCGCCTTCCTGGGCCTGCTGGCGGGCATCGGGGCGGGGGCGGTGCTGGGCTTCGCGGGGGCGCTCGCCGCCTACGTGGCCGAGCTCCTCGTGCCGGTGATGATCCTCCTGAACGCGGTGCCGCGCGTCATCCTGGCGCCGCTCTTCGTCATCTGGCTGGGGATCGACATCGAGTCCAAGGTCGCGCTCTCGTTCGTGCTGGTGGCGGTCGTGATGTTCTTCGCCGTCTACAGCGGCATCAAGGACGTGGACCGCCGCCTCATCGAGCGCGTCAAGACGCTCGGCGGGGGCCGGTGGGTGCTCTTGCGGGAGGTCTACCTCCCCTCGGTCGTGGTCTGGGTCATGGGGGGGATGAAGGTGGCCGTGGGCTTCGCCTTCACGGGCGCGGTAGTGGGGGAGTTCGTGGCCTCGAGCCGGGGGTTGGGCTACCTCCTCTCCTTCGCCCAGAGCACCTACAACGCCGCCCTCTCGATCGCCCTCGTCCTCCTCGTCATCGCCTTCGTGCTGCTCCTCTTCGGCGCCGCCGACCTCCTGGAGCGGCGGCTGCTCCGCTGGAAATACCGCTAACGGCCCTCCGGCAGGCGAAACGGCCGGGCGGGGAAGCCTCCCCGTCCCGATTTGATACGAAAACGGTGACCTAGCTCACTCGCTTTGCACTACCGTCACAACTCCCCCGGGCCCTGTTGTGATATGCTCCCGCCCCTACATGGAAGGAACGGGTAAGAGCGAGACGCTCCTCCGGATCGTCGTCCCGTTCCAAACGAGAGTGGAGGAAAGAAGAATGAAACGCACCATCGCCGCCGTTTTCACCACCGCCGGTTTCCTGTTCGCCGCGGGCGCCGCCCAGGCCGCCCAGCCGGTCAGGCCGCTCGTTCCGCGGCCGCAGAACGTCCAGGCCCGGCTGGCCTGCAACAACATCAAGGACCCGGCCCAGCGCAAGGCCTGCATCGAGAAGGCCTGCGCCCCCGTCATCGCGGCCAACAAGCAGGCCTGCATCAACGGGACCGGCGCCTTCGCGGCCAAGCCGGCTCCCAAGCCCGGGCCCAAGCCCGTCGTGCGGCCCAAGCCGCCCGTGAAGCCCCCGGTCAAGCCGCCCGTCGCGGGCAAGCCCACGGTGGGCAAGCCCACGGTGGCCCTGCTGAACCAGAAGCGGGCCCAGCTCAGCAGCCTGCGCAACGAGGTGGTCAACCTGTGCCGCCAGATCTATGATGGAAAGGCCGAGGCCGATTGCGTCGCCGCCGCCTTCCCCGCCGCGCCCAAGGCCAAGGCCGCGCTGCCCAAGCGAGGTCCCAAGCCCAAGCCGACGAACTAGCCGAGCCGCACCGTAGGCATCGAACCCCAACGCCCTCCGGAGGAGACTCCGGGGGGCGGTTTTTTGTCCCCTTTCCTTCTTCCCTTCGCCTCGGACCGCGGCGCTGCGGGTCAAGCGCTCCTCCAAGCGAATCGGCGGCGAAAGCGGCGCCGCCCGGCGCAGTTTGAGACCCGATCGGTGACCTGGATCACTTTTCTGAAGCGAATTTCGGGCTCCCGGCCTCGCCGGTTGTGCTATCGTGAAACCATTCACGGAGCAACGGGAATGCTTCCGGATGTGTGCAGCCGGGGTTTCCCGCTCCCGCAGCCGAGGAGGAAGAAGGATGAAACGCATTGTCGCCGCCACAATGTTCGCGGGCGGGCTCTTGCTGCTCGCGGCCGAGGCCGTCCTGGCCCAAGCGCCGCCGCCGCCGCCGCTCGGGCCGCCGCCGACCCCGGCGCAGATCGCCGCCCGGCGGGCCTGTAACAACGTTGCCGCGGGCCCCTCCCGCATCCTCTGCGTCACGAACGCTTGTAACGCCGTTTCCCCGTTCTTCCGCGGGATGTGCACGGCCGGGGCCGCCATGTTCGCCGCCGGGCCGCCGGCCGGGCCGCCCGTTCCGCCGATCGGGCCGCCCACGAACGTCGCCCAGCGGCGGGCCTGCAACACCGTGCCCCCGGCCAACCGCCAGGCCTGCATCAACGCCGCCTGCGGACCCGTGGCTCCCAACTGGCGCGGAGCCTGCACCACGGG